>JAYVKG010000176.1:0-12540 GCA_043768625.1 Betaproteobacteria bacterium
CGGCTGTTCCTCGATGCCTACCGGTGCAGTTTCATAAAACGTTGAGACTTTCACCAGCGCTGTTTCGGGCAACCCGTCCAGGTCCTGCAGCGCGCGCTGGACATGCATTACCGGCTGATCCAGATTGCTTCCCAGCGCAACGAACACGGTCGAGTGCATGGCAGACAAATTGACATGCGAAGACGTCATATTGCGGCATCCCTGGACGACGCTGCAGTAATCGGCGGGGCCGCTTCGCTACCGTCGGCAGTTTTTTTCTTTCGGCGGCGGCGCTTTTTATTTTTTGGCTCTTCCTCTGGCAGCAACATGGCTTCACGCACCTGCTCATCGGCAAACTGAAAGCGCTCCCACCATGTGGCAATTTCTTTATCGGCGTCACCGGCTTCGGCACGCAGTGCGTAGAAATCATAGCTTGCCCGGAAGCGCGGATGAGTCAGGGTGCGGAACGCCTGCCGCTGGGAACGATTTTGGAAACGCGGCTGGGCCAGCCACAATTCCTTGATGAGCGGATCAAGCCGTCGCGGAATTGCCAACGTTTTGCGTTGCGCATCCAGCACTTCATCCATCGCCTCGTGCATCGCCTGCAATGGCCGAACGCCTTTGGCCTCCAGCGCGTTGCAGCGCTGCACCATCGGCCACCAGAATAGCGCCGCAAACAGGAACGGCGGCGACACGCCTTTTTCGGCGGCGATGCGCTCGTCGGTGCGTTGCAACGCGAGCGTGACAAAAGCTTTCGCACCCGCGTCCGCAAACAGGGTGTCGAGGATCGGCAAGATGCCCAGGTGCAGGCCGAGCACGCGCAGCTTTTCGATACCGTTGAGCGCATGGCCCGAGAACAGCAGCTTTTGCATTTCGTCGAACAGCCGCGCGGTTGGTACGTTATCGAGCAAGGGTGCCAATTCGGCGATGGGCGCTTCGGTCGCCGCATCGATGCTGAAGCCGAGCTTGGCGGCAAGACGCGCGGCCCGCAGCATGCGCACCGGATCTTCGCGGTACCGCGCCGCCGGGTCGCCGATCATCACCACGCGCTTCTTCTTGATGTCGGCAAGACCGTTCACGACATCCCAAACCTCTTCGCATTCCGGATCGTAAAACAGCGCATTCATGGTGAAATCGCGCCGGATAGCGTCTTCTTCCTGATTGCCGTAGACATTGTCGCGCAGCAGCCGTCCATGCTCGTCGGCGCGGCCATCTTGCTCGTCTTCACTGGCCACAGGGTGATTGGCGCGAAACGTGGAGACCTCAACCGTCTCGTCCCGGAACATGACGTGCACCAGCTTGAAACGGCGACCGATGATACGGGCGCGACGAAAAACACTGCGCACCTGTTCTGGCGTTGCGTCGGTGGCGACGTCGTAATCCTTCGGATGACGACCCAACAACAAATCCCTCACTGCGCCGCCCACCACGTACGCCTTGTACCCTGCGCCATGCAGTCCTTCACATACACTGATGGCGGCATTCGAAAGTTCTTCGCGGCGAATGCCATGCTCGTCGCGCTTGTAGATACGCGCTGTCGCCACCACTTTTTTGCGGAAGGCTTTCGGTCCAAATACTTTTTCAATAAATTTTTTGATCACGTTTTTTTATCTTGTCGAAATAATCGGCCAGCCGCGCGATTGAGCGTGCGCGTGCAGAATGTCATCAGGATTAACCGCGACCGGATGACTGACCGCCTCCATCAGCGCAAGATCATTGTGCGAATCACTGTAAAAATAGCTGCGGTCGAAATCCGCCAATGTTTTATCCTTTGCACCCAGATCACCAAGCCACTGATTTACCCGTGTCACCTTGCCGGCCCGAAAAGACGGTTCCCCGATCGGGCGACCAGTATAACGGCCATCGATCATCTCCACCTCACTGCCGATCAAATGCGGCACGCGAAAGCGCGCGGCAATAGGTGAAGTAATAAAAGTGTTGGTGGCGGTAACGATCGCGCATAAATCATCGGCATGACTGGCCAGCAGTGCCAGCGCTTGCGGATTAATCATCGGCTCAATTTTTCCCGCCATGTAGCGTTGATGCAGGGGTCGCAATTCCGCCGCTGTTTTTCCGCTGAGCGGTGCCAGTGTGAATGCCAGATATTCACGAATGTCGAGCGTACCCGCTTTATATTGCTCCCAGAAAAAATCGTTTCGGCGGCCATACTCAGCGCGATCCACCACACCTTCTTCGACGAGAAACTCTCCCCAGGCATGATCGCTGTCACCAGTGAGCAAAGTGTAATCGAGGTCAAACAGGGCCAGATTCATAGCAGCTGCGGCTGGGCCATCTCGCGCAGCAGCGGTAGTGTGATTTCCCGTCCGGTTTCAAGCGAATACTGGTCGAGGGTGTCCAGCAAACCAATAAGGGATGCCATGTCCCTTCGCGAATGGCGCAACAGGTATGCAATCACGTCTTCCCGCAAGGCGAACCCGCGGGTCTGCGCATGTGCCTGCAGCGCGGAAGATTTTTCGTTATCCGATAGCGGGCAGAGCTGGAACACCAGACACTGACCCAATCGCGATGCGAGGTCACGACGAATGTCCAAATCACGCGGCGCGGCGTTTCCAGAGGCAATCAGCAGGTGGTTGGCATGACTCGCATTGATCAGATTAATGAGATTGAAAATGCCGCTCTGGCGGTCTTCGGTCATCAAATGAACATCATCGATGACGAAGCAGGTCGGCATTTCAGGCAAAACGCCCGCATGCTCGGCAAAAAATCCAGCTGCATCAGGCGCTTTGGCGAAAGATTGCAGCAGATGCGATTTGCCGCTGCTCTTGGCTCCCCACAAATAAATTATCTTTGCGGGTGCTGCTCCAGCAGCGACATCCAGCAGTGTTTTCAGCGCTTCGTGGTTGCGGCCAGTGACAAAATTATCTAGTGTAGGCAGCGGCGGCGGAATGAGATCGAGAATAAGTTGCTTCACGTCACAGATTATACCTTTGCGCATTAGTACCAATTCACCGCAAAAACAAAAACGACCGGTGTTGCCACCGGTCGTTTTGATAACGCAGAAAAGTGAGCGAGGCTCAGAACTCGTAGCGGAATGTCGCCTGCAATGCCCATTGCGATTCGCCATTTACCTGGCGGGTGGTGAAATCACTAACGTTGCCAACGCTGTAGATGTATTTACCGGATGGATCGAGGCCGACGAAGTTCACAAACGTGCGCGGTTGACCGCCGTTGGATTGGAAACCAATTTCATCAATCCGGCCCCAGCGCTTGTTGAGCAGATTGCCCAGGTTGAAAACGTCAAAAATGATTGTCGCTTTGTGCCCTTTGAAGAAGCTCGGAAGCTGCTGGCTGATACGCATGTCAACACTGTTGGTCCACGGCGAGAAACTGTCATTTCGCTTTGTCACGCCACCCTTGGCCCGTGACAAGGCACCGTTGGCATTGACAATCTGCCAGAATTTGTCTTCACCGGCATGATTGGTCGCGGTATCGCCGAGGAAGACGACGTCCCCGGAACCCGGTGCCTTGGGGATATACATTAGATCATTGCCGGCAAGACCATCGCCGTTGGCGTCATTGATGAAAGTCCAGCTATACGGTTTGCCAGAGCGGCCTTCAGCGAAAAACCCGATCTCTGTTTTGAAATCCTTGAAGAAGGCATGTCTCCAGTTCAACGTACCGTTGATACGGTCTTTGACCAGATAGACCGAATTGGCAGCCGTGTTTTCGTTAGGACTGAATACCGCGCGAGCCGCCCAGTTCGAGTTCGACACAGAAGAGGTAAGGCCGCTGACTTCGGTTGCTTCGGTATACGTGTAGGAAAGCGACCAGCCCCAATCGTTTTTCAGTGCGCGGCTAAGCGAAACAGTCGCCAGATTGCCGCGGCCTGCGGTGGTCTTGGTTGCCTCCAGTACGTTGTTAAAAAGCGGATTGCTTAGGGCCCGGGTGCGATTGTCGACGCTGCAAACGGGTCCCGTGGTTGAACGGACACCGGCGGCGGAGTAACAGGCCGGGTTTAAAGCCGTCGCTGTGTAGAACAAATCACGGCCGTCACTAGCCGCCGTACGCGTTGGCGCGCCCAAATTAAGGTTGCGGTAATAGATGCCTGTTTGCGTTTGGGTGTAAAGAAATTCAAGGCCAGCCACGACGCCGAACCAGGGCAGTTCATGTTCAAACGCCAGGTTGGCCTTCCAGATTGCCGGCTGGCCAAGTCCTTTCTCCAGAAAATCCACGTCGCCTGCGGGCGCAACACCCAGGTTGGAAATTTGTGCAGCCGGATCTGCGCGGAAAATGCCGCCTGCTGCAGGACATGCAGCATTGCCGCCGCCGCAACCAACGACACCCGTTGCAATGCCGGTATTCTGGAAAGGATTGATTAACCAGACATTTGCGGCCGCGCCTTGAAACAAGCCAAAGCCGCCACGCAGTTGCATCGGTCGTTTGCTGTCAAACGTGTAATTGAAGCCGACACGTGGCTGGATCAGATACTCACCATCGATCACACTCTGGCTGTTGTCCCTGCCGAAACCGCCCGACTGCCGGGTGTTGGTTGCTGGGTTGCCGGGCACCAACGGGGCGGCGGCGGCGGCATTAAACGCCGGTCTATCGCCGGTCGCCGGGTTGTCGAAGCGCAGTCCATACGTCACCGTTAAATTTGAATTGACCGTCCAGGTGTCCTGCAGGGCGGCACCGTAGTTTTTGAGATTCATGATGCCGGCAGCGTCATTCAGCGCTTTACCGGGCAGC
Source organism: Betaproteobacteria bacterium (assembly GCA_043768625.1). Classification (GTDB taxonomy): domain Bacteria; phylum Pseudomonadota; class Gammaproteobacteria; order Burkholderiales; family Usitatibacteraceae; genus UKL13-2. The sequence continues at coordinate 4,687 of JAYVKG010000176.1, forward strand.
GGTGCCTTTAAGGCGTAGGTGGTCGGGCGCCCTCTGGTAAAGTTTTCAAGCACTGCGGCTTCAATCTGGGCGGCGGTTGCGGTCGCACAGGTGATCGCGCCAAACGAATAAGTGTAGGTTGCGCTGCTGTTCTGGCAGTTGAAGGTGTAATTGCCGTTCGCATCCTGCAGGAACAGGTCATACATCTTATTTGCGCTGTAGTCGCCGGCAAACTTCAACTCATGTTCGCCCAGCGTCCAGTTGGCACCCGCATACGCATCCTGGGTTTTAATATCGAGAATGTTGATCTGGCGACTGCGCTCGGTTCCGGAAAACAAGTTACGAGTTCCGCCAGGTACGCCGGTCGGTGTACCGGCCGGCAGCGCGCCCGTGAAGCTAAGTGAAATCAAAGGCAGCGTCGAATTATTTTGTGGCTCGCTGTGATATTCGCGATTGGAGAGTTTAAATTCCGTCGAAAAATTGGGCGTCCAGTCGGCAAACCACTGGCCCACCACGGTCTCGATCGTTTTTTTCTGTGTATACCAATTCGAACTCAGCGACAGCGCGGTGGACGGGGTTGCGAAAAAGTTGGGGAAGACCGGCTCCGCCTGGTCGGTTTTGGTGTAACGAAGGCTTACGCGATTGTTGGCGTTGACGTTCCAGTCCAGTTTGAGCAGCGAATCCTTGACCAACAATTCAGTGCCGTTCGGAATGGACGACGAACCAATATCGATGTTGTAAGTGTTTTTCGCGATCGCCTGTGCGCTGGCAATTGCCGATGGCGTGATGCCAATAATGGTGCTGTTGGCACTGCCGATAGGACCAAAGTCGGGGGCGCCACGCGTACTCTTCAGTTCCTCGTAGCCGGCGAAAAAGAATAATTTATCCCTGATGATCGGGCCGCCAAGCGTAAAACCTTTGGTGGATTCTTTGAATTTCGGCGCGTCGGTGTAAATATCATTGACGCGGCTGTAACGTTGGCCTACCCAATTGTCATCGCGGTAAACGTAGGAAATGCTGCCCTTGAATTCGTTGGTCCCGGACTTGGTAACGGCATTGACGTTAGCTCCGGTGTAGCCCTTTTGCGTGACGTCATAGTTCGACACATTGACCTGTACCGATTGGATCGCGTCGATCGAAATCGGTTGTTTAAGCGTCGGCAGGCCGTTGGCCTCGAGGCCGAAGGTGTCGTTAATCGCGACGCTGTCGACCGTGACCGAGTTATACCGGCTGTTTTGGCCGGCAACCGAAATTTCGCCGCGTTCCTTGTCCGTCTGCGAAACACGCGGATCAATACGCGCATAGTCCTGTAAATTTCGCTTGATCGACGCGAATGCATCCAGCTCGGCCCGACTGATATTGGTGCCGGCGCCCATCGCGGTACTACTGAACTTATCCGAGCCAATATTCTGTCCTGTCACCACAATGGTCTCGACAGCCTGCGTCGCGCCACCGAGCCTGGCATCCACGCTTGCCGTCTCGGCGAGCTGCAAATAAACACCTTCGCGCTTTTCAGTCACGCCGTCTTTGGTAACGGTAATCGTATACGGACCGCCGACTCGCAAGCCGCGCGCCGAATAGCGTCCTTCGGCGTCGGTGGTGGTGGTATTGACCGAACCGGAATCCTGGTGAAGGATCGTTACCTGCGCGCCGCTGGCAGGCTTGCCGTCGATGCCGGTAATGCGGCCAGCAACGGCCGAGGAGGTGTTCTGTGCCAACGCAGGAAACGTGACCAGTGCCACGGCAACGCTGAGTAAAATCCTGCAAAGACCGAGCCGATGAATTTTTGTCATTTGGCAACCCTGAGTAAAGAGTATGAGTGAATTTGCGCAAGTTTTTTTGCAAACTTTTCGGCAAACAACGAGAGCTTGTATTCGTCAAACCAACGTGCAGCAGAAGCAAATTTTGCAATGATCGTGACAGAGCAACTTTGTACTGCACGATTATGACGGATTCATGAATGGAAGTGAATTAAGTGCTGACCATTTGGTCAAGCAAATATTTACTTACCTATAATAAACAATATCTTATGATGATAACTGCCGAAAAAATATTAGGTTTCGCGGCCGTAACTGTGCGCAGTGCAGCGCCAAATGTTGTATGCGCGCAACAGCAAACTTAGTTCAGTCGCTTGAGCCTTCCGGTCGGTGGCGGCGTGTACGGCGACCCTGACGCTATCAACGCGACCAGGGCTTCAAGATCGAGTATGCCGACCTGGCGCTCAGTGCCTTCGCGGAACATGCCCAAGCCCTCACTGCCGCCAGCTAGGAAACTATTTGCCGCCACGCGATACTGGAGCGCAGGGTCAAGCGGCACGCCGTTCAACTTCATTGAACCGGCAACAATTTTTTCCCCCTGCGGCTTGGCGTTGTCCCAACTGTAGCTAAATCCCTTGGAAACACCCAACAAGCGCGGTCGATCACCACCGGTGAATTGTTGTTCCAGCAAATATTTTAATTGCTTGCCCGTAAAAGTCATGATGATCAGGTCGTTCTGAAAGGGTTGCGCTTTGAACAACTCGCCGTACTTCACGCCACCATCGGCATCCGGAATAATCGGTGCACGAAGGCTGCCGGGATTGTTGAATGCGATCACTGCGGCCCCTTTATCGGGCGCGGCGGTGCCAAACAAATGTGCGTCGGCGATTAAATTACCCAGTGTCGATTCACCGCTCGGTCCAACCAACGCGCTCGCTTCGCGCGTGAGTCTGCCGACCACCCGATTCTCCAGCGGAGCCGACAGCGCGGCATAGCGATCCACCAGCGCAGTCAATGCGGCATCTTTGGCACCGTTGGGATCGACCACCACATTGCGAGCTTTCTTGGCAACGATTTTGCGCGTTGACCGATCCAACACCAGATCAATTTCGGTCACCAGGGTTCCATAGCTGCCGGCCTCGGTGATCAAGAGGTTGCCGATTTCGCAAACATAATACCGGTGGGTATGTGCCGTCACAATCAACTGGACCGCCGGGTCGAGTTGCTCGGCAATTTCTCGCCCACGACCTTTAAAATCAACACATTCATTTATGCTGCCTGACTGTTCGCCACCTTCGTGCATCACCACCACAATCGCTTCAATACCCTGGCCCTTAAGACCGGGCACCAAGGCGTTGATGGTCTCAACTTCATCCTTGAAGACCAGCCCTGCGGTGCCTCCGGGCCGAACGATGAAAGGTGTGTTGCGCGTGGTGATCCCAATGAACGCAATATCAACGCCATCGAATGCCTTCACCGCAACCGACGGAAACAATGGCTGCCCGGTTGCGCTCTCGATGACATTGGCTGCGAGAAATGCGAATCTGGCCCCTGCATACGGCGGGCCTCCTCGACAATCCGGCGCACCTTCGTTGTTTTCCGCGCAACCGCCGCTACGCAAACGCTTTAGATGCCGGGTACCGTAGTCGAATTCGTGGTTACCAACCGCATGAAGATCAACCCCCACTAAATTCATCGCCTCGATGGTCGGTTCGTCCTTAAACAGCGCGGAAAGCAGGGGCGTGGCGCCGACCATATCGCCAGCTGAGACCACCACGACGTTTTTGTTCTTTGCTTTGAGACTTTGCACCAGGGCGCTAAATTGCTCGATACCGCCTGCAGGCTCAAAGCGAATGCCGGTCGATTGCGACGCATCCGGCACTGGCACCCGAAGGCTCGGGGTTCTGAGGTTGCCATGGAAATCATTGAACGCGATAATTTTGACGTCAATTGTCGGACTTAAGGCTGGTTCCTTGGATGGCGAGCCGATCGTCGGTGCCTGAGAGCATGACGCACTAATGAAAGCGAGGAAAATAATAAAAACAATGCGCTGCATGGCGATACCTCGGCGGAGTAAGGCCCTATTTTACGTCAACAATTTTCGCCAATTAAGCTGCGGGAACGGTAACGGTCGGCATCCTGCAGGAACTCACCGTTCCGAAAAGGGCTGAAGACGTGTCATCAGACTAGCCTTCAGATACTATTAATCTGTTCCAATTTGCGTTCGATGTTTAAGTTTGTCACTTTGCCAGTCAGAGATTGCAGCGGCTGACACGCGAGTAGTTGTTACACTCTCCGGCAAATGCGTTTTGCGGGTAACGGCGGCGGGAAGCACAATTGCTCAACATGTCCCACCGAGTAATTCAGTAGCGAGCCGTATGAAATATTTCGCCCGCAAAACATCCATTTAACTTAAGGGGTTAAAACACAATGGCGCTTGCCTTGCAAAGTCTGATGGGATTTGTTGTGTTGTATGTATTCGCGTGGATGATTTCAGAAAAACGTGGCGTGGTGATGTGGCGCACGGTCGTTGGCGCAATTATTCTCCAGGTAATCCTGTTTTTGCTGATGTTCAAATTTCCGTGGTTCAGGGAAATGAGCGAGTTATTGAATAACGCCCTGAACGGACTGGCCGACGCGACCCGCGAGGGAACCAAATTTGTATTCGGCTACATTGGCGGTGCGGATTTGCCGTTCAAAATCGAAGACGGCAAAAGCGCTTTCGTGCTGGCGACGCAGGCTTTACCGCTGGTGATCGTGATATCTGCGCTTTCATCGCTGCTGTTCTACTGGAATATTCTGCCAGTAATCGTTAACGCGTTTTCATGGGTATTGCGGAAAACAATTGGCGTGGGTGGTGCCGTTGGTGTTTCGACTGCGGCCAATGTTTTTCTGGGCACGGTCGAAGCACCGATGGTGATCAAGCCTTACATTGCATCGCTGACGCGGGGCGAACTTTTCATTACGATGAGTTGCGGCATGGCCGGCATTGCCGGAACCGTCATGGTGCTGTACGGAATTATTTTAAAGGCCGTGGTGCCGGATGCGATAGGCCACATCCTGATCGTGTCTTTCATCAGTGCACCGGCCGCGATTGCATTTTCGGCATTGATGGTTCCGCATGAGGGCGCGGTCACTGACGGCAAGATCGCCACCGACAATCCGGTCACCAGTACCATGGATGCCATTACGCAGGGCACCGTCGAAGGCGTTGCCATTTATATCAACATCATTGCGATGTTAATTGTGCTCACCGCGCTAATTGCAATCGTCAATCAGTTGTTTGGCTTCCTGCCATCACTAGGTGGTCATGCCATTACGCTGCAGGGTATTTTTGGCTGGGTGATGGCGCCGGTCGTGTGGCTAACAGGAATCCCATGGAGCGAGGCGCAGACTGCCGGCGGACTGATGGGAACCAAGACTGTATTGAACGAATTTATTGCCTATCTCGAATTGGCCAAGCTGGATCCTGCCGCGCTTTCGGAACGCAGTCGCGTCATGATGATTTACTCACTCTGCGGCTTTGCCAACTTTGCTTCGCTGGGGATCATTATCGGCGGCATGGGAACGATGTGCCCTGCACGCCGTTCGGAAATTATCGACCTCGGCTATAAGTGTCTGATCGCCGGCACGCTCTCCACTTTGTCGTGCGGCGCACTGGTCGGCATTTTTTATTAGCATCCAATCATGACACTCCATCTGGATTCCCCGATTTCAACGTTCGGCACAGCGTGTACGCCGATTGTTGCCATTCATGCAGATCAGTTTGAAAAGTTTATTACTAGTGCGAGTGCCATTATGCGTTCCTGGATTGCTGCCACTGGTTTCGTGGCCAAGCCACACACGCACTCGCTGATTCCCTCGGCAACAGGTGCCATCGATACCGTGCTGGTCGGTGTAGGCGATGTCAATGACTTGTTTGCACTTTCACACCTGCCCTTGACGCTACCGGAAGCCAACTACACGTTCGTACCGAACGCCGGGTCGCTGAATGCCTACGCGGCCGCATTTGGCTGGCAAATGGGCAGCTATCAGTTTTCGCGTTACAAAAAACCTTTGCGCCAGCCTGCGGCGCTGGTGATGGCCAATTCGGCCGAGACAAGACATGCCGTAAACACTTTCATTTCGACCAAACTCATTCGTGACCTCGTCAACACACCCAGCGAAGACCTGGGTCCGGAACAAATGGCCGATTGCGCGCAGCAGCTTGCCCTGGAATTCGGCGCTATATTCAGGGAGTGGGCGGGCGACAATTTGCTTAAACACAATTTTCCGGCAATCCATGCAGTAGGACGCGCCAGTGATCGCGCTCCCCGCTTGATAGAGTTAACCTGGGGTGAGCCAAAGAATCCGCGCGTTGCGGTGGTCGGCAAAGGAGTTTGTTTTGATACCGGCGGCGTAAATATCAAAGGCGCTGATGGCATGCGCTGGATGAAAAAAGACATGGGCGGCGGCGCACACGCGCTCGGTCTTGCGCGGTTGATCATGGCGGAAAAGTTGCCGGTATATTTGCACATGTTGGTTCCCGCAGTCGAAAACTCCATCAGTGGCAATGCTTACCGCCCCGGCGACGTCATCGCAACACGCAAAGGCCTCAGCGTCGAGATCGGCAACACCGATGCCGAAGGCCGCGTCATTCTCGCGGATGCACTGGCGTTCGCTGCCGAAAGCGATCCTGCAATCATTATCGATTTCGCGACCCTCACGGGCGCCGCACGTGTCGCCCTCGGGCCCGAATTGCCGGCAATATTTTGTAACGATGAAAGCTGGACATCAGCGCTCATCGATGCCAGCAAAAAAACCTGCGATCCCCTTTGGCGCATGCCACTTTGGCAGCCCTACAACGCATTGATCGAACCAGCGATCGCCGACCTGAACAATACCGGTGGCCCGCAGGCCGGGGCAGTGACTGCCGCATTGTTTCTCGAACATTTCATCCCCAAAGGGCAAGCGTGGATTCACATAGACCTGTTCGCATGGAACCCGAAATCCAGGCCCGGTCGTCCCGAGGGGGGAGAGGCACAAACCCTGCGTGCAACGCTGGAAATGCTGAGAAGCCGCTTCAATTCGTGACAAAGATTTGACCGGAAATGGCGCTCGCATTATAATTTGGGGCTTCGTAAGTTGGATGTCTGGATTTCAGATTTGAGTCGTCAGCGCTGTGGGACGAGGCGGCGTTTTCCGGCTGAATGCGGCGCACCTGACGAGCTGTAAAGTATGCAGGGCGGTCCGTGAAGGAGCAGCGGATGCGTTGTAAAAGAGTTGTGCAATGAATCAGTTTTGATGTTGGGTCGTTAGCTCAGTTGGTAGAGCAGCGGACTTTTAATCCGTTGGTCGCAGGTTCGAATCCCGCACGGCCTACCAGTATCAAGAAGGGCTCAGGAGAAATCCTGAGCCCTTTTCACTTTTATTGATCCGGCAATAATATAGGTTGAATTCACAGACCCCGCGAAGGCGTGAATGCACGCCTTTACTCCACTGACTTTTCGACGCACGCCACTGGATTCCCGCGTTCGCGGGAACGACGCAATTCGAAATTTTCAACATGTTTGCCCGCCACGTCTATAGATTGTTAAACCGTTATGCCGGGCCAGAATTTTCAAGGTGCGCGGCATGGCGGCGGCATTTTGGTTATGGCAACGCAGATTGCAACCGTATCAAACCAAGCAGATCGACGCTATACACTGCGAATCGTCCTTGGCGAAATCAAACTTTAGCGTAATAATCTTCGTGCATTTCCCTCACGAGAAGAATGTTGGGCAACGTAAACACCGGTTGTGCACTTAATTTCCGTGTGACGTAGCGCGGCATATATGAAGTCAGGAAATGGCGTACTTTCTCTAGGCGTTTCACTTTCACTTTCAGGAGCGACAATGTTGAAAAAAAATAATTGGATCGGACTGTGTGTGTTCATGGGTGTTTCTACCTTTGGCGCCTCAAGTCTCTGTTACGGAGCGGAAATTGTCGGGCTTGGAAACAAATGCCTGGACGTCAGTGGAGGCGAAAATGCCAACGGCACAAACGTCCAGATGTGGAAATGCGAAGCTGGAAACGAGAACCAGAATTGGACTCTCGATTGCGGGAGAATTGTATGGGCCGGCACCAAGAAATGCCTGGA
>JAYVKG010000177.1:0-1979 GCA_043768625.1 Betaproteobacteria bacterium
AGCTATTGATGGAAGTCGGCATTCCCGCAGCCGAGAAGCGCATCGACCATTATCCGCACCAGTTTTCCGGTGGCATGCGTCAGCGCGTGGTCATTTCGCTGGCGCTCGCTGCGCAACCCAGGCTCATCATCGCCGACGAGCCGACCACGGCACTCGACGTCTCCATCCAGGCACAAATCATTACGTTATTGAAAAAACTGTGCCGCGAGCACGGCACCGCGATCATGCTGGTCACGCATGATATGGGCGTGATTGCCGAAACGGCTGATCGGGTTGCAGTCATGTATGCGGGTCGCATCGCCGAAATCGGGCCGGTGGCCGAAGTAATCCACCATCCGCAACATCCGTACACAGTGGGCTTGATGGGGGCAATCCCCAGCGTCGGCGATGAGGTCGAACGTCTCACGCAAATCGACGGTGCGATGCCGCGATTGACCGCCATCCCAACAGGTTGCGCGTTCAATCCGCGCTGCACGCGCGTCGGCGACGTGCCGGACGGGCGCTGCATGCGCGAGCGCCCCGGCCTGCTTCCTGCCGGAAAAACCCAGGCGGCGTGCTGGCTGCATGACAAGACGATTCGCGGCGCTGCAGACTTGAACAAGGAAATCAGCCATGTCTGAAGCCAGCATTTTGCTCGAGGTGCGCGATGTGGCGCGCGAATTCGATGTCTCCAAGCCATGGCTGAACCGCGTGCTAGAAGGCCAGCCTGAACAAATCTTGAAAGCGGTCGACGGCATCAGTTTCACCATCAATCGCGGTGAAACTTTGTCTCTTGTCGGCGAATCGGGCTGCGGTAAATCCACTATCGCGCGGGTGATTTGCGGTCTCTACAAGCCGTCGCGGGGCGAAGTCATATTCGATGGCGTCGACCTGGCAAAAGCCCGCGGCGATGACCTGCAAAACCTGCGCAAGCGCTTCCAGATGATATTTCAGGATCCCTACGCGAGCCTGAATCCGCGCTGGCGGGTCGGCAAAATTGTTGCCGAGCCGATCCAGTCACATCACCTGATCAAGGATTCGGCTGCGTTAAAAAAGCGCGTCGATCAATTACTTACGCAAGTCGGCCTGTCACCGCTCGATGCCGAAAAATTCCCGCACGAATTTTCCGGTGGCCAGCGCCAGCGCATATCGATCGCGCGTGCGCTTTCTTCCAACCCGGAATTTCTGGTCTGCGACGAGCCAACCTCGGCACTCGATGTATCGGTGCAGGCACAGATTCTGAATCTGATGAAAGACCTGCAACGCGAATTCGGCCTCACTTATCTGTTCATCTCGCATAATCTGGCCGTGGTCTCGCACATCTCGACCCGCGTTGGCGTCATGTACCTGGGCCGCCTCGTCGAAGTCGCCGAGACCAGGCGTATTTTCCAGCGCCCGCTGCACCCGTACACGCAGATGCTGCAGTCTGCCATTCCCGATTTGAAAATGACCGGCAAGCAACGCACGCCGGTCGCCGGTGAAGTGCCCAATCCCCTCGACCCGCCGACCGGCTGCGCGTTTCATCCGCGGTGTCCGTATGCGTTTGAGCGCTGCAAGATCGAGCGACCGCTGTTGATCGATCACGCGGACGGTGGCCAGGTGGCGTGCCACGCGGTAGAGGAAAAGCGGATTCCGATCCGGCTGGCGGCGTAATGCGCGTCGAATCCAGAACTAAGACACCAGCGTAGGTGCGGTGTTTCAGGCATTTGTTGCCTGCGAGGCCCTCTGGTGCTTGCGATAAGAATATTTTTCTGCCGGCGCATTACACGCAGTGCAGAAACCGCTTAAAGCACTTCCGGGGCACCTCTACCCTACCAATATGAAAAGCGTCGGCAACGCCAACCGTCACGAAATCGAGCTGAACCCGCAGCAAGCGTAGCGACACGCGCGCCTCATGGACGCAATGTTTCAATCCCTCTATCCACCCCACCCTCGCGGCATTACGCGGGGGCACGCATGCGGAGTTTCAGCGTCGCGTTGAGGCCCGCATGATTGAAATT
>JAYVKG010000178.1:0-4706 GCA_043768625.1 Betaproteobacteria bacterium
ATGTTGCTGGAAATCGAGAAGACCGTGGTGGAAGGCGCTGGTGCCGCGTCGCTGGCGGCGTTACGCAAACATGGTGGCCGCTTTGCGGGCAAGCATGTCGGCCTGGTGCTGTGCGGGGGCAACATCGATCCGCTGGTGCTGGCCGGCATTATTCAGCGCGGCATGGTGCGTTCCGGAAGACTCACCCGCCTGAAAGTGGAACTGCGCGACCTGCCGGGATCGCTGGCGCGTATCACCAGCGTAATTGCAGAAGCCAATGCGAATATCGAAGAAGTACACCATCAGCGCGCATTCACCAATTTGCCGGTGCAGACGGCGGAAGTCGAATTCGTGTTGAACACGCGCAGTTATGGGCACTGCGAACAGATCGTCGGCAAGCTCGGTGAAGCCGGATTCAAGGCGCGCGTGCAGCGCAACGACCAATGAGTGCTGCCGCGTTTACGGGATGTGCAAAATGGCATTTCGCGGTAGCATCTGCGCGTAAGCATTGTTATTCTTTTTAAGGGGAGCACTACATGAAAGCTGTTTTGCTGATCGTTACCACCGCGATTGTTTCATTTGCCGGCTGCGTGTCCGCGCAAGAAATGCCCGGTGGCCTGTGGGAGATAAAAACCAAAATGGATGTTCCCGGCATGCCGCCGGAACTTGCCGGCAAAATGGGCAATACCACCGTCACGCACTGCGTAAAACCCGGCGAACGTAAATGGTCCGAACAACGCACGCCGAACGAACGCCCGGGGCGAAAATGTGAACAGACCGATATGAGGGTGGAAGGCAATAAGGTTTCGTGGAAAATGACCTGCAAAGACGGCACCACCGGCGAAGCCACCGTTACCCATAACGGCAAGGATGCTTACAAGATGGACATGGCGATGAATTCGCCCCGCGGCAACATGAAAATGCAATCCGAAGGAAAGCGCATCGCCGACACCTGCCAGAAATCTGACTAGCCATTGAAGCGATTGCGAGAAGTGGAAAAAGAAACGGGAGCTGTGGCTCCCGTTTTTTTTGTGGCAAGCTGCGGTCGCGCTACGCGATCAGTGACTGCTGAAGCGCCCCATAACGTCGCTTAAGAACGGCAGGCAAATGATATTCAAGCTTGTTCAGCAATTCTTCGTGCAGCGTGAGTTCCTGCCGCCACTGCGCCTGATTCACTGACGTGATCGCTTTGAACGTGTCTTCTGAAAAATTGGCGCCGTGCCAATCCAGGTCAGCGTAATCTGGAATGCCGCCCAGCGGGGTCAGGTGCGCGTGCGCTTTGCCTTCCACGCGCTCAATAATCCATTTGAGCACCCGCATATTGTCACCGAATCCGGGCCAGACAAATTGACCCTGTGCGTTTTTGCGGAACCAGTTAACGCAATAAAGTTTAGGTGCAGCGTTACCCACCCTGGTGCCAACGTTAATCCAGTGGTCAAAATAGTCCGCCATGTTGTAACCACAGAATGCAATCATCGCAAATGGGTCGCGGCGCACCACGCCGACCTGCCCGGTGATGGCAGCGGTGGTTTCGGAGCCCAGCGTCGCTGCCATGTACACGCCTTCGTTCCAGTTGTTTGCTTCGGTTACCAGCGGCACCGTGGTCGAACGGCGGCCACCAAAAATCATTGCTGAGATCGGCACGCCGTTCGGATTATCCCATTGCGGATCCAGCGACGGGCAACTGGTGGCGGCAACGGTGAAGCGGGAATTGGCATGCGCCGCAAGGCGGCCGCAGCCGGGCGTCCAGCCTTTTCCCTGCCAGTCAGTGAGCTGCGCCGGTGGCTCTTTGGTCATACCCTCCCACCACACGTCGCCTTCGGGCGTTAGTGCAACGTTGGTGAAAATAGTGTCGGACTTCAGCGATTCCATGCAGTTGGGATTGGTCTCGTAAGAGGTACCGGGTGCCACGCCAAAAAATCCTGCTTCAGGATTGATGGCGTACATTTTTCCGTCGGCACCCGGTTTGATCCACGCGATGTCATCCCCCACCGTGGTCACCTCCCAGCCTTGTTGCTTGAATGATGCCGGCGGGATCAGCATGGCAAAATTGGTTTTGCCGCAAGCCGAGGGAAATGCCGCCGTCACGTAATGTTTTTTGCCTTCGGGTGTTTTCACGCCGAGGATCAGCATGTGTTCTGCCAGCCAGCCTTCAGCCTTGCCCATCACCGAGGCGATGCGCAGGGCGAAACATTTTTTGCCGAGCAGCGCGTTGCCGCCATAGCCGGAGCCGTAGGACCATATCTCGCGTGTTTCAGGAAAATGCACAATGTACTTGTGATCCTGATTGCACGGCCACACCGCATCTTTTTGTCCGACAGGCAAGGGTGCGCCGACCGAATGCAGCGCCGGCACAAACACCCCGTCCGGCCCCAGCACTTCGAGCACCTTGCGGCCCATGCGCGTCATCAGTTTCATGTTGACCGCTACATAGGGGGAATCGGAAAGCTCAACGCCAATATGCGCGATATGCGAACCCAGCGGGCCCATGCTGAACGGCACCACATACATGGTGCGACCGCGCATACAGCCGTCGAACAGTTTATTGAGCGTGGCCTTCATTTCTGCCGGTGCCATCCAGTTATTGGTCGGTCCGGCGTCTTCTTTTTTTTCAGAGCAGATGAAGGTGCGGTCTTCCACGCGCGCGACGTCGGTTGGGTCAGAGAGCGCCAGATACGAATTGGGCCTTAATTTATCGTTAAGCTTTTTAAAGGTGCCTGCCGCGACCAGCTCGCTGCAGAGTTGACTATATTCGGCGTCTGAGCCGTCACACCAATAGATGCGATCAGGTTTGGTCAGGGCGGCGACCTCCCCGACCCACGCCAGCAATTTTTTGTTGACGGTCGGCGCATCGTTCAATTGAACGGGTTTGGCCTGAACTTGCATAGGTATTCCTCCGAAAAAAGCCATTGAAATGGCTCGTAACGCGATCATTGCTGCACGCCGCGTTATCGTCGTTAGTCAATCAATAATTATCCCACATCGAAATGCCGGGATTGAGGATGGCAGGCAGGTGCATTACGCTGATAACGGTTACAGCGATTGTTGCCCATAAGTTTGAAATTTGTCGACGACGGTGGCCATTTCTGCTGCGCTCAGCAGTGAAGGCTCCCCCAGTTGCAGCGCCTGCCAGTACATTCTGGCCAGTGACTCCACCTCCACCGCCAGTGCCAGCGCTTGCTGCAAATTTGCGCCGCACGCGATCATGCCGTGATGCGACAGGAGGCATGCTCTGCGATCTGTCAGCGCCTCCACGACATGATCAGACAGCGCCTGGCTGCCAAACGTGGCATAGGGCGCGCAGCGTATGTCGTGCCCACCCGCCGCAGCGACCATGTAGTGGAAGGGCGGGATGCTGCGATCCATGCAGGCGAGGGTGGTGGCGCAGGGGGCATGGCTGTGTACGATCGCATTGAGTTCGCTGCGTGCTGCGTAAATGTCGCGATGAAAACGCCACTCGGACGAGGGCAGGACGGCGCCTTCATGCGTGCCATCCAGGTTCATCGCAACAATCTGTTCCGGCCTGGTTTCGTCGTAAGCAATGCCGGTAGGGGTAACCAGAAAGCCGCCATCGGTGCGTGCGCTGACGTTGCCGGACTTTCCCTGATTGATGCCGAGCTCGTTCATGCGCAGCGCTGTGCGAATGATTTCGTTGCGTAACAATTTATGCGGAAGGTGGTCAAGTTGCAGGAAAGACACGATTATCGAGCCGGTTGTGCAGCAGCGAGTTGGGACGGTGCAAACACGCCGTGCTCGGTGATGATGCCCGTAACGAGGCGCGCCGGGGTGACGTCGAACGCGGGATTGGCGACCGGCGTTTTGTGATCAACCACCAGCACTGAAGCGGCTGTTCGCGGCATTTCGTCCTGCAGGCCAAGCACCTCGCGCACCTCTATTTCGGCGCGTTCCTCGATTTTAATCTGCGTCATGGCGTCGGTGAGGGTCGGGTCAATGGTGGAATTGGGCACCGCAGCATAGAAAGGAATACGGTTGTCGTGTGCGGCAAGCGCTTTCAGGTACGTACCAATCTTGTTGGCGACATCACCGTTGCTTGAAACGCGGTCGGCACCCACCAGCACCATGTCGACTTTGCCGTGCTGCATCAGGTGGCCGCCCGCGTTATCGACGATATAGGTATGTGGCACGCCATGCTCGCGCAATTCCCAGGCGGTGAGCAGCCCCTGGTTGCGAGGCCGGGTTTCGTCGACCCACACATGCACGTCGATACCGGCGTCGTGCGCTTTATAGACGCAGGCGAGCGCGGTGCCCCAGTCGACTGTTGCCAGCCAGCCGGCATTGCAGTGCGTGAGAATATTAATGTCACGCTGGTATTTTTCATACAGCTTGCGGATCACGATACAGCCGTGGCCGCCAATAGCCTCATTGGCGGCAACATCGTTGTTGGCCATGTGGTTTGCATAAGACCAGGCAGCGTCGGCGCGCTGGTGCGGCGCAAGCGGCGCGAGTTCCCGCTGAATTGCTGCCAGTGCCCAGCCGAGGTTCACCGCAGTGGGGCGGGTGGTGCGGAGGGTACTGACTGCATTGGCCAAGTCGGTGTCGGTGGGGTTGTGCTGCATTTCAAGCGCCACGCCGAACGCCGCCGCCACGCCGATTAGCGGTGCACCGCGCACCTGCATGATTCGAATGGCATGCGCCACCTCGGCCAGGCTGCGTAGCGAAACTGTTTCGAATGCAAACGGCAAACGCGTCTGGTCTATCACGTTTAC
>JAYVKG010000179.1:0-6930 GCA_043768625.1 Betaproteobacteria bacterium
AGCCCGGTAGCGGGCCCGGCCTCCACAGCGGCTCAGTTCCTGTTCAATGGTGCGTCGCGAGAAGCTGACGCCTTTAGTAATCAATTCATTACTCAATCCCGGCCTGATGTGGTGCTCAATCTGGACTGGTTGTGTTTCGGTGAGGGTTGGCTTGACCGTTTCTTCTTTTGTCTTGGCAACTAAAGGGTACCGCGATTGCTGCTCTTCACCCCTTCTCTTTTGACCAGACGTGCGACAAGTCGAACGCGAACTTTCCCTTTATGCGCCACGAGCGCTGTTAAATGGCGCTTTAAGTAAATTTATTTTGCACTACCGCGGCAATTCAGAAGACCCCATCAGATACGCATCGACCGAACGCGCGCATTGGCGGCCTTCGCGGATGGCCCAAACCACCAACGACTGGCCGCGACGCATATCCCCGGCCGCAAATACTTTATGGTTGGCTGTTTGATACGCGAGCGCGCCGTCTGCGTCGTCGACCGCTGCCTTCACGTTACTGCGCTGGTCGCGAGTCACGCCGACTGCGCCAAATCCCGCCAGCAGTGGGCTCTGCTCCGGCCCCATGAAACCCATCGCCAGCAACACCAAATCGGCTTTCATCTCAAACTCGGAACCCGCAACCTCCTGCATTTTGCCGTCTATCCATTCAACCCGAACGGCTCTGAGTGCTTCGACCTTGCCGTTGTTGCCGGTAAATTGCTTAGTGGCGACCGCCCAATCGCGATCACAACCTTCTTCATGCGATGACGAAGTACGCAGCTTGATCGGCCAGTACGGCCAGACCATCGGTTTATCTTCATGCGCGGGTGGTTGCGGTAACAATTCAAACTGTGCAATGGATTTGGCACCATGGCGATTCGATGTGCCGACGCAATCACTACCGGTATCACCGCCACCGATGACGACGACGTGCTTGCCGGTGGCAGTTAGCTGCTCAGCGACCCTATCGCCTGCGACCACTTTATTTTGCTGCGGCAGAAAATCCATGGCGAAATGAATGCCAGACAGTTCGCGACCCGGCACCGGCAGATCGCGCGGCCACTCTGCACCGCCGGAGAGTATCACCGCGTCGAAGTCCTGCAATAATACAGCGGCGGGGGTATCAACACCGATATTCTGGTTCACGCGAAATTGAACGCCCTCGGCTTTCAACTGCGCGATACGCCGGTCGATATGTGATTTTTCCATTTTGAAATCGGGAATGCCGTAGCGCAGCAAGCCACCCGGCCGATCGCTTTTTTCGAATACGATCACGTCGTGACCTACCCTCCCAAGCTGCTGCGCCGCGGCCATCCCGGCGGGACCTGAGCCTACCACCGCAACGCGTTTCCCGGTGCGATGGGTAGGGGGTTGCGGCACTACCCAGCCCATCTCCCAGCCCTTGTCTATGATGGCGTGTTCGATCGACTTGATGCCTACCGCGTCGTTGTTGATGGTGAGCGTACAGGCTGCCTCGCACGGCGCGGGACAGACGCGTCCGGTGAATTCAGGGAAGTTGTTGGTCGAGTGCAGGGTATCAAGTGCTTCGCGCCAGTTCTGGCGAAACACCAAGTCGTTGAAATCCGGAATGATGTTGTTAACGGGGCAACCAGTTTGACAAAAAGGAATGCCGCAATCCATGCAGCGGGCTCCCTGTTGGGTGGCCTCAAGATCGCTGAGGTGAAGGATGAATTCCTGATAATTCTTCACCCGTTCCGCAGGCGGGATCGAGGCTTCGCTCAAGCGTTGATATTCCAGAAAACCGGTAGGCTTGCCCATTCAATTTCTCTCGATGTCGTTATGCAGCTTTTTGCTTGGTGGCGGCAACTGGGATGGCGTTTTTTTCATACATGGCGTTGAGTGCACGACGATATTCGGTCGGCATCACTTTTACAAACAGTCGTGACCATTTCGGCCAGTTACCCAGTATGTCCAGCGCACGCTGGCTACCGGTGTACTTGGCGTGATTTTCAATCAGCGACCTGAGTAACACGGTGTCGGCGATTCCCAAATGCGAGGCAGGTGTGAGCACATCAGACAACACCTCAAGCTCGACCATCGCCGTGTTGCAACGATTTTTGAACGAGCCGTCCTCGTCCAGCACATAGGCGACACCGCCGGACATGCCCGCACCAAAGTTTCGGCCAGTAGTGCCCAGCACCGCGACCGTGCCGCCGGTCATGTATTCGCAGCCGTGGTCGCCGGTGCCTTCGACGACCGCCGATGCACCGGAATTGCGCACCGCAAAACGTTCGCCCGCGACGCCGCGAAAATAAGCTTCACCGGCAATCGCCCCATACAACACGGTATTGCCGACGATGATATTTTCCAGAGGATTACCTTTGAAGTCGGCGTGCTGCTTGACAACCACACGTCCACCGCTCAAGCCCTTGCCCACATAATCGTTGGCTTGGCCGGTCAGCTCCATGGTCACGCCATGCGCCAGGAAGGCCGCAAAACTCTGCCCCGCCGTACCGCTCAACGCGATGTGGATGGTGTCGTCAGGCAGGCCTGTGTGTCCGTAGCGCTGGGCCACTTCTCCGGACAGCATCGTACCTGCGGTGCGATTGAGATTACGGATGGACGTTTCTATTCGCACTTTTAGCTGCGACTCCAGAGCTGGTTTCGCTTGCCTGATCAGCTCGTGATCGAGCGCGCCTCCCAGTCCGTGATCCTGGGTTTCGCAGTGGTGGCGGGCGACTTCTCTGGGCATATCCGGCATGTGAAAAATGCGCGAAAAATCGAGCCCTTTGGCTTTCCAATGGGCAACGCCTTTTTTTGTTTCGAGCAGATCGGCACGGCCTATTAGTTCATCGAACCTGCGAACACCCATCTGTGCCATAAGCTCGCGCACTTCCTCGGCAATGAAAAAGAAAAAATTGACGACATGCTCCGGCTGGCCTGTAAATTTCTTGCGTAACACCGGATCCTGCGTCGCGACCCCGACCGGGCAGGTATTGAGATGGCATTTGCGCATCATGATGCAGCCTTCAACCACCAGTGGCGCGGTGGCAAAGCCGAACTCGTCCGCACCAAGCAAGGCGCCGATCAATACGTCGCGACCGGTTTTCATCTGGCCATCGACCTGCACAGCGATGCGCCCGCGCAACCGGTTCAATACCAGCGTCTGCTGTGTTTCGGCTAGGCCCAATTCCCACGGTGTGCCGGCATGTTTGATCGACGAAACCGGTGACGCGCCGGTGCCGCCGTCGTGGCCCGAAATCGTCACGTGGTCGGCCTTGGCTTTGGCGACCCCGGCTGCCACGGTACCGACGCCGACTTCGGACACCAGCTTCACCGAAATCGAGGCGCGGGAATTGCAGTTTTTAAGATCGTGTATCAGCTGCGCCAGATCTTCAATGGAATAAATATCGTGGTGCGGCGGCGGTGAAATCAATTCGACACCTGGTGTTGAAAAGCGCAGCTTGCCGATGTATTCCGATACTTTATGGCCTGGCAATTGGCCACCTTCGCCCGGCTTGGCACCCTGCGCCATTTTGATCTGAATCTGATCGGCCGAATTCAAATATTCCGCGGTCACGCCAAACCGTGCCGACGCGACTTGCTTGATACGTGAACGTAGCGAGTCGCCAACTTTCAGTGCAATGTCAGTTTCGACCGCGTCGCCCAGCTTGCTCTTCAGGGTTTCGCCAACCTTTTTCACGCTGATAAAACGCCTGGGATCTTCGCCGCCTTCACCCGTATTGGATTTGCCGCCGATGCGATTCATCGCCACCGCCAGGGTCGCGTGCGCTTCGGTCGAAATGGACCCCAGCGACATCGCGCCAGTGGCGAAACGCGTGACGATGTCTTTTGCAGCTTCCACCTCTTCAATCGGTACCGGCGCGCCCGCTGGTTTGATCTCAAACATGCCGCGCAACGTCATGTGGCGTTTGGTTTGATCGTTGATGATCGCCGCATATTCCTTGTAGGTCGAATACGAATTTGCCTTGGTCGAATGTTGCAGTTTGGCGATCGCCTCGGGCGTCCACATGTGCTCCTCACCACGAACGCGATAGGCATATTCGCCACCGGCGTCCAGCTGTGTACGCAACACCGGATCATCGCCGAACGCCTTCTGGTGTTGACGCATCGATTCCTCGGCGATTTCGAAAATGCCAATGCCCTCGACGTTCGACGCGGTCCCGGTAAAATATTTGTCGACGAATTCGCGGGACAAGCCGACCGCCTCAAAAATCTGCGCGCCGCAGTAACTTTGATAGGTGGATATACCCATCTTCGACATCACTTTAAGTAGACCCTTGGAAATCGCCTTGATGTATTTTTTTTCCGCCTCTCTGGGGTCTATTCCTGGCAGGTAGTCACGCATATTGTGTAGCGTTTCCAGGGCAAGGTAGGGGTGCACGGCCGCCGCGCCATAGCCACCGAGCAGTGCAAAGTGATGCACTTCGCGCGCACTGCCGGTTTCGACCACCAGCCCGGTGGAGGTGCGCAGCCCCTTCTTCACCAGATGCTGATGTACTGCGCCGACCGCCAACAGGGCCGGGATCGCCACTTGCGCCGCATCGACTTTGCGATCCGTAATAATGAGCAGGTTATAGCCTAATCGCAGCGCATCTTCCGCGTGCGCGCAAAGTGAGGCGACGGCCGCTTCGATGCCCTCGGTGCCCCATGCGGCAGGATAGGTAATATCCAGCTCGTGACTGCGGAAATAGTTACCCGTAAACATGTCGATATGGCGAATTTTTTCCATGTCGTCGGTCGTCAACACCGGGTGTGGCACTTCCAGCCACTGACCGGGATCGGTGTGATCGATGTCGAGCAGATTTGGCCGCGGACCAATGGTAATGGCGGTCGACATCACCAATTCTTCCCGAATCGGGTCGATTGGCGGGTTAGTTACCTGCGCAAACAATTGCTTGAAATAGTGCGACAAGCTTCGCGGCTTGTCTGACATCACGGCCAGTGGCGAATCATTGCCCATAGAGCCGGTCGCTTCGATGCCATTGATGGCCATGTTGGCGAGAATGAATTTCAAGTCTTCCTGCGTGTAACCGAACGCCTGCTGCAAATCGAGCAGCGGCACTTGCGATTTTTCGGCTGGTGCCGGTTCAGGCAAATCGTCCAGACGTATGCGCGCCTGCTTTACCCAATCGCGATATGGCTTGGCGGTGGCGAGTTCGCGTTTCAACTGTTCGTCGTCGATGATCTTGCCTTTTTCGATGTCGACCAGAAACATTTTGCCGGGCTGCAAGCGCCATTTCTTGACGATTTTTGACTCGGCAATATCGAGCACGCCTGCCTCCGAGGCCAGCACCACCAAATCATCATCGGTGAGGATATAGCGCGCCGGTCGCAAACCATTTCGATCCAGCGTCGCGCCAATCTGCCGACCGTCGGTGAAGGCCATCGCGGCAGGCCCGTCCCAGGCCTCCATCAAGGTGGCATGGTATTCGTAGAATGCTCTGCGATCTTCATCCATCAGCTTGTGGCCGCTCCACGCTTCCGGAATCATCATCATCATCGCGTGGGCCAGCGAATAGCCGCCCATCACCAGCATTTCCAGGCAATTGTCGAAGCTGGCGGAATCGGACTGGCCGTCGTATATCAGCGGCCAAATTTTCTTCAAATCTTCTTTCAAAATAGGCGAAGCTATCGACTGCTGACGGGCGCGAATCCAGTTGACGTTGCCGCGCAGCGTGTTGATTTCACCGTTGTGCGCAATCATGCGAAACGGGTGCGACAAATCCCAAGTTGGAAACGTATTGGTTGAAAACCGCTGGTGCACCAGCGCCAGCGCGGTGGTCATCGTGGGATCGCGCAAGTCAATATAGTATTTGCCGACCTGATCGGCCAGCAGCATGCCCTTGTAGACAATGGTGCGGGTCGATAATGACGGCACATAGAATTCTTTGCCGTGACGAAGCTTTAGCGCCTGGATGGCATGACCCGACCGCTTGCGGATGATGTAGAGTTTTCGTTCAAGATCGTCCTGATTGGTGGCACCCGAACCGCGCGCAATAAACACCTGGCGAATCAATGGTTCGACCGCGATGGTAGCGGTTGAAAGCCCGTTGTTGTCGGTTGGCACATCACGCCAGCCGAGCAGAATTTGACCTTCGGCGTGTATCGCCCGTTCTATTTCCTGCTCACATGCCATGCGCGATGCCGGCTCGCGCGGCAAAAACACCATCCCGACGCCATATTGACCAAGCGCTGGCAGGGTCATTCCCTGCCTGCCACAAACGCGACGCAAATGTGCATCCGGCAGCTGTATGAGAATGCCAGCACCATCTCCCAGCAGTGGATCGTAGCCGGTCGCGCCGCGATGGCTGAGATTGTCGAGAATTTTCAATCCCTGCTCAATAATCGAGTGGGATTTCTTGCCCTTTACATGCACCACAAAGCCAACGCCGCAGGCATCGTGTTCGTTGCGTGGATCGTACAATCCCTGCGCGGTGTGCGCGGGCGGCAGCGGGGCGGGCGGGACGAGCGCGACTATTTCTGACATGCGAAGAAACTCCGTGAAAACGTCGTAACAAAATACATTGCTATGCGTTCGCGCGGAACAGCCACGCGATACATTGATGATTGTTACCGGGAATATTGGGCTTTTGGCCCCGCAGTTTTTCGACGGACGGGGCGCTCGATAAAGCCAACCCAACACGCTGATACAGAAAGACTATTCCAGGAAGAGTTGATCATAACGCCGCTTATTGCGCGCTGCAACAAATTTGTCTTGCCGATAGAATTTGTCGGTCGACAGTGGCACGCCACACACCTTGCGAGGATAATGATTCTGCCGACACGTTTTGATAGAATCCCAATGCTGGCAAGTACTTTTGCAATATTGTTACTGTGATGCCTTAACACCGAAAAGGGAGTCGACGTGAAGATGAACAGGATGATTGGGCAACGCGCTACGTTGTTATTGTCGGCTTGTTGCGCGGTCTTGCTTGGCTCGTGCGGAAGTGGCGCAGTATCGTCTGC
>JAYVKG010000180.1:0-1902 GCA_043768625.1 Betaproteobacteria bacterium
GCAGTACGTGCGGGGCCGCACCCTGCAGTTTCACATCCAGCGTCACCGCCAGGAATTTACCGATAGTTTTGTGCGCCGCCTGTTTACCCATCTGCTGAACGGCCTGCGTGAGGTACATGCCAACAAACTGCTGCACCTCGACATCAAGCCGGCCAACATTTACATCACCATGGATGGGGCACCGGTGCTGCTCGATTTCGGCGCGGCACGGCAGGCACTTAACGCCGATGCGCCACGCTTGCGACCGATGTACACCGCGGGCTACGCGGCACCCGAGCAATACCGCAACCAGGAACAGATGGGACCCTGGTCGGACATTTACGCGGTCGGTGCCACCATGTACACCTGCGTGGGTGGCGTGCATCCACAGCCGGCCAGCGAACGTGAAAAAGACGACCAGATGGTACCGGTCAAAGAACTTGCCGGCAAGAATTTTTCGGATGAACTGTTGGCAATTATTGAATGGTGTTTAAAGATTGACCATTTGGCGCGTCCACAAACCGCGTTCGAGTTGCAGAAGGCGCTGATGAAAGGGGTGACAGAAGTGCGTGAAGAAGAGGCGGTGGTGGAGCTGATTGAAGACAGTTTCTCGGGTCGCTTGCGGAAAACCCTTAACAAGAAGATCTTTTAATCGTGCGCTTCACCATCTTCCAGGACAGTCACATCGGCGGCCGCAAGTCCAATCAGGACCGGCTTGCCTATTCGTACTCAAAGGACGTGTTGCTACTGGTGATTGCCGATGGCATGGGTGGTCACGCCCGTGGCGAAATCGCGGCTGAAGTAGCGGTCAACACCATGACCCAGCGGTTTCAGCACGAGGCGCGCACCGCGCTGCGCCGTCCGCGCGAGTTTCTGGAGTCGGCCATTCATTCTGCACACCGCGCCATTGTTGCCTTTGCCGATCAACATGACATGCTTGAGTGCCCGCGCACCACCATCGTCGGCTGCGTCGTTCAAAACGGTAAAGCCTGCTGGGCGCATTCGGGAGACTCACGGCTCTATTGCGTCCGCAATGGCAGGATCGCGGTGGCGACCGCCGACCATTCGCGTGTGCGGCAATTGATCGATGCCGGCGTCATCACCGAGGTACAGGCGGCGGTTCATCCGGATCGAAACAAGATTTACAACTGCCTCGGCGGCGTGCTGCCACCGACGGTGACGCACTCGGAAGACTGGGTGCTCAAAGTCGGCGACACCCTGCTGCTTGCCACCGATGGTTTCTGGGGTCCGCTGAGTGCCGATGCCATCGCCGCCGCACTGCAGCAGGAAGATATGCTCAGCGTGGTACCAAAGTTGCTGGACGAAGCCGAGCGCAAGGCCGGTGCCGAGGCAGACAATCTTTCGGTTATCGGCCTTACCTGGGAACGCCAGGAGGAGGAGGAACCGGTCTCGTCAACCATTACCGTAACCGAACCAATGGATGGCTTCACCACCTCTTCAATGAATAACAGCCAGCAAATTTCCGCCTTCAAGGACGATATTTCCGACGAAGAAATACAGAAGGCGATTTCGGAAATTCAGGATGCGATAAAGAAAGCGCCGAAGTAACGGCGTTATTGTCAACCCGTACGGAAATTTCATGTCTCGCTCATATAATCGCACCGCCCAGCAATCGCGCCCCGTCTTCATCACCCGCCACTACACCAAGCACGCCGAGGGCTCGGTATTGATCGCGATGGGTGAGACCAAGGTGCTCTGCACCGCCAGCATCGAAGAGCGCGTACCGCCGCACAAAAAGGGTTCAGGTGAGGGCTGGGTAACGGCTGAGTACGGCATGCTGCCGCGCTCGACCAACACCCGCTCAGATCGCGAGGCCGCACGCGGAAAACAAAGCGGCCGCACCCAGGAGATACAGCGCCTCATCGGTCGTTCGCTGCGTTGTGTGGTCGATCTCAAAAAACT
>JAYVKG010000181.1:0-10232 GCA_043768625.1 Betaproteobacteria bacterium
CGGGCAGCCAACCTTAACGCACATAACGTAAAGCACGGTCAATCAGCACCAGGTTCTTGTGCGGCTCGTTGCGCTTGCCGACGAAGCTGTCGCATTCCCGGTGACCGATGGTGTCGCGCGTCAGTATGTCTTTCGGGCGTTCATGGATGCTTTTGGTTTGCTTAACCCATTTCATCCGGGCCGCGTTGCCGCCACGTTTCAGGCTGGCCGTTTAGTGCCGGCGTTGTTTGTGAAAATGTGACTTGTCGCAGATAGCGGTAGACGGCGATGTGCTTGGGCGTCCGCAGCTCGGTAGCGGGCTCGGCCTCCACAGCGGCTCAGTTCCTGTTCAATGGTGCGCCGCGAGTAGCCGACGCCTTTGGCAATCAATTCATTGCTCAATCCCAGCCTGATGTGGTGCTCAATCTGGACAGGTTGCGTTTCGGTGAGGGGTGGCTTGACCGTCTCTCCTTTTGTTTTAGCAACTAAAGGGTGCCGTGATTGCTGCTCTTCACCACTTGTCATTTGGCCAGAAGTGCGACAAGTCGAACGCGAACTTTCCTTTTTGGTCCGGACGGCAAGCCTCTGCTCGTGGTCCAATTCGTCAACGTTTGCCACGCGCCAAGTTTCCATGGATCGCCTGCGTTCAGCAGGCGGGTAAAAATCGGCACCTTGATCCGCAGCATGCCGGGCAGACAGGGACAATGGTACTGTCTGTTCATGTCCGCGCAATCTGACTCGGCAATTTCGCCCTTGGCTTTTATCGCACTGTCAATTGCTGCATTCGGCAGTGGCATCTCCCAACGCGTCGCGGATCCACTGTTGCCGCGATTCGCCGCAGAATTTGACGTATCGCTGGGCGCCGCTTCGTGGATCGTGACGATTTTCACGCTTGGCTATGGCTTCAATCAGCTGTGTTTTGGCCCGCTGGGCGACCGCTTTGGCAAGTACCGCGTGATCGCATGGTCCTGTGTGGCGTGCTCGCTGGCAACATTGCTATGCGCGTTGGCATCGGGCTTTCAGATGTTGCTGATCGCGCGACTGGTGGCAGGGGCGATGCTGGCCGCGATCATTCCGTTATCGATGGCATGGATCGGCGACGTGGTGGCGTATGAACAGCGCCAGACGGTGTTGGCGCGGTTTCTGATTGGCCAGATTCTGGGCGTCTCCGCCGGCCAGATGCTGGGCGGATTGGCCGCCGATTATCTCGGTTGGCGCGTACCATTTTTCATGCTGGCAACAGGATTTGCCGCCGTCAGTGTGCTGCTGTTCTCGATGCAGCGCCGCCTGCCTGTCCGCGCACGCAGCGTATCGCGGGTCGAGGGCCACGCCTTGCAGCGCCTGTTCAGCGAATTCGCACTGGTACTGCGGCAACCGTGGGCGCGGGTGGTGACGCTGACGGTTTTTCTGGAAGGCGCATTCCTGTTTGGGGCGTTTGCCTTCATGGCCTCCCATTTGCATCTCACCCACGGCCTATCGCTGTCGACTGCCGGGTCGGTGGTGATGCTGTTTGGCTTTGGCGGCTTTCTGTTTGCGGCGTGCTCGCATTTTTTTGTGCGGTGGCTTGGCGAGACCGGACTCGCATGCTGGGGTGGCATTGCCATGTTCGTCTCGCTGCTCGCCATCGCCCTGCTGCCGGCCTGGTGGTATTCACTTCCCGCCTGCTTTATCGCAGGCCTCGGATTTTATATGCTGCACAATACCTTGCAAACCAACGCCACACAAATGGCACCGGAGAGACGCGGCGCAGCGGTGGCGGCATTTGCGTTTTGTTTTTTCACCGGGCAATCTGCCGGGTTGGCGCTGGCCAGTGCGGCAACGGCGAACATCGGCACCCGCGGCATTATTGTGGCCGGTGCGACCGGGGTACTGCTGGTCGGGCTGGGGTTTGCGCGATTGAAAGCGAAGCAGCGTGGCAGCGGTGCGGTGTGACCATCGAGCGACTTGCAACTGGCTGCCGGCAATAAGCCAAAGGGCCAGTTCTGGAACTTAATCAAGATTGCTGCACACCAATCGTCACCACTCAATTTTTAGACAAGGAATTTTTGAATGACGACACGCATCAGCACGCGCCAACTCGGCGCCAACGGCCCGACCGTTTCCGCCATCGGCCTCGGCTGCATGGGCATGAGCGATTTTTATTCAAACCGCGATGATGTTGAGTCCATCGCCACCATCCATCGGGCTTTGGAATTAGGCATCAATTTTCTCGATACAGCCGATATGTATGGGCCATATACCAACGAAGAACTGGTCGCCAAAGCCATCAGGGGTAAACGCGAGCAAGTCTTCATCGCCAGCAAATTTGGCATCGTGCGTGACCGCAGCGATCCAAATTCGCGGGGCGTGAATGGCAGCGCGGCCTACATATTGCGCTCGGTTGAGGGCAGTCTCAAGCGGCTCGGTGTGGATACGATTGATCTTTATTACCAACATCGGGTCGATCCGCAAACACCCATCGAAGACACGGTCGGCACGTTGGCAGATTTGGTCAGGGCCGGAAAAATTCGCTACATTGGTCTGTCGGAGGCATCATCGCAAACCTTGGAGCGTGCCCACAAGACGCACCCAATTACCGCCTTGCAAAGCGAATATTCGCTCTGGTCGCGCGATCCGGAACTGGGTGTATTGGCGACTTGTCGTAAGCTGGGCATAGGTTTTGTAGCGTATAGCCCGTTAGGACGCGGATTTCTGACCGGCGCCATTACCAAACCGGAACAATTTGCGGTAGACGATTACCGTCGTCAAAGCCCGCGTTTTCAGGGCGAGAATTTCGCCAAAAACAAGGCCTTGGTAGATAAAGTAACAGAGTTGGCAGTTCGCAAAGGTTGTACGCCTGGTCAACTGGCGCTAGCTTGGGTGCTGGCGCAAGGCAACGACATCGTGCCGATCCCAGGGACCAAGCGGCGTAGTTATCTGGAGGAGAACGCGCAAGCGGTTGCGCTGGAAATCGGCACGGACGAACTGGCAGAGCTCGATGCGATCTTTCCCATCGGTGCGGCCAACGGCATGCGTTATATCGAGGGGAGCATGAAAATGCTGGATGGCTAATAGCGCTCACTGTTACCAGCGCCTTTAATTGGTGACACGCCGGCAACTAATGACCTGTCGGCCGCGCGACGCGGGATATTAATCCTATAACGCCATTTAACGCGCCATTGCAGCCATTTATCCGCCGAACGCCGCACCAGTGCTAGCGGCAGGTCCGTGCATCTTCCTGAAGGCGTGGCCACCCCCCCGCCCTCTTCGACTCAACCGGTTTCAAATCCCAGCGTCTGCTTGACCAACTGAAATTTATCCAGCAAATGCTGCTCAGACTCACCACCCATATTCAGCGTAGCGTAGCGATGACTTCCCAACCACTTCATTTCGCGTTTCAGTCCGCCGCCGCTTTTGACGAACATCGCGAGGAACGCATCCGGATCGAATTCCCGTAGCCATTTAAGCTTGTCGAGACCGGGCGGATTGGCCAGCGGCGTGCCGTCAAATTTACGAAAAACAAAACTGGTGGCAACGGGATATTTGCCGCGCGAAGGTGTCAGGTCGGGTGCCTCACCGGTGGCAATCTTGAGCGCCACATCGTGCAGATTGATGCCGTCCACTTTCTCGTATAAATCGGAAAATTGCGCCGCCATGCGCGGGTTCACTTCGATCAGGCGGCACTCGCCCGATTCATTGCAGACCCGCATCTCCACGTTAAACAGCCCGTGATCAAGACCCAGCGCCTGAACGATACGTTTGGCCGTATCACGCGCCCGGCTGTCGAGGGCAGGGGGCAGCCGGGAGGGATATTCAAAACGCATGAATTGGTCGGTGCCGGGATACATCACCGCATCAATAATGCCGAATATGTGAATTTCGCCGTTGACAATAACACCATCAACATTAATCTGCTGGCCGTCAATCAATTCCTCGGCAATCATCCAGTGCGCGTCTACATCGAAATCGGTCAGCTTTTTGACGACGTCGTTGAATGGCCGGACCAGCCGCTTGATGATGTACTGCTCCCAAGGATGGAAGGTCATGTGCAGCTTCAGCTCGGCAAAATTATCGACGCGACGCGCCAGTACCGAATACGCGGCTTTTACCGGTTTCACAAAATATGGAAACTTGAGCGGGATCTCGGCAGCCGACTGAAATGTATAGGGGAACACGTGAAAGGCGACGTTTGCCTCAGGTACCTCCTGCTGTAGGATGCGGCGGGCAACATATTTGTGTTGCGCGGCGATCAGCGCCTTTGGATCGGGCCCGGGCAGGCCCAATTTTTTTGCCAGCAATGCAGCCACCAGTGCGCCGAATTGTTCGTTGCTGGAAATAATACCGGACAGCTTCGCGTGCCGGTATTTTTTGGCCAGCTTTTCGACAAATTTGAAAATATCAAAAGTCAGCAGACGCGCGTTGCTGGGGAAGCTGAAAAGATCGAAGCCTTCATAGAAAAATTTGTAACGCGGCCTGGCGCGATCTTGAGCGGCTTTGGCAAGCTGTGACTGGTCCCAGTCGGCATCAAATAGAACAAGAATATTTTTCAAACAGGTTTCTTTTTTGTTGTGCGATAAGTTGCTATACGGCTACACGCCACTGGTAGATTCTACCAATGAAATATCATGCTGCACCGCCGCATGGCACGATTGATGGCAGCCTGTACTATTCGACCCATGCGCCACAAGCTTGTGGTCGCCCACCGGGCCGCTATGCCAGGTGCTAATAAGGGTTTGTAAGACCCAAAGGAGACTGGCCCGTGAAACCGACTGACATTACTCAGCCGAACTATTTCCACAAGGTGGTGGATTGCCAATGGGCGTGCCCCGCCCACACTCCCGTACCGGAGTACATTCGGATGATCGCGGCGGGCCGCTACGGCGATGCCTACATGGTCAACTGGCAATCAAACGTGTTCCCGGGGATTTTGGGGCGCACCTGTGATCGTCCGTGCGAACCGGCCTGCCGCCGGGGGCGAGTCGAAGAAAATAATGGCGGGAAACCGGAACCAGTCGCGATTTGCCGATTGAAGCGGGTAGCGGGTGACTTGAAGGAAGACATTCGCGAGCGCCTGCCCAAGCCGGCGCGGCAGAAAAACGGCAAATGCGTTGCCTGCATCGGCGCAGGTCCCGCCGCCCTGACTGTGGCTCGCGATCTGCTGCCACTGGGTTATCAGGTGGTGATTTATGAAGGCGATGCACGCGCCGGCGGCATGATACGCAGCCAGATTCCGCGCTTTCGCCTGCCCGAATCGGTGATTGATGAAGAAGTAGGCTACATACTGGATCTTGGCGCAGAATTCCGCGCGGGAACCCGTGTGGACAGCATGAAAACGTTGCTCACAGAAAATTATGACGCCATTTTTATCGGTACCGGGGCACCGCGCGGCCGGGATCTGAATATTCCGGGCAGGCGCGAGGCGGCCGCCAATATCCACATCGGGATCGACTGGTTGTCGTCGGTTTCGTTCGGCCATATCGAGCAAATCGGCAAGCGCGTAATCGTACTCGGTGGTGGCAATACCGCCATGGACTGCTGCCGCTCGTCGCGCCGCCTGGGCGGCGAAGACGTCAAGGTCATCGTCCGTTCCGGGTTTGAGGAAATGAAGGCGTCTCCATGGGAAAAGGAAGACGCGCAACATGAAGGCATTCCCATCATCAATTTTCATGTACCGAAGGAATTTACCCATCAACACGGCAAACTCACCGGCGTTACTTTTGAGGTGGTGGAAGCAAAATTAGACCACGCGGGACGGCGTTCACTGGTTGCCGCCGGCGTGCCCGATGTGCACCTGCCCTGCGACGACGTGCTGGTTGCGATCGGTCAGGAAAATTCGTTTCCATGGATTGAACGCGATGTCGGCATTGCTTTCGACAAGACGGGAATGCCGGTGGTAAACAAGTCGACCATGCAGTCGAGCCTGCCTGCGGTATTTTTCGGCGGTGACGCCGCGTTCGGTCCAAAAAATATTATCTGGGCGGTCGCTCACGGACACGAGGCAGCGATTTCCATCGACAAGTTTTGCCAGTCAGAGGATGTCAGCGTTCGTCCCCCGCCCATGATGAATTTGCTCAGCCAGAAAATGGGCATTCACGAATGGAGCTATGACAACGCCATCTCCGGTGATTTGCGCTACAAGGTGCCGCTGAAAGACGTGTCGATCGCCCTTAAGAACATCCGCGTCGAAGTCGAACTCGGTTTTGACGCCAGACTCGGCTACCAGGAGGCGCAACGCTGTCTGAACTGCGATGTGCAGACGGTATTCAATACCGCGCAATGCATTGAATGCGATGCGTGTGTCGATATCTGTCCAATGGACTGCATTACGTTTACGGCGAATGGCGAAGAGCCTGATTTGCGCGCTCGCCTGACGGCACCGGCACTTAATGTCAGCCAGGATTTGTACCTATCGACCATTTTGAAAACCGGCCGCATCATGGCCAAGGACGAAGACGTGTGCCTGCATTGCGGCCTTTGTGCCGAACGCTGCCCTACCGGTGCATGGGATATGCAAAAGTCATTGATTGAAATGACGCACGCCGGCAGCAGCAGAAAAAAACCGCGCCCGCATCGGGAAAAATTGGCGGAGGCGGCAGAATGAGTACGCAAGCCATCAACGCGGTCAACGACTTTGTCATCAAATTCGCCAATGTAAACGGCTCCGGGTCGGCGTCGGCAAACACCTTGTTTGCCAAATCGATACTACGCATGGGTGTGCCTGTTTCCCCGCGCAATATTTTTCCATCCAATATTCAGGGACTGCCGACCTGGTATGAGGTGCGGGTAACCGAGGACGGTTATCTCGGTCGGCGCGGTGGATGTGACTTCATGGTGGCAATGAACCCGCAGACCTGGGACCGCGATGTTGCCGAGATCGAGCCCGGCGGTTATTTATTCTATGACTCGACGCGGCAAATGCCGCAATCGAAGTTTCGCGCAGACATCCGTGTCATCGGCATGCCTCTCACCGAGATCGTGAATGGCGCATATTCCGACCCGCGCCAGCGCCAGTTATTCAAAAATATTATTTATGTCGGTGCGCTGACGGCATTGCTTGACGTTGAAGTGGCCGTGGTTGAACAACTCATCGCCGAACAATACCAGGGCAAGGAAAAACTGCTGCCGCCGAACATCGCGGCGTTGCACATGGGACGCGATTATGCCCTGCTGCATCTCGATTGCAACATAGGACTGAAGGTCAAACGCGCCGATAAAGTGGGTGCACGGATTTTCGTGGAGGGCAATAGCGCCGCGGCATTGGGTGCCGTATATGGCGGCGCGACGGTGGCGGCATGGTATCCCATCACACCCTCGTCTTCACTTGCCGAAGCGTTCGCCAGGCACTGCAAAAAATTTCGCACCACGACAGACGGCAAAGCGCGTTACGCCATCGTTCAAGCCGAGGATGAGCTGGCGTCGATCGGCATGGTGATTGGCGCGGCATGGAACGGCGCCAGAGCCTTTACGGCCACGTCTGGTCCCGGAATTTCGTTGATGCAGGAGTTTCTAGGCCTGGCCTATTTTGCCGAGATTCCCGCCGTCATTTTTGATGTGCAGCGGGCCGGTCCATCGACCGGCATGCCGACCAGAACCCAGCAATCGGATGTGCTGAGCTGCGCCTACGCGTCGCATGGCGATACCAAACACGTATTGCTGTTTCCGGAGGATCCTTACGAGTGTTTCACGTTCGCAGCCGATGCATTCGACCTTGCTGACCGCTTGCAGACGCCGGTTTTTGTCATGCTGGACCTGGACATCGGCATGAACGAACGCCTCAGTCAGCCCTTTGCATGGGACGACACGCGGCGAATGGATCGCGGCAAAGTCATGACCGCGGCCGATCTCGACGCTGGCAGGGACTTTGGCCGCTATCTCGATGTTGATGGTGATGGCATCTGCTATCGCACCTATCCTGGCACCCACCCGACCAAAGGCAGCTATTTCACCCGTGGAACCAGCCGCGATCGCTATGCGCGCTACACCGAGGAAGGCAACGCTTATGTCGACAACATGCAGCGCCTGTTGCGCAAATTTGAGACCGCCAAGGAAATCTTGCCCAAGCCAGTGGTTCGCAAAGCCACGCATGCAACTCGTTTTGGCGTGCTGTATTACGGCTCTACCAGCCCGGCAATGCACGAGGCGCTCGACCTGTTGGATGGCATTGGTCTGCGGCTGGATGCGATGCGGATACGGGCTTTTCCGTTTGCCAATGAAGTCCTGCAATTTATTGCCGGGCATGACGAACTGTTCGTGGTCGAACAGAATCGCGACGCACAGCTGCGCACCCTGCTCATCACCGAGGGTGCTGTCAATGCATCGGCGCTGACGCCGGTGCTGCATTACGACGGCACGCCGATTACCGCGAGCTTCATCGCCGGAGAAATTTCGCAGATTCTCAAAGCACTGAATGTTGCATCGCTGCATTCAGTGCCGTTGAAATCCGGCGCGCCCAAGCGCACCAGTCAGGAAAAGAAATGACCTACCTCACCAAACCAAAACTGCATCACCCCAACCTGCCGCTGAATAAGCTCGGCTATACCCGCCGTGACTATGAGGGAGCCATCTCCACGCTGTGCGCAGGCTGCGGACACGATTCGATTAGCGCAGCGATAATTCAGGCGTGCTTTGAACTTGACCTGCCGCCGCACCGTATCGCCAAACTTTCCGGCATCGGCTGCTCATCAAAAACCCCCACTTACTTTCTTGGCAATTCACACGGTTTCAATAGCGTACATGGCCGCATGCCGTCGGTCCTGACCGGCGCCAATCTTGCCAATCGCGATCTGATCTATCTTGGCGTATCCGGCGACGGCGACTCAGCCTCGATTGGGCTGGGACAGTTTGCCCACATCATGCGACGTGGCGTAAACATGACTTACATTGTGGAAAACAACGGCGTTTACGGTCTGACAAAAGGCCAGTTTTCCGCGACTTCCGACCGCGGCTCCAAAAGTAAACGCGGTGCCATCAACGCCGATGAAGCGATTGACCTGGTCGGGCTGGCGATGCAGCTGGGGGCAACTTATATCGCGCGCAGTTTTTCAGGCGACAAACAGCAGTTGGTGCCGCTGATTCAGGGTGCCATCCTGCACCAGGGCGCGGCGTTTATCGACGTCATTTCGCCGTGCGTGGCTTTCAACAATCACGCGGGTTCCACCAAGAGCTACGACTACGTGCGGGAGCACAACGAAGCGGTGAATTTTTTGGATGTGATCAAGTTCCGCGAAGAAATCACCACCGAATACGCGGCTGGCACGTTGCAGGAAATAGAGCAACACGACGGCTCGATATTGCGGCTCCGCAAACTGCACGATAATTACGACCCGGCAGACCGGATTGCCGCCATGAATTACCTGCAGGAAATACGCGCCAATCGCGAAATCGCGACAGGATTATTGTTTGTCGATGGCGACCCCACAGACCTTCATGCAGCATCCAATACGGTGGATATTGCACTTAATTTAATGGATGACGCAGCATTGAACCCCGGCTCGGTCGCGCTCGAAAAATTGAACGCTTCTCTGCGTTAAGCGCCAGCAGTCGTTGACAAAGCAGCCGTTATTTGGTCGTCCATGCGTCGAAATCGAGTTTATCGACGTCAAACTTGGTGTGAACCGGCGCGGCACTGGCTTTCATTTCCGCTTCCGCTTTGTGGAAAGCCTCTGAGAGTTTGAAGGCGATCTTGGCAAGGCTGTCGGGGCTGGCCGTGATTTTGGCGGTGGCGTCGGTGACGACGATGGCGTCACTGGCCAGCTGGACGTAAATCTGCGCCGCCATTTCCCTGACCGGGTCGCTTCCCACCATATTTTTGCTGCCAGGATTACTGCTGTTATTGCTGCTGGACATGTGCGAATCCATCAATGGAAAATAGTTAGTCAATCGTACGCCGAATGCGCCGCCGGCAGTGGAATTTTGTTTCGCGCAGTGATGCTTTGGGCGGGACATGCAGAAACCTGTCGGGATGCCAGCCCACTTAATTCGCTCAATATGAGCATTTGGGCAGGAAATATTTATACGGGCTGCGTAAATGCGGCAACGCCTTGGCGAACGTGATACTCATCTCACGCCTTGGTCTCATCCATAGTCTGGGTTTTTCCAGGATCGAAGGCATGGTAGGCGATGACCGTCGGCATTGGACAGGCGGTAGCATCAAAGAAAATGGCAATTTCATCGCGGCGCTTCATGGTGTCCTCGTAGCCCATCGCGATCAGTGCCTTGCAATAGCGATGATCGAACAGCATGTAGCTTGCCAGCGCCGCACCGCCGCGCCGCAT
>JAYVKG010000182.1:0-3400 GCA_043768625.1 Betaproteobacteria bacterium
GCATGCTAAAAACATTGTCAAATCCGCATCGACTGCTATTGCTTTGCCAGATTTCGCAAGGCGAATGCTGTGTGAGCGACCTTGAAGAAATGCTGGATATCCACCAGCCCACCTTGTCTCAACAACTGAGTGTGTTGCGCGACGAGGGACTGGTCACTACCCGCCGTGACGGAAAGCGCATCTACTACTCGGTTGCTAGCAAAGAAGCGATGGCCGTGATGCAGGTACTTTATGAACAATACTGTGCCGCCAAACCAAAGCGCGCGAGGCCGAGCCGCAGCACATAGCACCAGGCGCATTTCGGTTCGAAGGGTCGAAGGATGAGAACCTGAGACCAGCGACAGTAATGCGGCGCTGCCTGATCGGTCGTCAAGTGAAGCACCGATTTGCGTTTTAGCTGCACCCCGGCTCCAATAGGGGTGTCAGGCAAATTTTCCTGCCACTGTTTATTGCGATATAGCTGGCTGCAGCGTGCGTGCGAGCGGCATGGTCTGGCATGGTTTCGGCGTTGCTACCCTGCGCCTTGGCAGGATGCCAACATGGCTGGTCCTTGAGGGTAAAATAAGTGCCTAACACACCCAATACGCAAACATCATGAAACCCAACGAACTCAAAGCCCAATTCAAGTGGGATGACGCTTTTTTGCTTGATGACCAGCTGTCCGACGAAGAGCGCATGATTCGCGATGCCGCGCACGCCTATTGCCAGGAAAAATTACAGCCTCGGGTGCTGATGGCGAACCGCCACGAGAAGTTTGACCGCGACATCATGAATGAAATGGGCGCGCTGGGGTTCCTCGGTTCCACCATCGACGGCTATGGTTGCGCGGGGGTAAATCACGTCGCTTACGGCTTGATCGCGCGTGAAGTCGAGCGGGTCGACTCTGGCTATCGTTCGGCAATGAGTGTCCAGTCCTCACTGGTCATGCATCCGATCCACACCTACGGCAATGAAGCGCAGCGCGAAAAATGGCTGCCGAAATTGGCCACCGGCGAGTTGGTCGGCTGCTTCGGCCTCACCGAGCCCAACGCCGGCTCGGACCCATCGTCAATGGAAACGCGCGCCCGGAAAGTTGCCGGTGGCTACCTGCTGCACGGCGCAAAAATGTGGATCACCAATTCGCCGATTGCCGATGTTTTTGTCGTTTGGGCAAAAGACATGTCGGATGCTGAAACGATTCGCGGCTTCGTCCTGGAAAAAGGCATGAAGGGTTTGTCGGCACCAAAAATTGAAGGCAAATTTTCCCTGCGCGCGTCGGTTACCGGCGAGATTGTGATGGACGACGTGCTGGTGCCGGAAGAAAATCTGCTGCCGAATGTAACAGGCTTGAAAGGCCCGTTTGGCTGCCTTAACAAGGCACGCTATGGCATTTCCTGGGGCGCGATGGGTGCCGCGGAATTCTGCTGGCACGCGGCAAGGCAGTACACGCTCGACCGCATCATGTTCGGCAAACCGCTGGCAGCGACACAACTGGTGCAGAAAAAGTTAGCCGATATGCAAACCGA
This sequence comes from Betaproteobacteria bacterium, assembly GCA_043768625.1. GTDB lineage: Bacteria > Pseudomonadota > Gammaproteobacteria > Burkholderiales > Usitatibacteraceae > UKL13-2. The sequence continues at coordinate 1,506 of JAYVKG010000182.1, forward strand.
AATCGCTTTGGCTCTGCAGGGCTCGCTGCGCGTGGGGCGCCTGCTCGACGCAGGCCGCGCCACACCGGAAATGATTTCACTTGTCAAACGCAACGCCTGCGGCAAAGCGCTCGATATTGCCCGGGTGGCGCGCGACATGCACGGCGGCAACGGGATTGCCGATGAATATCACGTTATCCGCCACATGATGAATCTGGAGGCCGTGAATACTTACGAAGGCACCCACGATGTGCACGCGCTTATTTTGGGTCGTGCGCAAACGGGGCTGAACGCGTTTGGTTCCTGAATCCTGCCCGCCCAATGATGCGACCATACTTTAAGACCATATAGCCATGGCATCCCGGATCAACCCGGCCGCAACCGCGTTGCCGGTGGAAGTCGTACCGCTGGACATTTTCGCGCTCATCGGCAAGGCCGAAAATATTGAGCAAGCCGCTGTCGCCATGCAGGCAATGTCGCATCCGTTGCGCATCAAGATTTTGTGCCTGCTCTCGTCGGGAGAAATGATGGTGCAGGAAATCACCGACGCGGTTGGCTCCACACAAAGCAACATCTCCCAGCATCTGGGCATACTCAAGGCTACTGGCATGATCACGTCGCGCAAGCAAGCCACCAAGGTCTACTACCGCATAGAAGATGCGCGCATTCTCCAGTTGATCAGTTTGACGCGTGATATTTTTTGTAGTGTTTAAGTTGTAGTGTTCAAGCACCAGCCATTTTAGAAAGCGACAGCATGGATTTTCGCAGTGATACTGTCACCCGCCCTACGGCCGGGATGCGCCAGGCGATGTTGGAAGCGCCGGTTGGCGACGATGTTTACGGCGAGGACCCAACCGTCAACGCGCTGGAAGAAAAAGCCGCCACCATGTTGGGCTTCGATGCCGCTCTATATGGTATTAGCGGCACGCAAACCAATTTGCTCGGCCTGATGGCGCATTGCGAACGTGGCCACGAAGTCATTGTTGGGCAAATGGCCCACACCTATCGCTGGGAAGCCGGTGGCATGGCGGTGCTGGGCTCGATCCAGCCACAACCGCTCGACCAGCGCGCCGACGGCACCATGGACCTGGCTGCAATCGAAGCTGCGATTAAACCCGACGACGCGCACTATGCGATCACCCGCCTCATCGCGCTGGAAAACACCTGGGGCGGCAGGGTATTGCCGGCCGACTACGCAACGAAGGTAAAAGCACTTGGCCGGGCATATGGCCTTGCCACCCATCTCGATGGCGCACGCATGTTCAATGCCGCCGTTTTTTCCGCTTCAGCGTCGGTCACGCCAATCGAGGCGGCAAAGCAGATCTGCCAGTCGTTCGACACAGTATCGGTGTGTTTGTCCAAGGGCCTGGGTGCGCCGGTAGGCTCCGTTCTGCTGGGCAGCAAGCCGTTGATCGCCAAGGCACGACGGATGCGAAAAATGCTTGGCGGTGGCATGCGTCAGGCGGGCGTGATTGCGGCGGCAGGAATGTACGCTCTGGAGCATCACATCGACCGCCTCAAATTCGACCATGCCAACGCCTCCCTGTTGGCGAACGGCCTGATGGAGGCCTCGCGCGGACTGTTGAAAATAGAGCCACCGCAAACAAATATTCTATGGGCCGAAGTTCCCGCAGCGCTGTTCGCCGACTTTAACGCGCATCTCAAGTCACACGGCGTACTGGTATCCGGCGCGTATGGTAAACAGCGCTGGGTCACGCATCTCGATATTTCGCGCGACGACGTTGAACATGCGCTGAAAGTAGTGGCGGCGTTTTTTGAACACAGAACGTAGCGTGAGCATTAGCGGGCCTCGCAGAGCATAACCGCGGCTTCAACAGCAAATGCCGACAGGCGGTGGGCAATCAAATGCTACCTCAAAAGGCGTCAGAAACCCCAGTACCTCTCGTGGCGTATTG
>JAYVKG010000183.1:0-4485 GCA_043768625.1 Betaproteobacteria bacterium
TGCCGCTTGCCACTCCCTCGGGCCCGGTGCAAGGCGCGCTCGAGGACGGAGTAGCCGTGTTTCGCGGCCTGCCCTACGCGCAGCCGCCTACCGGCGCGCTGCGGTGGCGGGCGCCGCAGCCGCTGTTGCCGTGGACCGAGGTGCGGGCTGCTGCTGCCGCACAACCAGCGTGTCCGCAAAAACGCGGCCTGTCGCTCGAAGGCGGCGGCGACCCGGGTCGGCTCGACGAAGACTGCCTCTACCTTAACGTCTTCGCGCCGCCCGCTGACGTTAGTACGAAGCGACCGGTGATGGTGTGGATTCACGGTGGCGCGTTGATCTTCGGTACCGGTAGTCTTCCGCTCTACGACGCCAGCGCGCTCGCACGGCGCGGGGCAATCGTCGTCACTCTCAACTATCGGCTTGGCCCACTGGGCTTCTTCGCCCACCCGGCGCTTGAGGCTGAGTCCCCGAACGGCGCGGTGAACTTTGGCCTGCTTGACCAGATTGCTGCGTTGGAGTGGGTGCGTCACAACATCGCGGCCTTTGGTGGCGACGCCGGCAACGTCACCGTCTTCGGCCAGTCTGCCGGTGCGCAAAGCGTGCTGGCGTTGATGGCGTCGCCGCTCGCCGCAGGACTGTTTGACCGGGCGATTGCGCAAAGCCCGTACGGCCTTCCTAGCCACACGCGGGCGAAAGCGCTGGCGACGGGCGTCGCCATTGCCCGCAATGTTGGTCTGAGCGGCCTCGGCGCGACTGCCGCGGCGCTGCGCAAAGTGCCGGCCGAGCGCCTTGCCGCGCTCGACGGGCCGGCCTTGTCGCTTGCACCGGGGTTCATTGTCGGCGATGCGGCCGTGCCGCAGCCGCTGTTGCAGGCGTTCCAGCGCGGCAGCGAGGCTGCGGTGCCGCTCGTTATCGGCAGCAACAGCAACGACGCCAGCGTTGCGCTGGCCTTCGGCATCAAGCCGGCGGCGCTGGTAACTAAGCTCGGTGGTGCGAAGACGCTGGTGCGCCTTTTGTACCCCGGCGTCGCGGACGATGCTGAACTCGGTCGGCAAGTCGCGCGCGATGCGGTCTTTACTGCGTTTGCGCGCCGCATCGCCTACCTGCATGTGCAGCGCGCCCCTACCTGGCGTTACTACTTCGACCACGGCCGGCCGTCCGGGGCAGGACATGGCATCGAAGTGCCCTATGTAATGGGCACCGTTGCGTCTTGCCAGTGCCTGGGCGCGCCGGCGAGCGCTGCTGACCTAGCAGTCGAGCAACGACTCGGCGACCGTTGGGTAGCGTTTGCACGCACTGGCCAGCCTGACGCTGTCGTCCCCTGGCCCGCCGATGATCGGGGGCGCGGTGTGGCGCTAGAGATCGGCGAGACCGACACGCCGCGCCCGGGTTTCATGAGCGTCCGCATCAACACCATCATCACCGGCCTGAACCTGGCGGCCAAAACCCGTTGACCGCTCCAGACGCTGAACGACGGCGGCGAAATTCAGGTGCCGAGCGGCTGCGCCATCATTACCAGCACGGTGCTTACGCTGGTGGTGGTGCAGGTGCTGTGCTGTAATCTGGCTTTCGGCAGCACCGTTGGCATGATGGACCCACCGCGCGATTAAATAGGTGCGACCGTCCGCTGTAGCGGTAATCTGATACAAACGCTTCAAGCCGCTTCGTTAATTGATGAGCACAATGTGTGCACGTTCTCGGTTGTGCGAAACGGTGGCAAACGACTGTTTGAGGCCAATGAGCGTTGGTTCGCACTGCGTCTGGTCAGTTCGCAGACGTAAATTACTGGCGTTCTATTCTTTATTTATGTGAGCGCAGGCAAAGTCCATTTTGGTTCTTTCATAAAAGAATCAGCCGAGCGCATAACAAAATGATCGGCGCACAAAAATGAAGTCAGCGGCGTCTGACGCTGATGTTTCCCGTCAACCGAAAAGACCGTCATGACTATCGGAATGCTTTTTTGTCCGCCGCTGCCCTACAGCTTCAATCAGCGTCGAGTGGAGGGGCCGGTGTATGCCTTCGGAACAGCGGGCCGGCACTGTGTGTTAGCGCACTGACGCGCCACAGAGCTGGGCACAGACTAGTTTCGTGATTCTAAAGTTCAAGCCGCTGTTCAAACTTGGATTTAAGCTGAGTGACGTCCCGGCGACAGAAACAACCCCTCTTCCCAGCCTTGTGCTCATCGCATTAATACCTCCTAGGAAATTTCCATGAGCCGATCGTCCGCCACGCCGTTTAAGACTGGACCGTTAGACGAGGACCTTGCTGAGCGGATTCACCCCGGCCACGGCGTTCCGTCGCAGGACCCAGAGGCCGCGGCGGAGGCAGGTGCCACCGTTGGCGTCGCGGCGGTCAGACCGGTGGTTGTATTGATGGGCGGCACGCTGGGTGCAGTTGTCGGCGTATCGGGCGCTGTCGACGCGCGCACGATGGTAAACCTGGAGGACTTCAAGAGGGCCAACACGGCGTCTGCGGACACTGAGCGCCAGCAAAAAATTGGAGTCCGGCAAAAGGGCCAAGCCCCAATTGAAGGCCAGAAAGGATGTAGCAATATGCTGAAGGTTTATGGCTTTTCAAGGGTCAACGCCACCGCGAGGGACGACACGCGCGGTCTGCGGGTGTTATGGCCGCTGGAAGAAACGCAGTTTCCGTTCGAACGGGTGGGGATGGATCATTTAGCGCATTACGCGGACACCGACGAATACCGCAGGTTCAGCCCTTTTAAGCAAACCCCTGCGAAGTCTTCACCACCGCGCCGCCATCGGCTATCGTCAAAGCCCGGGATCGCGCGCATCCATGTTGAACCCATAAGGAGTGTGGCATGACTACGAACAAAGCAGCCGTCACTAAAATGAAGGCGAGCGTGGAGCCCTTCAAACTCCATATCGCTAAGAACACAATCGACGACCTTCGACAACGCCTGCGGTCTACCCGCTGGGCAGACGGAATTGTGGAACAGGACTGGGAACGCGGTACGAATTCGTCGTACCTTCGAGAACTTGTGAAGTACTGGATCGAAGATTTCGACTGGCCGGCGCAAGAAGCCATTATCAACAGGCTTCATCATTATCGAACCGAGATAGACGGTATTGGCATTCACTTCGTGCACGAGCGCGGCAAAGGCGGGCGAGCGCTGCCCCTTTTGCTAACGCACGGATATCCTGATTCCTTTCTCCGGTTTCAAAAGCTCATTCCACTGCTTACAGACCCTGCAGCGCACGGCGGCGACCCGCAGGACTCGTTCGATGTCGTAATACCCAGCCTTCCTGGTTACGGATTATCAGACAAGCCGCAGAAACCCGGAAGTCGGTTCAAGATCGCCGGTCTTTGGGACACGCTCATGACCGATCAGTTGGGGTACCAACGCTTTGCAGCGCACGGCGGCGACTGGGGAAGCACGGTGACCGAACAACTTGCCCGAAGCCACGCCGAGTCGCTAGTCGGCATTCACCTCACCGATGTGCCGTATTCACATTTGTTCGAGAAGTTTGACGATTTGTCTGCGGAGGAGGAGAAGTTTATCGCCAAGACTCAGGAATGGCAGCAGAAGGAAGGGGCTTACGCCATGATCCAAGGCTCACGACCGCAGTCGTTGGCGGTGGCCTTGAACGACTCGCCAGCGGGGCTTGCAGCATGGATCGTTGAGAAGTTTAGAGCGTGGAGCGACTGTGATGGGAATGTCGAGTCTCGTTTCACGAAGGACGAGTTGCTCACCAACATCACCCTCTACTGGGCGACACAGACAATTGGCTCGTCGTTCGAGCTTTATTACGATTCTGCGAACGCCAGCAAATTGACGTGGGTCGTCGAGATGATCAAGAAGTGGACCGGTTCGAACGACGTGCCCACTGGCTTCGCGAGCTTTCCCAAGGACCTTCTGCCGCCACCGCGTGCCTGGGCGGAACGATTCTTCAACATACAGCGATGGTCGGAGATGCCGCGCGGCGGCCACTTTGCCGCAATGGAAGAGCCAGAACTGCTCGCCGAAGACCTGCGCGCATTCTTTCGACCCTTGCGTTAGTCCACGTGAATGCATCGACGCACTGCCCGCACTTGCTTGATCAACTTGCTGATAAGGTGAGCAGCCTCTTTTTCGGCAAAACCATGCGAATGCCCGCGCGCGCGACCATGGCTGTTAGCCGCGTTCAGCCCGGTAAACCCGCCGATCTTCGAACTCGAAATCGTCATGCGGCTGGAGCCGCAAAGAGAGCTGGTACAAGCAGCGTCTTCATGCCGTCGAGGACCGCATCACCAAGTTGAAACAGATCGTTATTGGAGCGCGATCATCGGCAATGGCGGTCACGAGAGCGCGTGCGGCTGGTGTAAGGATAAGTTGGGAGTGTCCTGGCAAATAATGCCGATCGTTTTAACGAAGGCCGTTACCAATCCCGATCCCGGTGTCGCCAAGCACGCCTTTGATGCAACGATGCTGATGAAAAAAGTCGATATCGCTGCTGTCGAGGCGGCGCGGCGCGGTTGAGCGGCAGAGCATCTAAACGCCAA
>JAYVKG010000184.1:0-2225 GCA_043768625.1 Betaproteobacteria bacterium
TTGCCACCGCTGGTTGATGGTGCCTCGGCCGCCGCCAGTTTGCAGCAGACGTTGGAGAATGATCCGCCATATTGCGCGCACGTGACCTATACATGTGAACAGGCTGCCACCGGCTGGAATGCGCCGGCCATTGCGCCATGGCTATCTGCTGCGCTCGATGCTGCGTCGCAAACGTGTTACGGCAAGCCCGCCACATACCTGGGCGAGGGCGGCACCATCCCATTCATGTCGATGCTCGGCGTGAAATTTCCCCAAGCGCAAATGCTGGTTACCGGCGTACTGGGCCCGCAGTCCAATGCCCATGGCCCCAATGAATTCTTGCATGTGCCCTATGCAAAAAAACTTACCGCAGCCGTCGCGATGGTATTGGCGGCGGTGCGCTAGTGTTGTTGACCCTGGGCGAAACAAAGCGCCATACCTGCGCCGGCGCCGCTATATGCACGACGCTGTCTGCAGAAAATAGCGCGCAAAAAAAATCCTCCGGTGTACGGAGGATAAAATTCCCACTCAGGGAGAGTTGAGGGGAGTGATTGGATGATGCGTGTTGAACGCACTATCCAATTCTGCTTCCGGCCGGACCGCCGCGAAATCGCCGCGCGGTCGTCAGCCTGGTGAAATCATTTTTGCTGCATTGCGCCGGGTGCGGTCGAGTTGCCCATCGGATTTCCGTCGGTCTTGCGCAACTCGCGCTCGAACATTTTGGTTCTCATCTGCTCGCGGGTCATCATGCCTTTTTTGGTGGTGTCCCACGTGTCGTAGCGGCTGTTGTGGTAGGCGGCGTATTCGGCGCGGGAAATCATGCCGTCTTTGTTGGTGTCCATTTCGGAATACATGCGCGCGAATTCCTGATCGCTAATGTTGTTGGACTGCGCCATCGGTTGGGACATTGGCTGCGCCATCACTGACGCGGAAACACTTAACAGCGCCGCGGTGGTCAGGGTAATCAATCTGCTTTTCATGTTAAATCTCCTGTGGTCAAAAATCGGTGGATACAGATTCAACGGTGGGACCGAGTGCGCTGACATATCGTGAAAATGTATGGGACGATGATATGCAATGCGCCAGGCTGTGGATGTAGGCGGGCGGACGAAACTGGCTGTCGGCATTGGCTGACAGCGCTGTAGGGAGGCAGGGGTGAATTGCCGTCGGGTGCGCGCTGCGCGTGGCAGTCGACCAGCATCACCACACTGGTTCTAGGCTGGACGTGGTTAGTTTAAAGCGTCGAGAATTTTCGCCACGACGGTTTTTCCCGGCAACGTCCACGGCGCGATCAATTCGAAGTGGCCCGCGTTGTCGAGGGCGATCAACGTAACTGTTTCACCCCGTTCTTTTGCAAGTGTCTGATAGCGCAATCCAGTCGCCGGTGGCACGATGTCATCAGAGACGCCGTGAATCAGCATTTGCCGCACATTGAGCGGTAACATTTCCGACGGCGAGGTATCGAGGAAAGGCGCGTTTTTGGCGGCTCCCGCAAGCAACCGCGTGGCACTGTCAACCAGTTGCTCAACCGTCTTGTCGCCACACGCATGTGCGCCCGCTTGCGCGAAATGCGCCAGGTCAGGAATGGCCGCGATGCCGATAACGGCCCTGAAATTCACCGGCTGATCAAGCCCCTTCAGGCTGAGGACGCTTTCAGGCGGAATACGATTTTGCGCAGCAACCCACAAGGCGAGATGGCCGCCGGCGGAATGGCCCGTTACCACTGCACGGTTCAAGTCGAGATGGCATTTTTCGGCAAGGGTGCACAACTGCGCGACGCCATTTGCCACATCATTGAAGGTGCCGGGATAGCCGCCGCCGCGATGACCGATGCGTCGATAGGTGAGGCTCCACACCGCCACGCCATGTTTTCGCAAATCGTCCGCCAGGAAGGCCACTAGCTCGGGGCCCGGCAAATCCGCCCGCCAGCAACCGCCGTGAATCAGCACCACCACCGGCAACAGGTCCGTGGAGGGCACCTCTGGCAGCCACAGCTCACCGTATTGGGATGCATCCTTGCCGTATGCGATCTTGTGGTCCGGGTGGATGGATTTCAGTTCCGGCCGGTCAAGTATTTGCCTGAAGGTTAGCGACTGCGACGCGGCGGATGTACTGTTCATGGCGAGTAACAGGATAACAATGAAGGTACGCACGGTGTAGCTCGGTAAACCGAGCATGCCCCGGGATAACGGCAACTTGACCAAGTTTAACCGCGCCCAACCCCATCGCCAAAAGTGCCGCCTTGC
>JAYVKG010000185.1:0-18859 GCA_043768625.1 Betaproteobacteria bacterium
GGCAAATCGGGCGCTTGCCCTCGGCGCACATTCTGGAGTTGGTGAGGATCTGCGCGATGGCGTCTTTGGCGGCGGGGCTCTGCTCACCCTCGTACGCCCGCGCCAGGTGCTGGATGTAATCGACCGGGTGGTAGTAGCTGATGTACTGCAGCGCCGCAGCAATGCTTTCGATCAGATCGGGCTGGCGGATGGTGGTCATGTGGGTGGCTTCTCGGATGAAGACGTGACGGTCGGTGGCAGCGGGCTCGGATCAAACGGGTCTGGCAGGTTGGGCGGTCGAATCGGGCTCAGTGGCCCGCCGCGTCCCCGACGCTGCTGCCCTTGACGGGCGGTGGCGCATGCGCCATGAGCTTGTCGGTGTAGGCAATGGCCACGGCCGAGAGCAGGAAGGTCAGGTGAATCACGGTTTGCCACAGCAGCACTTTCTCGCTGTAATTCTCGGCATTGATGAAGGTCTTGAGCAGGTGGATCGAACTGATGCCGATGATGGCGGTAGCGAGCTTGACCTTCAAGACAGAGGCATTGACGTGGCTCAACCACTCGGGCTGGTCGGGGTGGCCTTCAAGGTTCATGCGCGAGACAAAGGTCTCGTAGCCGCCGACGATGACCATGATCAGCAGATTGGAAATCATCACCACATCAATAAGACCGAGCACCACCAGCATGATGGTGACTTCGTTCAGTTTGGTCGGCGGGGTCGCACCATCCACCGTGATCGAAGTGAGGATATGCTGAAGCGCCGCATCGTTGCCAAACGCGGAGAGAATCAAGTAATACAGTTCAGACCAGAATATGAACACATACACGGCCTGCGCAAGAATGAGACCCAAATACAAAGGCAGTTGCAGCCAACGACTCATAAAGATGAGGCTGGGCAACGGTTTCATTTTGGGTAATTTACTTTTTTCATCCATGAATTTATCCGGCGTAACAATGGAAAAATCCTCACAAAACTACGTTGTGAGGCGAAAATTCAGCGATTTTTAACCAACTATGTGACACCAAAACTGACGTTGGCGCTTTTTGAAACGCGCGCCCTACGAATGCGACGTGGCAATAACTGGACTGATTTCCCGACGGAGAATCTTACCATTCTTGGTGCGAGGGAAGTCCTTGGCGAGATAGATTCGCCTGGGCGCTTTGTAAGCGGCGAGTTGCTGCTGGCCGAAAGACTGCAATTGCTCTGCGGTAACTTCTGAATAGGGCTGCGCGATAACGTAGGCAACCACGATGAGCTTGTCTTTTTCAATCGCTTCCCCGATGCAGGCACAGTCCGCCACCGCCGGGTGAGATTTCAGCACGCGTTCAACTTCGTACGGCGATACGCGATAACCAAAGCTCTTGATAATGTCGTCTTTGCGGCCTAAAAACCACAGATAGCCGTCGTCGTCCAGCTTGGCGTAATCCCCGGTGAAAAAATACCCATCATGAAGATACCTGGCGGTCTCCTCCGGCATATTCCAGTACCGCAGGAACAGGCCGGGATCCGTTTCCGGCACCGCAATCATGCCTTCTTCGCCGTGTGGCACTTCCTGCAGCGTCTGCGGATCGAGCAACTTGATATTGTGTCCCGGCTGCGGGAATCCCGCCGATCCTGCGCGAATTGGGCGATAGGCGCTTTGCGAGAGGTAGTACGAAAATTCACTCATGCCGACCGCCTCGTAGATTTGCAAGCCGAATCGCGTTTGCCATGCGGCCAGCATGTCGTCGGATAGATGCTCGCCTGCGCTCATGCACAACCGTAGCGTAGGCACGCTGCTGCTGGTGTCGCTGGTTTTCTGGATAATCTGGCGATAAATCGTCGGCACGCCGATAAAAATCGTCGCACCGTGTTTTGCGATCAGGCGCGTCCAGGTGTTCGCGTCGTTTTTGCCTTCATGCACAATCACGGTTTTGCCGTGATAAAGCGGATCCATCAGGCCGGAGCCCAGCACATAGGTCCAGTTGAATTTTCCCGAATGCAAAATGCGGTCGACGCAATTTGCGTCAAAGCTGAACCAGTATTGCGACGCCGGTTCGCGGCCGATCAGCGCGCGGTGAGCGTGCAGTACTCCTTTCGGGTAGCCGGTAGTACCCGAGGTGTAAACGAGGTAAGCCGGATCACTCGCCCGCGTTGCGTGGGCGGCTGACCACACGGTAATGGCGTCGAGCGCGGGCTTGAGATCGAGAGCGGTGACGTGACAATTTTCGATAAACTTTCCGCTGCCCGAGAGCAACACCAATTTCGCCGTTGGCGCGTCACCGATGCGAGGCGCAATTTGCGCCCACGTGGCGTGATCCAGCACCAATACCTTTGCACCAGAATTTTTCGCCAGATATAACACTTCCTCAACTGTGAGCAGTGTCGACGTCGGCACCGCGATGCAGCCGACTTTCATCGCGCCGAGAAACGCGGTCGGGTAATCGATACAGTTCGGCAGACGGATCAAAACCCGGTCACCGCGAACCACGCCACGTTTTCTCAAAAGCTGCGCGAATTGGCTGCTTCGTTTGGCTAATTCACCGTAGGTCGCGGTGACGGTGCCTAACGTATCGTCTTCGACAATCATTGCGATCCGATCCTCAACCGCGGTGCCAGCGTGTGCGTCGGTGCAAGCGACGCCGATGTTGAAAAATTCCGGAACGTGCCAAGCCCAGGGCGGGAAAGGCGGAAAAGATTGGGAGCGTGCGTTCATGGCGGGGCTGCAGAGATGAGAGTTAAATTGAAAGGTAAAACACTAGCATTGGTGCGGTTTTCCAGGCGTTTGTGGCAAATAATGTACGCCAGTGCTAACGTTTCCATGTAGATATTAATAATCCTGTCGTCCCCGCGCATCACTGCGGAAATCACGCCGGGGCGACAACCATTTAGCGGGGTGCATCATTCCGCTAGTTCAAAGAATTACACCGTACGGCCAGTTCTCTCGCACCACCTGCGCTGGCAGCTTCTGCAAAACTTGCATGGCAAACGCGGTGTCAGTATCCGCCAACGCATGCAGCGCATGCGCGCGCAACAGCGTCTGCAAGGCTTTGCCAAACATCGGCGGATCAAGCATTTCGCCGTTGAATTTGATGGCACCGCCGAGCAGCGCGTCCGCCTCGATAGCCGCTTTCAGGATCGAACTCTTGGTCTTAATGTCGGTAGGCGACGGCGTGTAGGCGACCTTGCAGGGATGAATGTGTGAGGGGTGAATCACTTGTTTGCCGGTCATGCCCATAGCGGCTTCTTCGCAGGCATGGCCGTAGACGACGCGGCTTTCTTCGTCACCATGCAGATCGAGCCAGCGCCGCACATCATCGGGTTCGACAAAATTTTCCGGCATGGTCGATTGGCCGATCAGTGTTTCGACGCCGCCAATAACACCTTTACCAGCAATGCGTGCTTCGAACAGCACCTGATTCATGAAATAGGCGAGTTCTTCTGTCCAGCGCCGCGGCGTAATTTGTATGCCCATCGCCTTGGAAAAATCGTGGATACCGAACACTACGTGCTTGACGGTCGCGTACTGCATTAGATCCGGGGCGATTTTAAGTGACTTCGGGTGCTCAATAATGGGTTGAATGGTAATGCGATGATTCAGTCCGACCAGCACGGCGGAAAGATCACGAATTTCCGGTGAACCGTAGGCTTCCCCCGCTTTGGCAAGCATCACCGCGTCGATGTGGTCGGATAAATCCCGCACCATTTTCAAATCCTTTTCGTATTCTTCGGTGCGGAAGGGATTGATGCGCACCGCAACCTGCACTTGCTTGCGCCTGAGCATTTTCGGCAGTTCGCGCCGAAGCAGCTCGCGCGACATTTCCTTTTGCCTGCAGCCGTCCTCCAGATCAAAAATGAGTGTGTGCGCGGTGGTGCCCCACGCGTGCTTCTTGAAACGTTGCGAGGCTTGTTCGAGGTCTTCATACAAACCCAGCGCCGGGGCATATTTGACCGGCGGATAATATATCTGGATACCCGGCCAGTAATCGCCCAAGACGTCGGCAGAGGGTGCAACGCTGGACGTCGGCAATGCTTCGGCAGCGGCGTGTTTCATGATGTTTCTCCAAGGGACAGTCTGACGGAGACAAAATATGGCTGGCAGGTTGCCCGAAAACAACTCCAAATTACACTTAATGCTGCGCTGCGTCAATAGGTCTTATAAAAGACATAAGACATATTTATAATAGAATTAGGATCCAGTGCACGACGCGGTAAGTTGCCGCGGAATGTTACGTACCGAACTGACCAAGGACGTTCGATACCATTGAGAACGCGCCGATCGGCGGGTGTGGCGTAAACGCATCGCGATTTTGACGAGCACAAGCAGGAGTGCACAATTTTTTCAAGGTCAGGTATTATCACCGGCGCAGCGAAGCTCAGGTATAAGAGTTTGAATTTGCCATCAACGAGGAGAGTGGGTATGAGTGATTCAATAGTGGCCAGAATTGAAGCCAATCCGAAGTATCACGAATTGCGGCGCAAACGAAATGTGTTTGGTTGGACGCTGACCTTGCTGATGCTAATTGTGTATTTTGGCTATATCGCGTTAATTGCGTTCAATAAGCCATTCCTTGCACAACCCATCGCCAGTGGCGTTACCACCCTCGGCATTCCCATTGGCCTCGGCGTGATTATTTTTACGATCGTGATCACTGGTATTTATGTGCGTCGCGCCAACGGTGCATACGACAAATTGACGGCAGAGATTCTTGAAGAGGCGTCGAAATGAACGTTTCCACAAGTGTCAAGGCGTTCGCGGGCGTCGCCGCTTTTTTGGTCTCGGCCGCGGCACTGGCCGCAGGCGGCGACTTGGGCCAGGTCGACAAGCAACCCACCAACTGGGTGGCCATCAGCATGTTTGCGGTGTTTGTAATCGGTACCCTGTTCATCACCAAATGGGCTGCTGCCAAAACCAAATCTGCCGCTGATTTTTACACGGCCGGCGGCGGAATCACCGGATTCCAGAACGGTCTGGCTATCGCTGGCGACTATATGTCTGCGGCATCTTTTCTTGGCATCTCTGCGGCCGTGATGGCCACTGGATATGACGGCCTGATCTATTCCATCGGCTTTCTCGTCGGCTGGCCGATTATTACCTTCCTGATGGCTGAGCGACTGCGCAATCTTGGCAAATTTACCTTTGCCGATGTGGCCGGGTATCGCTTTCAGCAGACGCCGATCCGTGTGTTCGCAGCGTCGGGCACATTGGTCGTGGTCGCGTTTTATCTGATCGCACAAATGGTCGGTGCCGGTGCCTTGATCAAGTTGCTATTTGGTCTTGAATACTGGATGGCAGTAGTCATCGTCGGCGGCCTGATGATGGTGTACGTGCTGTTCGGTGGCATGACCGCCACTACCTGGGTGCAGATCATCAAAGCATGCATGCTGCTGGCAGGCGTGACGTTCATGGCGTTAATGGTGTTGGCTCAGTACGGCTTTAGCCCGGAGGCGCTATTCGCTAAAGGGGTCGAAGTCAGAACACAGATCGCTGCCAATAGCGGGAAGACGCCCAGTGAGGCGGCCCAGATTGGCCTCGCCATCATGGGGCCGGGCGGATTTATTAAGGATCCGATTTCGGCCATCTCCTTTGGCATGGCCTTGATGTTTGGTACCGCCGGGCTGCCGCACATTCTGATGCGCTTTTTCACCGTGCCTGATGCCAAAGAAGCCCGTAAGTCGGTGCTTTGGGCCACGACATGGATTGGCTATTTCTACCTGCTGATTTTTATTATCGGTTTTGGTGCCATCACCTTGGTGCTGACCAATCCGGAGTACGCCGATACCGCCAAAGGCATCATCAAAGGCGGCGGGGGTTCGGCAAATATGGCGGCGGTGCTGGTGGCAAAAGCGGTCGGGGGAAATGTGTTTTACGGCTTTATTTCAGCGGTCGCATTTGCCACCATTTTGGCAGTGGTAGCCGGACTTACCTTGTCAGGCGCGTCGGCTGTTTCCCATGACCTGTATGCAACCGTGTTCAAAAAAGGCAACGCCGACAGCGCCGCCGAACTCAAGGTGTCGCGGTTGACCGTGTTGGCGCTGGGTGTGGTCGCGGTAGCGCTCGGCATTGCCTTCGAAAAGCAAAACATTGCATTCATGGTGGCGCTGGCTTTTGCAATCGCTGCGTCGGCCAACTTCCCTGTGCTTTTCATGTCCGTGCTGTGGAAAGACTGCACCACCAGAGGTGCTGTGATTGGCGGATTTATGGGGTTGATCGCCTCGGTCGGATTGACCATTGTTTCGCCCTCGGTGTGGGAGGCGACGCTGGGAAATCCCAAAGGGTCGGCGTGGTTCCCGTATTCGTCGCCAGCGCTTTTTTCCATGACCATTGGTTTTGTCGGCATCTGGCTGTTTTCGATGCTCGACCGCAGTCCGCAGGCTGCGGTTGAACGCGCCGCATTCAAGGCGCAACAGGTGCGCTCCGAAACGGGCTACGGTGCGTCGGGCGCTTCGGGACACTGACTGTCCTGTTGGATCCTGGCTGCTATCCTGCGGCCAGGAGTTGGCGCAACTTGACGAAGGCGAGTGCTGCCATAACAGCATCATTCAACGCGTCATGCGCCGCGCGCGATGGCATGCCGAGATCCTTCAGCAAGGTGGCGAATCGCAGGTCGATGGTTTGATCGCGAAGGTGCCGGGGTAACTGCCTGAACTTGTAGTCATAGTACATTGCCGACACCTCGTTCCTGTCCTGCGGCAAGCCCATGCCCAAGAGCGGAAACAAGGCCCGATCGATCATGGCAAGGTCGAATTCGAGGTAGTAACCGACCAGCGGGCGACTGCCGATGAAATGCAATAGTTGCATCAGCGCTGCTTCGGGCGCCATCCCGTGAGCTACATCCTGCTCGCGCAACTGATGCACGCGCACGCTCTCGGCTGACACACGTTTTTCCGGACGTACTAATAATTCAAGGCGTTCGCTGGTCATCACCCGGTTACCGACGATACGCACGGCAGCGATCGAAATAATCTCATCGGTTCGAACGTTAAGCCCCGTTGTTTCACAGTCCAGGGCAACCCATTCGTTCTCTGGTGGCGTATCCCACATAAACCTAAATCGCGTATCGCCAAGGTGATAAAGCAGCCATTCACGTTTCAGATAGGCTGCCCAGCCTGCAGGCGACATCGCGGGCATCAGGAAACCATATCGAGATGGAAGTGCTGACGCATCTGTGTCTTGAAACGCTTGACTACTCCGAGCGTATCCTTGAGAAGATCGCGATCCAGACTGGATAGCGTCGAAATCTGGATGCCTGCAGAAATGGGGCGCTTGCGGCTAAGTTCGAGCAAACCGACCTTTAATTTGAGTCCCATGAAGAAATGCAGACTTTCGGTCAGGTCAGCACCGAACGCGGCTGTCAGCAAACCCGCGGCTACCAGGGCGTCGATTCGCGCAACTGTGCCCGTGTCGTTGAGGCGCTGCTGTAGCGCCAAACTGCGAATGCCGTGGACCAAGGGAAAAATCCCCATTTTCTTTAGATCCAATGTTGCTTCATTCGCCTCGCCCAGGGATAGCAAGCGGTTCCACCACCCTCCGGTTTCGGAAAACGAATTGATGGCCGACGCAAATCGGGCAAGCATTGCATCGTTGTCCGTCGCGACGCTGTATACGCCCAGCCGCACCTCTTCGAGCAATTTTGGATCGCCGCCCACTGCGTGCGCATCGAGAAAAATAGCCAGGGAAATCAGATTATCTGGGGTCGGCATCAGCCACCACTGACGCGTCATCTTGCCGAAGTCGATCGCTGTTTGCCGCCAGACGGGATTGCTGATCATGATGTTTCCCGGACATGCGGGATAACCGAAATCGCGCAATGCTGCGGAGAATTGATCGCAAATTTCGGCGAGATGCAGTGGCGGCAAGAAGCCGTCGCGGAGAATCAAGCCATTGTCCTGATCGGTTTTTAACAACTGCTCGCCGCGGCCTTCGCTGCCCATCACAAACAAGCAACTGTTGACCACCAGGTCAGGCGGCGCAATCAATTGCCAGGCGCGTTCGAATAATCTGGCGTTGAGTTCCTGCACGAGCGTCGCAATCAGGCTGATCTTGGTTCCGCTCTGGTGCAGTAGCGCGATCAGGCGATTAATTTGTTCGGCCGCGCCGGCTAGCGCGACGATGTCATTAGCTGCGATGATTTGGATGCTGATCAGGTACGAGTGATTGGACAGAAAGCTGAACAGATCGAGTGTCTCCAAAATGCCTACGATTCGTTCGCTATCAACGCCGCCATCACTATTTAAGTCCGCAACCACCACCCGGTGCACCCGCTTTTGTATCATTACGGCGAGCGCGTCGCCGAGTTGGTCGGATGGACGCACTGAAATTAGCGAAAAATTGGCAAGCAATCGAACCGGCAGATCGTGCAACGGTGTCCCGCTCAGGATCGCTTTCTGCAATCCAGTGTGCGTAAAGATGCCCAACCGCGGTGGCTGGCAGGCACGATCACGTACCAGCACGGTGGTGGTACGTTCGGTTTGAAACAGTCTGACGACCGACACGATATCAGTGTCGGCATCGACGAAGTGGGCTGGCCGCACAAATGCCTCGTCGACGCGAGCCATGGTTAATGACTGCAGTTCGTGCTGACTTTTTCGTTGCGAGATTGTGCTTAGCTTGTTTGACAGATCCGAAAACAGCATTGCGCCGAAAGTCGCGTTGCTGGCAATCAAGCTGCTGACAGTCTTTTTTGCCAGCTGGTACGCTACTACTTCTTCAGCGGCTACAAACCGGTTACTAACTTTTTCCGCGACTAGTCCACGACCGTCAAAGCAATCGTCAGCGCTGTACGTATTGGTTGTCTCGCCCGCCTCGACTTGATTCACCACGCCCTTGATGATGACAAACAGATGGGTGGGCTTGACGCCGATGTCGAGAATGGTTTCACCGGCGCGAAAGTAAGCGATGTCAACACTGTTCCGAACAAGCCTTTGCTCGTCAGGGCTTAAGCAGTCAAATGGCGATTCGGTAAAATTGAAGGCGTTAGGCATGTTCGACGCGGCACCTGGTTTGCCGGAACTAGCGGCAATGTGGGAGTTGGAGCCCGGATATTGCGCGCGCTAGTCAGCGATCCAACATCACTGGTCACCTGCCAACTATACCGCGAAATTTTCCAGGTCCGAAGTAACGCACGACCACCTTTCTGTTGTAAATTGCTCAGGTGCAAAGAAACTTTCGCACCGCAACGGAAGAGATCCATAACCCCCGCCTAGAGGAAAATCGCATGTCATCCATCCAATCGGTATCCGCCGAGAACCGTATTTTCAATCCGCCGGCAACGTTGGTGCGTGAAGCAAATATTTCCGGCATGCCCGCCTACAAAGCCATGTGTGCCGAAGCCGAAAAGGATTACGCCGGTTTTTGGGGGCGATTGGCGCGCGAAAGTATAGTGTGGCATAAACCTTTTACGCAGGTGCTGGATGAATCAAACGCGCCGTTTTACCGCTGGTTTCACGATGGCGAGCTTAACGCTTCCTATAACTGTCTCGACCGCAACCTCACCAACGGCAACGCTGACAAAACTGCCATCGTGTTTGAGTCCGACGACGGCCAAGTAACCAAGATCACGTATCGGGAATTGCATAAACGCGTCTGCAAATTTGCCAGCGCGTTGCGCGCCAAAGGCATCAAGAAGGGCGAGCGCGTTATTATCTATATGCCAATGACCATCGAGGGAATTATCGCGATGCAGGCGTGTGCCCGCATCGGCGCAATCCACTCCGTGGTATTCGGCGGTTTTTCCGCTAAATCGGTGCACGAACGTATCGTCGATGCCGGTGCCGTTGCGATCATCACCGCAGATGAACAAATGCGTGGCGGCAAAGCGCTGCCGATCAAAAATATCGTCGACGAAGCATTGGCCCTAGGGGGCTGTGAGCATCTGAAGACCTGCATTGTTTACAAGCGCACCGGCGGCAAAGTCAACATGACGACTGAGCGCGATTCCTGGTGGCACGACGTTGAGGGAGGCGCAAGCGAGACGTGCGAGCCGGAATGGGTGAGCGCCGAGCATCCGCTGTTCATTCTCTATACATCTGGCTCGACCGGCAAGCCTAAAGGTGTCGTGCATTCCACGGGCGGCTACCTGCTGTGGGCACACTTGACGATGAAGTGGACCTTTGACAGCAAACCCGATGATATCTTCTGGTGTACGGCGGATATTGGCTGGGTGACCGGACACACGTACATCACCTACGGCCCCCTGTCGGTTGGTGCCACCGAGGTTGTGTTCGAGGGCGTGCCGACCTACCCGAACGCGGGCCGCTTTTGGGAGATGATTCAAAAGCACAAGGTCAGCGTTTTTTATACCGCACCAACCGCGATTCGCTCGCTCATCAAAGCGGGCGAGGTTGACCCTAAAACGCACCCGCGGAACTACGATTTGACGTCGCTACGTATCCTCGGGTCGGTCGGCGAACCAATTAATCCCGAAGCGTGGATGTGGTATTACGAAAATATCGGCGGTGCCCGCTGCCCGATCGTCGACACGTTCTGGCAAACCGAAACCGGCGGGCACATGATTACCCCGCTGCCGGGGGTTACGCCGATGGTTCCTGGTTCCTGCACGCTGCCGTTGCCCGGAATAATGACGGCCATTGTCGATGAAACCGGTCTCGATGTGGAAAACGGCAACGGCGGCATTTTGGTGGTGAAGCGTCCGTGGCCATCAATGGTGCGTACCATCTGGAACGATCCAGAGCGGTTTCAAAAAACTTATTTTCCTGATGAGCTCGGCGGCAGGCTCTACCTGGCGGGAGATGGCGCAGTGCGCGACAAGGAGCGCGGTTATTTCACCATCATGGGCCGCATCGATGACGTATTGAATGTGTCGGGCCACCGACTCGGCACGATGGAAATTGAATCCGCGCTGGTGTCCAATTCAAAGCTGGTAGCGGAAGCGGCGGTGGTTGGTCGGCCGGATGACCTGACCGGTGAAGCGGTGGTCGCGTTCGTGGTGTTAAAGGGTGCGCGTCCCACAGGCGAAGCGGCCAAGGCGCTGGCGAAAGAATTACGTGACTGGGTCGGCAAGGAAATCGGCCCGATCGCCAAGCCGAAAGATATACGTTTCGGCGATAACCTGCCAAAAACGCGCTCCGGAAAAATCATGCGGCGACTGTTGCGTTCGATCGCGAAAAACGAAGCCATTACGCAGGATATTTCCACGCTGGAGAATCCTGCTATTTTAGAACAATTGAAGGAAAATACCTAGCAAAAAGTTGTAGAACACCAGCACTGGCGGACCTTTCCGGGCATAAATGTCTGGCGAGGCTTGCCAGATATGGCGATCAGTCAAGTTCTGTCTCGGCCTGATGGCCTGTTTTCCAGGACTCGCGCGGACGCGATGGAACCCGCACTACATGCACGCTGCAGTGCGCACTGGCGGTCACCGTGGATGCCGCCGAGCGCCACCAGGACAAGGTGGTTTCATTTGGTCCCGGCGCGCCCAAAACGATCAGGTCGACATTGTTGGATTTGGCGAATTCCAGCAACGTTGCTGCAGGGTCTCGGGACTCGAGTACGTGCAGCGACACGCGATGCGGGGGCAGGTGCAGCGGCTCCACCCAGTGGCGCAAGCGAACCTTGTGTAGAAGCTGAAGGCCGGAGGATGTATCCGCAACACCGCCATTTTCACCGATCGAGGCTGCGCGAATTGCCGAGACACAAATCAACCTGAACTCGAGATTGAGCGAGACCAGCTGCAGTGCGGTCCACTGTAACGCGGGATGGCGTGCGTCATCGGGATGAGAGGTATCAACGGCAACCAAAATCACCGGCGACTGGTTAAGCACCGCCTGCTGCCTTGACTTAAGAGCATGCCGCTCGCTGCGGGAGCGCCACCACAGGCCAACCTGCACCATAAAACCGGCGGGGTAGATACGTGTCGCGCGCGCCGTGAGCAATACTTGCCCGGGATTGCGCAAATCCAGCGCAACGTGGGCCGCCGTCTGATAGCGTGATGAGGGATTGGGCTCCAGACAGCGCAATATTATTTCCTGTAGCCATGCTGCGACGCTGGGCACCAGCGCCCGGGGTGGTACAGGGGAGGCCCACAGGCGGTTTTTCATTGCATTCAAAGTATCTGGAACGCCGAACGGTAGTGTGCCGGTGGCCAGTTCGTAGAGCACCACGCCGAGTGCAAATATATCGCTGCGCGGGTCTTCTCGTGAACCGGACAGTTGCTCGGGCGAAACGTAGGGTGCAGAGCCAGAGGCAAAACGCTTTTCTTGCGCAAGCAGGTCCGGAAAGTGCGCATGATGCGCAAAGCCAAAGTCGAGCAGAACCGCAAACCCGCTGTCGAGGATGACGATGTTATCGGGCTTTAAGTCGTGATGGATGGTGTGTTGCTGATGCAGGGCATGTACCGCATCCGCTACCGCCGCGCCGATCGCCACTACGCGCGTTTCAAGCAACGGCGCTCCCGCAGCAATCGCCGCGAGTCCAGTACCCCGCACCCACTCCATCACCAGATAAGGCAGGTGCGCCAGATCGCCTGCCGCAACGAAACGCGGCGTATGCGGACCGTGCAGCGCAGGAAGAATCATTGCCTCGGTTTCAAAGCCTTGGATGCTCTCGATCGGCTGATCGCGCCCTACCTTGGGTACTTTCATCACCAGCGGAAATCCCGGATCGAGACCGCCAATGACATTGACGCTAAAAAGATACGCAGTGCCGCCCGCATGCAAACGGTCCATCACGCGGAAGCCGTCCAGTTCGCTGCCCGGGGCAAGCGACTTAAGAAAGCGCATATCGATATCAGATGCCACTTTCCACCCGAAACGCAATTGACTCGGGCAGCCCGACCTCGCGAATCCGCGCCGCCGCAGCATGGTGGTCGTAGGGCACACGACAAAATGTAATGGCTACCCGCTCAATGTCAAAAATTGCGTATGCCGCCTGCGGGTTGCCATCGCGTGGCTGACCCACAGAGCCGACCAGCGCCACCCAGCGCCGGTGCGCGGGCACTGGCACTGAAACGCCAGGCATCGGCCGGAACACGTTCATACGCCGTCCCGGTAAAGCGAAATAAAGCCGCTGTTCATGGACGTGGCCACAAAAGGTATGCGGCAAATCGCTGGCCTCGGCACAACGCTGCGCCGCAGACGGGCTGTCTACATAAGGGTACTTGTCGGGCGATGCGGCCGACGCATGCACAAAACAACAGGAATTTTCACGCGCGATCATCGGCAAATTGCGCAGGAATAAAATTTGCTCCGGCGTCAAAACCTGCTGAGCATATTTGATCGCGCACATTGCCATCTCGTTCATGTAACTTGACGACCCGTAGATGGCTTCATCGTGATTGCCTCGCACCGCGAAGGCGCCTTCAGCGACGTGTTGCGCGACCAGGTCAATCACGCCGCCGGGGTCGGCACCGTAACCGACGAAATCGCCGAGGAATACGAATCGCGTCGCACCCTTTTCGCAGGCATCGTCGAGGCAAGACCGCAATGCCTGCAGATTTCCGTGGATGTCGCTGAGGAGGGCGATGCGCATGCGCGATGATAGCAGCGTGATGCGGCGGTGGGTCACAGAAGTAGCGTGGCCACGATTCGGTGAAGCAGTTCTATGGGCACCAACTGCCGGAACGCACGCTGCGGGGTACTTGTCGATTTACCGATGACCTCAAAAGTTGCAACGCCAGCTTGGAAAAGTATCTCCACCTGTTTTTGCCTGAAACGCCGCGCCAGTGCTGGCGTTTATATTTTTATATTGGCGGTTTCCATCGCTAAACCATTGGTGCCGCGTAGCATAATGTGCGAGGCCCGATTTTTAGACAGTACCGACTCATGCAGTCAAGCGCAACCATGGAGATCTGACATCGTGAAACCTGGCATCAAGGGTCAACGCCTTATTGCGGCCTTCCTGCTGGGCTGCCTGGTTTTTAACTATCCCATCCTGGCCTTGTTTAACCAGGACGGGACCATCTACGGCATTCCCGTCTTGTTCGTTTATATCTTTGGCATCTGGCTATTGCTGATTGTGGTGATGATGATCATCATCGAGATGCCTGACTAGGCGTCGTAAACTGCCATGCTGCAAACGACCGTCGTTGTCCTGGCTTCCTTCGCCTATTTGGGTCTGCTGTTCGCGATCGCTTTTTACGCGGGCAAACGCGCTGAAAGCGGGCGAAGCATTATTGCCAACCCGTATATTTACTCGCTTTCATTGGCGGTGTATTGCACCACCTGGACGTTTTACGGCAGTGTCGGTCGAGCCGCCTCGACCGGCATCGGCTTTTTGCCGATTTATCTGGGCCCTACGCTGATGATCGCGCTGTGGTGGTTTGTGATGCGTAAAATTATTCGCATCAGCAAGGTCAACCGCATCACCTCGATTGCCGATTTCATCGCCTCGCGCTATGGAAAAAGTCAGTTATTGGGCGGTCTCGTCACGGTGATCGCGGTGATCGGTGTGGTGCCCTACATTGCGCTACAGTTAAAGGCGGTATCCAGCAGCTTCAAGCTCATCGTGCAATATCCGAATGTCGTGGCTGACACCACCAATCCGGTGCCGGTACTCGGTGACACTACGCTGGTCATTGCAATGGTGCTGGCTGCGTTCACTATTTTCTTTGGCGCCCGCCAACTCGACGTGACCGAGCGACATGAGGGGATGGTGGCGGCGATTGCGTTCGAGTCCCTGGTCAAGCTGCTTGCATTTGTCGCGGTAGGCCTGTTTGTGACGTACGGCCTTTATGATGGGTTTTCCGATCTGTTCAATCACGCGCGACAATCTCCCGATCTTCACCCGGTGATTACTTTGGGAAGCGGGATGTCTTATGGCACCTGGACTTCATTAACATTCCTGTCAATGTTGTCGATCATGCTGCTACCCCGCCAGTTCCAGATAGCGGTAGTTGAAAATGTCAACGAGGCACATCTGCGCAAGGCAATTTGGTTATTCCCGCTTTATTTGCTGGCAATAAACATATTCGTGCTGCCCATCGCGGTAGGCGGGATGATTCATTTCCCTGACGGCACCGTTGACGCCGATACTTTCGTGCTGACCCTGCCGATGGCCCACCAACAGCAGGCACTGGCGCTGTTCGTGTTTATTGGCGGACTGTCAGCGGCCACCGGCATGGTCATTGTCGAGGCGATTGCATTGTCGACGATGGTTTGCAATGATCTTGTCATGCCGGTGTTGTTGCGCATAAAACGTCTGCGTCTTGCGGCACACAGCGACTTGAGTTTCTGGCTGTTATCTATCCGGCGCGCGGCAATCATTCTTATCATGCTGCTTGGATATGCGTACTTTCGCCTGGCAGGGGAAGCCTATGCGCTGGTCTCGATCGGTCTGATCTCGTTTGCGGCGGTGGCGCAGTTCGCCCCCATCCTGCTGGGCGGGATCTTTTGGAAGGAGGCAACGCGGGCCGGGGCAATTGCCGGTTTGCTTGCCGGATTCTTTATCTGGGCCTACACACTGCTGCTGCCTTCATTTGCTAAATCGGGCTGGCTCGCAATTGGCTTCGTTGAAAACGGATTGTGGGATATTGCATTGCTGAAGCCACAGGAATTATTCGGCCTGCAGGGGCTCGACGAAATTTCGCATTGCATGTTTTGGAGCATGTTGTTAAACATCGGTTTGTACATTGGCATTTCATTGCTAGGCCGTCAAAGTGCTGCCGAGCACAGTCAGGCCACGCTGTTTGTGGATGTATTCAAAACCACTGCCGATACGCCTGGTTCGCGTTTCTGGCGTGGCAGCGCGTCATCGCCTGAACTGTTCTCCCTGGCCAGGCGCTTTCTCGGCCCGCAGCGTGCCGAGCGGGCATTTACCACCTACGCGCGGAAACGTGGACTGAAAAATTATCAGGAGCTCAAAGCGGACGCAGCTTTAGTAGGTCACGTCGAAATTTTGCTGGCCGGGGCAATTGGCTCTGCGTCGGCAAGGGTGGTGGTGTCATCGGTCGTCAAGGAAGAGCCACTCGACCTACAAGAGGTAATGAGCATCATCGAAGAGGGATCGCAGGCCATCGCATACGGGCGGAAACTGGAGCAGAAATCGCGTGAATTGGAAACCGCCACCGCCAACCTTACTGCCGCCAATGAGCGATTAAAGGAGCTTGATCGACTTAAAGATGACTTTATTTCCACCGTGACGCATGAATTGCGAACCCCGCTAACTTCGATTCGCGCGTTTTCAGAAATATTACGCGACAATCCGGCGCTGAACCAAGTTGATCGTGGGCGTTTCCTGAGTATTGTGGTTAAGGAAAGCGAGCGTCTGACGCGCCTGATCAATCAAGTGCTCGATGCGGCGAAGATCGAATCGGGTAACGTAGAGTGGAATCCTGCGAAAGTCGACTTGGTCGAACTCATTGAAGAAGCGATTTTGACAACGGCCCAGATGTTTAATGAAAAAAACGCGCGGGTGATCTCCGTGGTCCCAAGTTTCGTGCCGCCTGTCACCGCGGATCGTGATCGCTTAATGCAAGTGTTATTGAATTTACTGTCCAACGCCAGCAAGTTTTGTCGACCGGAGTGTGGCGAGGTAGAAATTATCGTGAACGTGACACAGCACAGCATTTGTATCGGTGTCCGGGACAATGGGTTAGGTATTAGTGTCGAGGATCAGAAACTTATCTTTGAAAAATTTCGTCAAGTCGGGGACACGCTTACCAATAAGCCCCAAGGTACCGGGCTGGGACTATCCATCTGCCGTCAGATTATCACCCATTTCGATGGCAAGCTCTGGGTGAAAAGCGCGCTTGGGGAGGGCACTTCATTCTTCTTCTCACTGCCGTTAACTGCGAGCGCGCAGGTGCCTGCTGCGACTACCGGAAAGTAACAGGGTCAACGCTTGCCGAAAAAAGTGCTGATTGCCGAAGATGACCACAATATTCTGGTGTCACTCGAATTTTTGATGCGCTGTGACGGCTATGACGTGCGGATCGCCATGCGTGGAGATGAAGTGTTGCCGACCGTCGGCGAATTTCTCCCCGACCTGATCATTCTCGATGTGATGCTGCCCGGCCGCAATGGGTTCGAGTTATGCAGGGATCTTCGCGCTAACGCCGACTGGATTAACACCAAAATCATCATTCTTTCCGCCAAGGGACGGAAAACCGAAGTCCAGCGGGGACTGGACTCGGGTGCCGATGCCTATATCGCCAAACCTTTTTCGACCAGCGAATTAAGAGAACAAGTCAGACGACTAATTGAGTACGGAATAAATTAGATGATTGCACGGAAGCCGAGGGAATCTGCCTGAACCGGCCGGCAGGTTCACCGTCACACGCAAGTGGCGCTTGGCGACGAGGTGGATGCAGCGGATTCTTTGTCGAGCACGTAACCTTGACCATAGGCGGTGCGTATCGTCACGCCACCGCCTTCAATTTTCTTGCGCAGGCGATGGACATAAACTTCAATCGCGTTGTAACTGACAATGTGGTCGTAGTTGTAAAGATGTTCAATCAATTGCTCCTTACTTACTAACCGCCCGGCGCGATGTAGCAATACCTCCAGCACACCCAGTTCTGGCTGGGCTAACGCCAACGGAACGCCTGCCACCAGCAGCGTTCGCGTAACGGTGTCGAACTGCAATTTTCCCTGTTCGATTTGCGGCGGTGCGCCGCCGTTGCTGCGCCGCAGCAGCGCCCGTATCCGGGCATGCAATTCGTCGAGGCTGAACGGTTTGGCGAGGTAGTCGTCAGCACCCAGATCGAGTCCGTGTATTTTTTCTCGAGGGTCTTCGCGTCCCGACAATATCAGCACCAACAACTGGGAATTGCGTTTGCGCAGTCGTCTTAATACCTCAAAGCCGTCGAGTTTTGGCAGGCCGAGATCCAGAATCAGCAAGTCGAAGACGTCTGACCCCAATGCGTGATCGGCAATCACCCCGTTGTTAATCCAGTCCACGGCATAACCAGCCTGACGCAAGGAAAATTGCAGCGCTTCGGCGAGCGCGGAATCGTCTTCAGCTATCAGAATTCTCACTCCGCATTCCTTCCCACCAAGGCATTAAAATTTTAAAGCCGGGCCACATCGCCAGTGCAAGTGTCGCAGACCGCGATCCGCACCGCCATTCACGCATTCCAAATGTAGTCAGGTTCTGGTAAGAATTATGCACTAGCCTTCAGAATGGAGCAGCAAAGACAGTAAAACAACAGAGGTAATACCAACCGCTCCATAACAACAATTCGGAGGAGTTACATGGCATCGATCCCAATACGCGCGCGCCAGCCGCAGGCCAGTGAGGAAAAGAAGGTTATTTTCGCCTCTTCACTGGGCACTGTTTTCGAGTGGTACGATTTTTATCTTTATGCGACTTTAGCCCCGTTTTTTGCGGCCCTGTTTTTCCCCAAAGGCAATGACACGGCGGCACTCTTGTCGGCCTTTGCAACCTACGCGGCAGGCTTTCTGGTGCGTCCGTTTGGCGCTCTGCTATTTGGTCGGATTGGCGATTTGGTTGGCCGGAAATATACGTTCCTGGTAACCATCCTGGTGATGGGTTTCGCCACCGCGGCGGTAGGTTTCCTGCCAACGTTTGAAAGTATTGGCTGGCTAGCACCTTTTCTGCTCGTAAGCCTGCGTTTGCTTCAGGGCTTGGCCCTGGGCGGCGAATACGGCGGAGCGGCAACGTATGTTGCCGAACATGCGCCGGAAGGCAAACGTGGTTACGACACTAGCTGGATTCAAACTACCGCCACACTTGGATTTTTTTTGGCGCTGGCCGTAATCGGCATCTGTCGCACCCAGATGGATCCCAAAGCCTTTGCGGACTGGGGATGGCGTATTCCATTTCTGGTGTCGATCGTATTGTTGATTTTCTCGGTCTACATCCGGTTAAAACTAAATGAGTCGCCGGTTTTCCAGCGCATGAAGGCCGAAGGCAAAGGGTCTAAGTCTCCGCTAACCGACAGCTTCCTCAAATACCCGAACAACAAATATGTAGTGCTGGCG
>JAYVKG010000186.1:0-5114 GCA_043768625.1 Betaproteobacteria bacterium
CTTCAACTGGCTTGCTGCCAGACCGAGGAAAAAAGATCCCTCCGCTCCGCCCTTCAGGCTCCGGTCGGGATGACGGGTTTGGTTAAAGCGTACGCCCAATCAATTCCTTCATGATCTCGTTGGTGCCGCCATAGATACGCTGCTCACGCGCATCGGCGTAGGCGCGCGCGATCGGGTATTCCCACATATAGCCGTAGCCGCCGTGCAGCTGTACGCATTCGTCCATCACTTTGCACTGCAGATCGGTGGTCCAGTATTTCGCCATCGATGCCGTGGCGGTATCGAGCTTGTCGATCATCAATAGCTCGGTGCATTTATCCAAAAACACCTGCGCCACCTGCACTTCGGTTTGCATTTCGGCGAGCTTGTAGCGCGTGTTCTGAAAATTACCCACCGACTGGCCGAAAACTTTTCGCTCTTTTACATAGACTGTCGTCCAGTTAATGGCCGCTTGTGCGCTGGCGACGGCAGTGATTGCTATCTGCAGCCGCTCCCACGGAAGCTGCTCCATCAGGCAAACGAAACCGCGATTTTCAAACGCTTCACCACCCAGCAAATTGTCCAGCGGTACCATGACATCGTCAAAGAAAAGCTCGGCCGTGTCCTGCGCTTTTAAGCCAATTTTCTTCAGGCGCTTGCCGGTCTGGAAGCCCGGCATGCCGCGCTCGACCAACAATAAACTGGTGCCCTTCGCACCCGCCGCTGGATTGGTTTTGGCGACCACGATCACCAAATCGGCGTGCCAGCCATTGGTGATGAATGTTTTTGAGCCGTTCAGCCGATAGTGATCGCCTTCTCGGATGGCTTTGGTTTTTATGCCTTGCAAGTCCGAGCCCGCCGCCGGTTCGCTCATTGCAATGGCGCTGATCAGTTGACCAGTGGCGAGTTTGGGCAAAAATTTGTTCTTCTGCGCGTCAGTGCCGTAGTGCAGCAAATAAGGTGCAACGATCTCTGAGTGCAGGCTGTAGCCAATGCCACTGAAACCGGAGCGGCCCAATTCTTCCATCTCGATCACTGAGAAGAGTTTATCGGCGCCAGCGCCGCCATACTCCTCGGGCATCGAGGTGCAGAGAAACCCGTTTTCACCCGCCTTGTTCCACACCGCTCGATCGACGTAGCCCTGCTCTTCCCAGTCGGCATGGAAAGGGGCAACTTCCTGGTCCAGAAATTTCTTGAAGCTATCGCGAAACGCTTCGTGGTCGGCGTTGAACAGCGTGCGTTCGATCATGGCAGGACTTTCAGCGATTTTGGGGTATGGTTAAACTGCCGGGGAAAAGACTTAAAGAACCTCCAGCCTGCGCTGACTTTCGAAGCGTCTTTCCATCCCGCTAATGGGATCCGCGAAACCAATGTACTCGGCCAGCAGCTGCAGCGGCTTGCTGTAATCATTGCCCTCGTTTTGATCCTGGTTAAGATGATCGGGATAAATTTGATCGTTGCGAATCGGTATGCCGCGTGCTGCCATCTGCACGCGTAATTGGTGTTTCCTGCCGGTCAGTGGCTTCAGGCGATAGCGGGCAAATTGATGGTTCGATTCAAGCAGCTCTATAGCCGTTTCGGCGTTTGCCTCGCCATCGACTTCACGCATCCGCATGAAGTGGTCTGACGGGACTAGCCGACTTCGAATCGTCATCGGCAATTTTAGATCGGCGCGGAAAGGGGCAACCGCCTGATAGCACTTCGACACCATTTTTTGCGAAAATAAATTTTGATACGCGCCTCGTGTTGATGGTTGAATCGTAAACAGCACTACCCCCGCCGTCTCGCGATCAATCCGATGCATCGGTGCCAGCGTCTCGATGCCCAGCTTACGCTTCAGCCGCACTAGCAAGGTCTCCTGCAGATAACGACCGCCGGGCGTAACCGGCAGAAAATGCGGTTTGTCGACCGCAAGCAGATAATCATCCTGAAACAACACTACTTCATCGAACGGAATGCGGGCTTCAGCCGCAATACTGCGGTAATAAAAAAGCTTGAGGTGCGGTTGATATTGACGCTCGGTCGAGATGAACGCCCCCGCTTCGTCGACAACCTCCCCGCGCCGCATGCGTGAGGCAATCTCCTCTCGCGAGATAGCCGGAAAGCGTTGCAATAAAAAATCGATTACCGTCTGCCATGCTCCATGATTCTGCGGAAGCACAATGCAGCTTGGGCCGACCCCATCGCGCGTTGCCAGGGGCGGCAACACCCGACTAACGCGCGCCATCAAGTTCTTTGGCCCGCCGCAAACGCCATTCGCCATCCGGTTCGCCGTCGTAGACTTCTTCCAGCGTAGTCGCCGTTTCATGCAGCGTAGTATCGAGCGCAATGCGGTTATCGAAGACGAAACATTCGCCGTCGAAATCTTTCTCGGCGTCGGGCATGCTTTGAAAATAATTGAGTATGCCTCCATCCAGCTGGAGCACCGGAATGTTCAGCTGTTTCATCCAAGCACTGGTTTTCTCACAGCGAATACCGCCGGTGCAATACATTGCTAGCCGCTTGCCCTGCGCCTGCCAAACTGGCGCATGCTGTTCAATATATTTTGGAAAATCGCGAAAATTAGTCACCTGTGGGTCGATCGCATTTTTAAATCGGCCCAGGCGATATTCAAAACTATTGCGGTTGTCGAGCAGCACCACATCGTCCTCCGCGATCAGCTTGCGCCATTCAGCCGGGCTGACACTGGTACCGGTGTCGGTCGCATCGACGCCGGCTATCCCGAGCGGAACAATTTCTGGTTTTTTGTAAACCTTCATTTTACCGAAGGGCGCGGTGACGCAGGCACTGCGTTTGAACGCAATATTGGCAAATTTACCGGCGAAATATGCATCGGTCTGCAACGCGTGCTGAAAACCATCAATTTGCAGGTCGGTGCCGGCCAGCATGCCATTGATGCCTTCGCGCGCGACCAGGATGCTGCCGAGTAACTTTTCGGTAAGATTCCGCAACTGTGAGATCACGGCGTCGACGTCGTCGAGCGCGACAAACTTATAAAATGCGATGTGAACAATCGCGCGCAGCGGCAAGGTATTTTCCGCGGTAGCAGGGTTATGGTGCATAGCAGTCATTTTCTCATGAAGTACCACGTCCATGGCGTCCGCTTGCACCCCGACTGGGTGCCGGGGACACTTGGAAACCACCAACTATCGATTCCCCTGCCTGCAACGCTTCGCGAGGAGCCGACCGTCAATACCCCAATCAAGCGCCAGCTTGCGCTGGTATCGAGAGTGCCGCGCGTGAATTGTGAACCAGCACCGGTACCTCATAGGCAACCAATGTCTCCGCGGATTCGTTGGTGGAGATCAGCCACCGGTAAGTGGCGGATATATCGAGCGTGCTCAATTCAAGACAAAACCGGTCACTGCCACCACCACCGAAAAGGGCCAGCTCCCAAACGAAAAGTTGCGACGCACGGGTGGAGGCGCGCGTCTGAACCTTGGTCGAATGCGACAAAGACTGCTTCGGGGTTCGACACAAGCTTTCAAAACACACGCGGATCAATGCTGATGTTCTGGTTACGCGTGGTGCACCTCCGCGATTAAGGTAATACGCCTGAAACACATCGCTCTCGCCAAAACCGGTCAATTCGATTTCGACCCCGCGGGCCGCTTTTCCGGTGGTGTTGCGAATTTCGACCGCCTCGTGCTCGCGCGGTACGTGCGCAGGCAGGCGATCAACAACGACTGGTGCGGGCATATTGCGAAGGTCAATACCGGAATGGTCATTCCAACGCCGCCGTGGTGAAGCGGTGTGATGCGTTTGCGTTTGCCTGTTCATGCGTTGCTCCCAAAGACCAAATAAGTGGCCGCATGCGCGACAGCGTGCGGCAATACTCTATTATCGGCGCGGCTTTCGGGTCGAAAATGCCTGAAGAGCCGCGCCTGCATTGGTTACTTGTTAAAATTTGCCTGGGCAGTCAGGTTGCCGTTGACGGTCAGCGCGCAAGTCGGCGCTGTGCCCGAACAGGCGTTGCTCCAGTTTGCAAACGTTTTACCAGCGGGCGGTACCGCCGTCAGCACCACGACGGAACCCGCGTTGTACTTGGCCGAGCAGGTGCTGCCGCAGCTAATGCCGCCAACATCGCTGGAGACGCTGCCGGAATTGCTGCGACCGATGGATAACGTATAAGTTGCGGTAGCAACCGTTGCAGTGCCACCACCGCCAACGCCACCGCCACCAGCGACGAGCGCATCGAATCTGGCGCCGACGTCGTTGGCACCATTTACGGTCACGATACAGTTGCCGGCACCCGTACACACGCCTGTCCAGCCGACGAAAATACTGCCGCTATTTGCTTTCGCCGTCAGGTTTACTGCGGTGCCGGCCAAATAAGGCGAAACGCATTTATTGCCGCAGGTGACGGCCTTGTCTGCAGAGTCAACATTGCCACCCCCGGTGCCAGATTTGGTGACCGTGACAAAGTCTCCCTGCACATTAACAGCAGCCATTTGCGCGCTGATGAAATCACCGAGTTCGCCAATCGCCGGCGCGGTACAGGTGAGATCCGCACACAGTACTTTGTGGGAGACCGGATCATAGGCACCGGTGTAGGCGTAGAACTCATAGCGGCGAACCACCGTGCGCGTCGTGGGGTCAAGCGTACTGCCGGCACGATTGCGGCTGCGGGTCCGCGTGCCTGTTCCGCCGGCGAGCGGTTCAGACTGCATGACCGTCCAATTGATTTCAATCAGCGCCGGATCCATTGGCACCACTAACGGATTATCGGAAACCAATTCATCAAGCGTGACCGCACGCGGAAGTTGCCGCACAAACACCTTCATCCATTGGGCATTGCCGAACTGCGTGGGTACCTGCGGCGGTTCCGGTGCCTGTACCTCGGCCACGATGACGGGAGCGGCGTTGGGGGCAATGGCAGGCTGCACCGTATAAACCGGGTACGGAATAGCTTCGGGTGGATCACGCGGCACAAACGTACCCGGATTGGCGGGATCGTTTACCAGCCAGCGTGAAGTAATTTTAGTGGCACCGGCATAGTTGGCCACACCAAAATGTTCACAACCGGCGGTGGGATAGCTCGCGGGATACCACTGATAACACGTGCCGCCGAACGGCGTTCCCAACGGATGAGCGATGGTTTTATTGGTCGCGCAATCGTTGCTCGCCCAGCGGAT
>JAYVKG010000187.1:0-3683 GCA_043768625.1 Betaproteobacteria bacterium
CCCCCCCCCCGGCCCGCCCCCGCGACCAGCAACGTGGTTGCGCAGGAATTTCGCTCGGGGTTCTGGGTGAAAGACGGACTTTCGTTTGTCAATATTCAAACCGTGACAGCCGATACCAAATTGCTGAACATGCGCATTTACGAATTTGATTCTACCTATCGGCTTGCCTCCATCAGCGTTGCGAAAAGTGCGGAATTTGATGTGGCCAATAATCGCTGGGCGCTAAGTGGTGTGGAAAAGACCACGTTTGAGCGCGCGCGTGCGCGGATGGAGCAACTTTCCGCGGCAACGTGGAATTCGGCGATGACTCCCGACTTGCTGGCGGTGCTTCGTGTCAAACCGGATGACATGTCGCTGTTGAATTTAAATTCGTACATTGAGCATCTTCGTGACAACAAGCAAAACAGTAGCCGATATCAACTGGCTTTTTGGGCCAAAGTTTTTCAACCACTTGCCGTAGTCATCATGATGCTGGCAGCGATTCCATTCGCGATTCATTCGCAACGCGCGAGCGGCATTGGCGGCAAATTATTGTCGGGCATCCTGATGGGGTTGGGGTTTTATTTCCTGAACCAGTTAGCATCGCATCTTGCCGTGCTCAACGATTGGCCGCCATTTCTGACGGTGACCGTTCCACTGTTGTTATTTCTTGGCGTGGCAATCGTATTGCTGGCGTGGAAGGAATATCCCGCGCGTTTTCGAATGATGAAAGCCTAGCTTTAGCGCGGCATACGCGCCACGACCGGCCGCGAACGCCTTCTAACAACTGCCGCACGGAAGATTCAGGAACGCTTTACATCGACCAAGCGTGTGCCGATCATGCGGTCATGAAGGAACTGGCCGCCCACGTCAAAGCGCGCCCATAGAATGGTTGCGGCCATCGGCAGGAACGCCCACATCGTAACAACTCGGGCGATGCGATCAGGAAATAATAACAATATCAGGCCGACGCATGCGGGGCCAAAAAACAGCAGTGCGACAAAAAAACGGCTAAGGGCTCGCGCTTTGTTCAATGCGCTACCATCGATATTTACCACCCGGAATTGCCAGGTCTTCATTGCCAGCGTCTGGCCGCCGTGTCGCCAAAACCACGTGAAATATGTCGCGCTCACAGCAAGCAGATAAAATTGAAAGATGAGGTGGGGCACGCCGATAAGCGTGGTGCTTTTAAGGCCTGCCGCCGGGAAAGCTGCTATGAAGAGCAGCGCCGCCAAAAGTAATGCCTCATACGCAAGCGAGGCAACGCGACGCTTAATACCCGGCGTTACCAGAGGCGCGCTATCGGCGTCAGGCAATTTCCCCACCAAGTTACTTGGCAGGCGAATCGGGTGATGCCTTTGCAGGATCTTTGGAACTGGCGGCTTTCTCCTGCCATTTCTCGCGCAATTCGTATTGCTTGGCGGGAGGCAGACTGGAGAGATTCTGGTATTTGTCGCGGGCTGCGTGGCGCTGCTCAGGTGTCAGAGAAGCCCACTCCTTTAGCCGATCCTGAAATCGTTCCTGCTGGATGGGGAGCATCTTGGGGTACTTTTTTGCCGCACCAATCAGTCGGCGTTGCTGATTACCCGACAGCTGTATCCAGTCCTTTTCGAGCGCCGATAAAACACGGCGCTCGCTATCCGGTACTTTATTCCAAAGTACTGGCGGTGATTTGGATGCATATTGGGTGTCCGCTTTTGATTCCGCGTGGTTGGCCTGTGAATAAAATGCCAACAGCACGGCGAACGCTGCCGCACTGGTTACTGCGAGGATTCTTTCACCCACGAGCTAAAGTCCTTGTCCAGAAACGCGTTGATTGGCAATTCGCCGGTAAGGAGCTGGGCGTCTAAATCTCCGCCAGTTTCGTCAGAGATATCGTCGCCGCTCGACAATGTGAAGACCGCAACCGCACCGACAACCGCCAGGATTGGCAGCCAGAACAGTGGTTTACGGATCCAGCTGGATAAATCCAAAGTCTGACCAGATACCGTCACCAAACCGAAAATGGTGACCGGTTCGCGATAGGCGGCAATCGCGTGTTGGCGGCTGGCGCGGATACGCTTAAGTTTCTCGCCGTCAAGTTGAGACAAGCCCCAACTGAGCGTACTCGTTATTTTCTTTGCGAAGTCAGCTTCCTGTTTGTTATCCATAATTCATGCTCAAAAAATCATTCGGTTCTAAATGCGGACTGTAAGGAAATGCCTTTTGCTTTCAATAAAGTAGAAAGCGAGGCCACCGCACGCGAACAATGGGTTTTAACGCTGCCCTGGGAACATCCCATCGATTCAGCCGTCTCCGCAACATCCAGTTCTTCCCAGTAACGCAGCATAAACGCCTCGCGTTGACGCGCTGGCAAACGCTCGACGGCATCCTCGATTATTTTTAAGAGCTGCGATTGTTCCAACTGCGCGGAGGGAGAAACGGGAACGTTGGCCATATCATCGGCCTGAATCGATTCCAGAATGTCGAAGTCATCGTCTTCATCCTTGCTGCCAAAGGAGGAAAACAGGGTAGTCCAGGTAGAGCGTACTTTTGAACGGCGAAACCAGTCTCTGATTGTGTTTTGAAGTATCCGCTGGAACAGCATTGGCAGCTCTTCGGGTGGACGGCCTGAGTATTTTTCGGCGAGTTTGAGCATCGCGTCCTGCACGATGTCCAGCGCGGATTCGTCCTGGCGCACCGCATAAACGGCCTGTTTAAAGGCGCGTTTTTCGACGGAAGCCAGAAAGTCTGACATTTCTTGTCTGGTGGACAGGGGTTCCTCGGAATAAGCAATTAAGTAAATTTATACGGGCAGAACGCCGCGTTGGTTGTGACCGAAGTCTAGCAAGTTTCTGATACTTACGGGATAGCGCTTGACCATTCGCCGCCCAATAGGTAATGTACTATTTTGCGCACCGCACAATCCGCCGGGCGACTCCCGGTATCACGCATTTTTGCCGAACCTGGCACATGGGCGTGGTTGGCGAAGCGAGTCGGGCGCTTTGTAAGTGGCCGCACAACGGTCGCCTTGCACTAAATAGCGCGCAACACTTGTTACAGGCCACAGTGCATACCTCGCGTAAGTGAGCGCATGCAAATGTGCAGCCTTGACTTTTACTTATATCACTCACCAAGCAGACCATGAGACTTTCCGACACCCCACAATCACAAATAGCCACTGATTCAGCAGAATTATTGAACGGCGCCGAAATCGTCTGCCGTGCGCTCGAAGCCGAAGGCGTGGAATTTGTTTTCGGCTACCCCGGTGGCGCGGTACTTGTCATCTACGACGAGATCTATAAGCAGAAGGCCTTTTCGCACATTCTGGTGCGTCATGAACAGGCAGCGCTGCATGCCGCAGATGCCTATGCGCGTGCGACCGGCAAACCCGGCGTCGCCCTGGTGACTTCCGGCCCTGGTGTAACCAACGCGGTGACCGGGATCGCCACCGCATATATGGATTCGATTCCCATGGTGGTCCTTACCGGACAGGTGCCTACCCACGCCATTGGGCAGGATGCATTTCAGGAGTGCGACACCGTAGGTATTACGCGCCCATGTGTGAAGCACAATTTTCTGGTCAAGGATGTCGCGGATCTTGCAGAGACGATAAAAAAAGCGTTTTACATCGCGACCACCGGGCGGCCCGGCCCGGTACTGGTGGACATTCCCAAAGACGTTTCAGCCGCGAAAACACGCTTTCACTATCCGGCGAGCGTCGA
>JAYVKG010000188.1:0-2436 GCA_043768625.1 Betaproteobacteria bacterium
AAAATGGTGGTGCGCATTCAGCAGGCCTGTTGGAGCTGGTTTGGGCGACAATACGCGTCGTGAAATTAAAAAATGACGCCGGCTCCGCTTCCCCCGACACGTGTTCCTGGGTGCTCTATCTGCTCGAGTGCGAGAACGGCACTTACTACGCAGGCATCACCACCGATCTCGAGCGGCGTTTTTCGGAGCATGTGTTTGGCATCGGCGCACGCTACACCCGCGCCAATCCGCCTGCCCGGGTAGTTGCGGTAAAAGAATTTCCGGATCGTGCCAGTGCGGCGCGCGCAGAGGCGGCTTTGAAGAAGTTACCGCGCGCGGAGAAGAGGCGTTTTTTCTGTGGCTAGTAGGAAAAAATAGGCCAAGCAAACACCGGCGGGCTTTCCCGCCATTGCTTCCGCGAAAATTGATTTAATTTTGACCCCTCGTTCAAGAAAAATTTCGTTTGGAAGCACTCGGGAGGTGGGCGTATCGAGCGCCGCCAATTACATTTGGAGACGTATGGCGTGTGCCGGTTGGATGCAAGCAAAGCTTACCGCCTCACCGTATTTTTTTCCACTTTTTTTGTTGAATTAAGTGATTGTTTAATCCCGATAGCGTATCGCGACGCGCAACAAATTAGAAATCAACAACGCGCTATCCTGAGCATTGGCGGGCATAGTAGGCCATTAATGCCCTGGAAACCGCACTGCCATTCGGGTTTGTTTGTCCGCTGGGTGATTTTAAATTTTAACTACAACACCATATTGTGAAGCTAACAAAGAGGTGTCGCGATGGAAAGTGGAAAGCACGAGCTATTTGGAGACAAACCACGATTTTTTGTTTGCCACAACGAGCTTGATGCTCTGCAACTTTGCCCGGCGCCCAATCTCGCAAATAGATTTTCCCATTGCGGCGCTAAGTTCCGACTCGGTGGGATTTACTGCTGCTCGCCTGTCTTTGCGAGCTTCAGTCGTGTTTGCCATTCTTGTTCCTTAACGAGGTTTTCAATTGCTCCACGCCGGTGCGCAACAAGTATGGTTATTGTCAGTTCTGCATTGTCGTACGCAAACTCTTCATCAACAACTTTGCAATTGCAAACCATCGGATTGTCCAGCGAGCGATAGAAACGCCGATCAATGTCCCTATCTGGAATGCAGTGGCCGCCCTCTTTGACTCGACTTGCAACCTAACGCTTGGCAAGCTGCGCGGATGGCGGTGCAACGTACAGTAGCGAAACAAAATAGCCCGATTTCTTCGCGGATTCGATCAATCGTGTAAAGGACTTGCCCGCCAAGTTTGTCTCAAAAGCGAACCTGCGGTTGTTTTTCAAAAATGCATCTATGCGCTGCAATATGAAGCGACCCGCTTCAAACCCCACCGCCTCTGGTGCGAATGCGGAAAGTCCAACTTGGCGGGAGTCTGCATTCACCAATTCATCAATCAGATATTTCTCGGCGGGCAGCTATTTTGCGACGATGGATTTTCCGGTTCTGTTTGGCGCTGCAAGGATAATAATACGCGGTTTTTGTTTTCGGCCAATATTCTCGGTTACAGAAACCCCTCAAAATTGACCGTTTTTTGCGAAAAGTCAGGAATATTGTCGGTTACAGTAATTTTCATTTCCATGAGCCGATTAGCTATTGTGCAAGAAAATCGGCATGCCAGACCCTAAGCCAATGACCTCTAGAGGTTAATTGCCGCCATAGAAACTTTGGCCTCGACGGACCGCTAACGACCCACTCCGGTCCTTCAGATTTCTCTGAAGGGGACGTTCAACGACCAAGGTAAAAGGTGGCGCGCTGTTGCGCCGTCCTCTGGAGCGATGAGTTAGAAGACGGTCGTGTCAATTCCACGATGCTTTGCGGTCTTGCGTGCCATCACGCAAACCTCGTCAAACGACTTTCGTTTGAAAGAAGACTCGTGCATATGAAGAAGGGTTAGGTCTCACTTTTCGTGCTCGCCGATGAAGCCTTGGACAAATATCAGCATCATGTGTACCTGCTCCTTTGTGTACTCGGTGTACTCGCCGTGTGCAGCCTTGTTCCGAACGTGTGCCCACGTAGTTATCTGCTTCTGTACCAGCTTGGAGTAAACATCGTGCTTCGCCAACTGAGCGTTCAATGGATCGATAGTCAGCGGCTTCCCGGTATCACTCATGATAGGCAACCCAGATCCTACCGACAGTGCACGCAGCTTATCTTCAAGTACACTGCCGATGATGACGGCGGCCGCGTCTTTGTAGCCTTCCTCCAGCAGGTAGTCACCCATCTCAAGGAAGTCCGCGAATACGTCAGCTTGAACGAGCGCCTTGAAATCTACGAGCATGTCGTTGTCGATTTCGTGCTTGACCGCGCGAGCCACGCCGAGCATCTGAGTGAATTGCTTGTAGTGGCCCTTCCACAAGCCGTAAAAGTTGTGGGTTGCAGCAGCATTGGAGTACGACACAAAGTGCTGGCT
>JAYVKG010000189.1:0-2275 GCA_043768625.1 Betaproteobacteria bacterium
AGTGGAGGTGAACGCGGCATCGGTCTGGCCGTTGCCGACCTCAAACGCGGCTCGAAAGCCAGGGACACGGTGCCTGTCGCGGCGACGCAGAATGCGTTAGCAGCGACGGCTGCGGCAACAACGACGGCGGCGGTACCGCCGCGACCAAAATTGCGCGCACTCCTGGTCGGCATCGCCGAATACGCTAATCCAGGCTACGCGCTGGAAGGCCCGGTGAACGACGTATTCCTGGTCAGCCAGACCCTGCAGGAAACGGGCGTGAATCCGGATGCCATCCGGGTAGTGCTCAACGACCGCGCAACCGCCGCGGGAATCCGCGAGCGTCTCGCGTGGCTACTCGCCGACGCGCGAGATGGCGACACCATGTTTTTCTATTTTTCCGGTCATGGTGCGCAGGTGCCCGCCTATGGGCGCGACGCTGAGGTCGATCACATCGACGAATGTCTGGTGCCGTATGACTTCAATTGGCAAACCGGCAATGCGATTTTTGACGACGAATTCGCCGCGCTCTACAGCCAGCTGCCATATGGTTGCAAGTTTGTTGCGATGTTCGACTGCTGCCACGCGGGCGGGATGCAGCGCGGCAGCGCAGCTGGCATGGCTGGCGTACAGGGAACCCGCAGCATTGGCATGCCGGACGACATTCGTCACCGCGCACTGCGCTGGGACAAAATATCGCAAATGTGGCTGCCTCGCATGCCGCTGCTCGCGGCTGGCCACAAACTGAAAGCGGCAATGATCGAGCAGGAGTCGGGCAAACCCGCCGTGATTAGCGCCACCGTCAAGGTTGAAGGACGGGTGGGTATCGACGGCACTTTGCGCCGCATTGGTCGTGCCCAGGCCTTGCGCGGCGATAGTCCGGCCGACTATGAACAGCGGCGCAAGGCCTATGGTCACAACGGCCCATACATGCCGATAATCCTTGAGGCCTGTGCGGAAGACCAGTCGGCCTATGAATACCAGCATGGCTCAGTGAGCTATGGTGCCTTCACCTACGCGCTCTGCGAGAGCCTGAATATGGGGCGCACGCCGGCTACAAAAAAGCCGTCCCTGACATTCGAGATGCTCATCGACGCGACAAAGAAACGCGTCAAACCGGTCGCGCGCGGACCGCAGACGCCGCAACTGGTTTGCGCCGCAGTGCACCGCGATCAAGCCGTGTTCGGCTAGGCGTTCAGCAATCCGGCGCAGGTTAAATAAGAAAAATAGTCATGACCACCAAAAAAAAATCCGCCATCTCTCACCGTGCCGTAGCCGGTAACGATTCAGGCAAAACCGTCAGCCCGCACTATTGCCTGATGCGCAGGCGGCCCCCTCTCGTGCTGCCCGCCGGACTCGACACCCTGCGGGCGCGGCTGATCACAATAACCGCCAGCAAATGGCTGAACGGCAGCACGCTTAGTTACGGTTTTTATAGCGGGCCAACGATTCAAAAAGACGCCGTCCGCGCCGCCTTTGCGGAATGGAAGGCAATCGGGATCGGCCTCAGTTTCATAGAGGCATCAAGTGTCGCCAGCGCACAGATTCGCATTGCTTTTGATCAGGCGGACGGATCGTGGTCGTATATCGGCACCGATTGCCAGACCACTGCCGCGAACAAACCCACCATGAACTTTGGCTGGGACCTGACCACGCCGTATGGCCACAGCACCGCGCTCCACGAGATCGGGCACGCCCTCGGCTTCCCGCATGAACATCAAAATCCGTTCGCCGGGATCGTCTGGAACGAAGCAGCCGTTTACGCGTCGCTCGGCGGGCCACCGAACAACTGGTCGCGGGATCAGACCTTTCAGAATATCCTCGAAAAAATTGTGGCGGATTCGATACAGGGCTCAACGTGGGACCCCAATTCGGTGATGCACTATCAGTTCGCGCGCGGCATGATCCTGAAGCCGGCCAAATACCAGAAAGGACTGACGCCGAAGGGCGGTCTCTCGGCGCGGGACAAGAAGTGGGTCAAGTCGTTTTATCCGTCGCTGCCGCGCGGTGCGCCCGCGAAACTCGCGCTGTTTCAGTCGCAGCCGTTGCGTCTCAAGTCGGGCCAGCAGGCGAATTTCGACTTCATCGCCCCGGCAAATCGTGAATACACCTTTCGGACGTTTGGCGTTGCCGATACCGTGCTGGCGCTGTCGCTACCTGTCTCTGCAAAAAGTAAATCACAGAAGGCGCTGGGCATCGACGATGACAGCGGGCATGAACGGAACGCTGAATTGAAAACGATACTCAAGAAGGGGGAACGCGTACACGTGAAGGTGCGGGTGCGCTATGTGGCGCG
>JAYVKG010000190.1:0-5687 GCA_043768625.1 Betaproteobacteria bacterium
GAGGCTCGGTTTGAGGACAAACTGGAAATCAGTATCGCCCCCGCGCACAAGGCGCGCAGCAAGGCGTTATATCAGCGCGTGCAGCAAGAACTGGCAAGATTAAACAAATCCAGGCTCAGCGATACCGACGCGTTGACGGTTGCGCTGCTGAATGAAGAAACTTCCAAGCGCCTTGAAGCCTACAACTATCCATCTGAGTTGATGCCGGTCGACCAGTATGGCGGATTGGCGGTGGAGATCGCGCAGTTCGGTAACGGCCAGGGCATTCAGCCGCTGAAGACGGTGAAGAACATTGAAAATTATCTGCAGCGCTTGAATCGATTGCCGGCGTGGGTTGATCAGGCGATAGCCAATATGCGCGCGGGGATGCGCACCGGCGTGGTAATGCCGCGTCCGCTGATTGAACGCGCGTTGCCCTCGCTGCAGGCCATGACTGAGACAGATGTTGAAAAGTCGGTGTTTTATAGCGCGATAAAAATCATGCCGGGTACTTTTCCTGCCGCCGATCAACGCCGACTGGATGCCGCCTATCGCGGCGCGATTCAACTGCGTCTGCAACCGGCCATGGCAAAACTGGTCAATTTCATCGACACCGAATATCTGCCTGCGTGTCGCGCCAGCGCTGGCATCGATGTTCTTCCGGATGGTAAAAACTGGTACGCCTTTAACGTTCGATCACAGACCACGACCACCATGAGTCCTGACGAAATCCACGCACTGGGATTGAAAGAAGTCGCACGCATTCGCGCCGAGATGGAAAAAATCAAGGACCACTATAAATTTGAAGGCGACGTGACCGCCTTCCTTAAATGGCATTTTGAACAACCGCAATTTCGTCCGTTCAAGACCGAGCAGGAAGTACTTGACGCCTATGCGGTGCTCAACACTACCCTGCTCAAAAAACTGCCGGAATACTTCGGCCGTGCACCTAAAGCGCCGCTGGAGATTCG
Organism: Betaproteobacteria bacterium; assembly: GCA_043768625.1. Lineage (GTDB taxonomy): Bacteria > Pseudomonadota > Gammaproteobacteria > Burkholderiales > Usitatibacteraceae > UKL13-2. Next base: position 951 of record JAYVKG010000190.1, read on the forward strand.
CGCCGAGCCGGCGTTGACGCGCGCGACCGCATCGGACCATTACTCTTCTCCCGCCGCCGATGGCTCGCGTCCAGGGGTATTTTTCACCGTGATCGAAGATCCCGTTCTGTATCGCACCACCGGCATGACGACACTTTTCCTGCATGAAGGCCAGCCGGGCCATCACTATCACATTGCGATTCAGCAGGAGTTGCCGTTGCCGAAATTTCGCAAGCATGGCTGGTTTACCGCCTTCGGCGAAGGTTGGGCACTGTATGCCGAAACACTCGGCCACGAAATGGGCCTGTACGACGATCCCAACGCCTATCTGGGGCATCTGCAGGATGAGTTGCTGCGCGCGGTGCGGCTCGTTACCGACACCGGACTCCATGCCAAGGGCTGGACGCGCGAACAGACCATGAAATACATGATGGATAACGAGGGCGTACCGGAGGCGGAAGCGCGCCGCGCGACCGAACGCTACATGGCGTGGCCGGGACAGGCGCTCGCCTACAAAATTGGTGCGCTTAAAATTCAACAGTTGCGCGAGCGCGCCCGCGTTCAGCTCGGCGGGCATTTCAGGCTGACAGACTTTCACGATCTGGTGCTGCGCGATGGCGCGCTGCCGCTCGGCGTGCTTGAAGTGCAGGTGGATCGCTGGATTGCGTCGCAACTTGCCGATAATAAATCGTAACCACAATGGACCATCTGCTGACGCCACCGCCGTCCATATCCAGCCGCCCGGCACGTACCCGGGCATTGCTGGATGCGCTGGCGCAACGCATCCTGGTGCTGGATGGTGCAATGGGCACCATGATTCAGCGTTACCGATTGAGCGAGATTGAATATCGCGGCGAACGCTTCGCCACCTGGAAAAGCGACCTGCGGGGCAATAACGATCTGCTGACATTAACCCGTCCGCAAGTTATCCGCGAAATTCATTGCCAGTATCTCGCCGCCGGCGCGGACATTCTTGAGACCAATACCTTTAACTCCACCTCGATTTCCATGGCCGACTATCACATGGAGTCGCTGGCCTACGAACTCAACCTTGAAGGTGCCAGGCTGGCGCGCACGGTCGCGGCGGCGCAGTCGCTCGCCACCCCGTTGCGCCCACGATTTGTGGCTGGCGTGCTGGGACCGATGAACCGCACGCTGTCGTTGTCGCCCGACGTGAATGACCCCGGCTACCGCGCCGTCAATTTTGACGAGGTGAAAGACGCCTATCGCGAGGCCACCCGCGGCCTGATCGACGGTGGTGCGGATATGTTGTTGATTGAAACCGTATTCGATACGCTTAACTGCAAGGCCGCCATTTTCGCCATCGAAGAAGAGATGGACTCGCGCGGGCTCGCCGGCGAGGAACGCTTGCCGGTGATGATTTCGGGCACCATTACCGACGCCTCCGGCCGCACCTTGTCAGGCCAGGTGGTCGAAGCGTTTTACAATTCGGTGCGGCACGCCAACCCGATTTCGATTGGATTTAACTGTGCGCTCGGTGCGAAAGAGTTGCGCCCGCACATCGAAGAACTGGCGCGCATCGCCGATTGCCGCGTCTCCGCGCATCCAAACGCGGGATTGCCAAATGCGATGGCGGAATACGATGAGCTTCCGAGCGAGACGGCGGCGTTCATAGGCGAATGGGCGCAAAGCGGCTGGCTCAATATTACCGGCGGTTGCTGCGGTACCACGCCTGAGCACATCAAGGCCATTGCCGAGATCGTCGCGCCATTCGCGCCGCGCATCATTCCCGAGATCGGCAAACGACTGCGCTTGTCAGGGCTGGAACCGGTCGACATTGGTGACGAATCTTTGTTCGTGAACGTGGGCGAGCGCACCAACGTCACCGGATCGCGCGCGTTCGCAAAACTCATTTTAAACGGTGACTATAATGCCGCGCTCACCGTTGCCCGACAGCAAGTGGCGTCCGGCGCGCAGGTGATCGACATCAACATGGACGAGGCGATGCTCGACTCGCAGGCGGCCATGACCAAATTCATGAATCTGATCGCCAGTGAGCCGGATATTTCACGCGTGCCGATCATGATCGACAGCTCGAAGTGGAGCGTGATTGAAGCTGGCCTGAAGTGCGCGCAGGGCAAGTCGATCGTAAATTCAATCTCAATGAAGGAAGGCGTTGCGGAATTCATTCGCCATGCCAGGTTGTGCCGGCGTTACGGGGCGGCGGCCATCGTGATGGCGTTCGATGAAAAAGGCCAGGCGGACAGCTATGAACGCAAAATTGAAATATGTGCGCGTTCGTACCAGATCCTCACCGAACAAGCCGGCTTCCCGGCCGAAGACATCATCTTTGACCCGAACATTTTTGCGGTCGCCACCGGCATTGAGGAGCATGCCAACTACGGGACGGATTTTATTCGCGCCACCGGGTGGATACGCAACAATTTACCTTATGCCAAGATCAGCGGGGGCGTATCCAACGTTTCGTTTTCGTTCCGCGGCAACGACCCGGTACGCGAAGCGATTCATACCGCCTTTCTGTATCACGCAGGCAAGGTTGGCATGACCATGGGTATCGTCAATGCCGGCCAGCTCGGGGTGTACGACCAGATTCCCAAAGAGCTGCTGGAGCGTGTTGAAGATGTGCTGTTCAATCGGCGCAGCGATTCGACCGAACGCCTGGTCGAATTCGCTGATCGATTCAAGGGAACGAAGCGCGAGCAGGTCGAAGATCTGGCCTGGCGCAGCGAACCGGTCGGCGCCCGTCTCACCCACGCACTGGTGCGCGGCATCACCGAATACATCGTTGCCGACACCGAAGAATCACGGCTGCAGGTCAAAGCTTCCGGTGGTCGTCCGATCAACGTGATCGAAGGGCCGCTGATGGACGGTATGGGTGTCGTCGGCGATTTGTTTGGCGCGGGCAAAATGTTTCTGCCGCAGGTGGTGAAATCGGCGCGCGTGATGAAACAGGCGGTGGCACACCTGATCCCCTTCATCGAGGAAGAAAAGCGCTTGACGGGTGCCGAAAACGCCAAAGCCAAGGGTAAAGTCGTAATGGCGACAGTCAAGGGAGACGTGCACGACATCGGCAAAAATATTGTCGGCGTGGTGATGCAGTGCAATAACTACGAGGTGATCGATCTTGGCGTGATGGTGTCTTGTGAGCGAATACTCGACGCCGCGATCAAGGAGAATGCCGATATTATTGGTCTATCCGGTCTCATCACGCCTTCGCTTGAAGAGATGAGCCATGTCGCCAAAGAAATGCAACGGCTGGGTTTCACCATCCCCCTTCTGATCGGTGGTGCCACCACCTCGCGTACCCATACTGCCGTGAAAATCGAACCTTTTTATCATGGGCCAACGGTGTGGGTGCCGGATGCGTCGCGCGCGGTAGGGGTGTGCAGTAATCTTTTGTCCGACGCGTTAAAAGAAAACTACGTTTCCACTGTGCGCGAAGATTATGTCAAGGTGCGCGAACAGCATGCCAACAAAAAGGGCGTAAAGCTGGTCACACTGGCGACTGCCAGAAATAATGCAGCGAAAATCGATTGGGCAAATTATCTGCCGCCGCGGCCCACCTTCATCGGCACCAAGGCGTTATTGAATTATCCGCTTGAAGAATTGCTGCCATTTATCGACTGGTCGCCATTTTTCCAGACTTGGGATTTATGGGGAAAGTATCCGGATATTCTTGATGACGCGGTAGTTGGCGAGGCGGCTCGCGAAGTATTTGCGAACGCGCAAATCATGATGAAGCAACTGGTCGAGGAGCAATGGCTGATCGCCAACGGCGTAGTGGGCTTCTGGCCGGCCAGCCGGGTGGGGGATTCCATCGAGGTGTATACCGACGACTCGCGCAATACCGTCGCGCAGACTTTTCATCATCTGCGCCAGCAAAACGAAAAACCTCCCGGCAATCCGAATCAGAGCCTGGCCGATTTCATTGCCGCCAAAGCCACCGGCATTGCCGATTACATGGGCGCGTTTGCGGTGAGCGCGGGGTTCGGCTGCGAGGAGCGTGCGGTCGCCTACGCGGCTGCCAACGACGACTACAGCGCCATCATGATCAAGGCGCTGGCAGACCGGCTGGCTGAGGCCTTCGCTGAACATTTGCACCAGAAAGTTCGGCGGCAATATTGGGGCTACTGTAAAGATGAGGCGCTCAGCAGCAGCGACATGATTGCCGAAAAATATGTTGGCATACGTCCTGCACCCGGCTACCCGGCGTGTCCGGAACACACCGAAAAAGGCCCGCTATTCGCCCTGCTACAGGCTTCCGAAGTTGCCGGCATCACGCTGACCGACGCATTCGCCATGTGGCCCACGGCGGCAGTGTCAGGGTGCTATTTTTCACATCCGGAAGCCAAATATTTTGCGGTCGGAAAAATTGATCGAGACCAGTTGGCAGATTATGCGAAACGTAAAAATTGGGACATTGCCACGGCGGAACGCTGGCTGGCGCCAAATCTTTAAGGCGGAAAAATGCAATGGGGATAATCGGCATATGACAGCACTGCCGCCATCGCCTGATGGCAGAGGCAACACCCGTGATCGGGGATATGTTCACGCCCACGTTACAATCGTCGAGATGAAATCCTATTTGCTGTCGGTGTTCGCCATTCTTTGCGCTGCCGTTCCAGGTACGTTGATGGCTTATTGGGGCATTTCTTCTTTGGGTTTGGCGGGCATTCCTCTGGCCCTCGCCACGGTGGTTGCGGGCATGGTATTAAGCGTGGCGTTGTTCGCTGGCTTGATTGCGCTCGGACGGGCGCTCAACTTCATCAAATAGCC
>JAYVKG010000191.1:0-2603 GCA_043768625.1 Betaproteobacteria bacterium
TGGCGACTTGTTCCTTCAGCTCCATCGGCAGCCGTTCATATTCCAGACAGGCTTTGGGATGGATGCCGATGGTGTTGGAAATGATGAACTCGAGCCGCGCCAGGCCAACGCCGTCATTGGGCAATTGCGCGAAATCAAATGCCAATTCCGGATTGCCGACGTTCATGGAAATTTTCACCGGAATGGCCGGCATGTTGTCGAGCGCAATCGTCTGCACTTCAAAACCAACCTTGCCGCGATAAATATTGCCGGTATCACCTTCGCAACAGCTCACCGTGAGGACTTCGCCTTCGGTCACGACATCGGTTGCATTCTCGCAACCGACGACGGCAGGGACCCCCAGTTCACGGGCGATGATCGCGGCGTGGCAGGTACGCCCGCCACGATTGGTGACGATGGCCGCAGCACGTTTCATCACCGGTTCCCAATTTGGATCGGTCATGTCGGTAACAATGACATCGCCATCCTTGAACAGGCCAATCTCGGCGACGTCCTTGATCACGCGTGCCGGGCCCTGGCCCACTTTGCTGCCGATGGCGCGGCCCTCGGCAATCTTGCTACCCGCCGCCGTCATGCGGTAGCGGGTCAGCGAACCGGTTTTCAACTGTTGCGATTTGACCGTTTCGGGACGCGCCTGCAGGATGTATATTCTGCCGTCACCGCCATCAATATTTCCCTCCTTGGCCCACTCGATGTCCATCGGGCACCCGTAGTGCGCCTCGATGGCCACCGCATACTTCGCCAGTTCTTCGACTTCCGCGTCGGTCAGCGAAAACCGTTCGCGCTCGGCAGGCGCAACGGGCTTGGTTTCAACCGACTTGCCGGCGGCAGTGGCGGCACCAAAAATCATCTTCTCGGCCTTGGTGCCAAGACTGCGGCGCAAAACCGCAGGGCGGGCATTTTTCAGGCATAGCTTCGAAACATAAAATTCATCGGGGTTGACCGCGCCCTGCACCACCATTTCACCCAGTCCATAACTGGACGTGATGAGCACCACCTCACGAAAACCGGATTCGGTGTCGAGTGTGAACATCACGCCGGCCGCGCCCGTATCTGCGCGTACCATGCGCTGCACACCGGCGCTCAGTGCCACCTCGGCATGCGCAAATCCTTTGTGCACGCGATAGGAAATGGCGCGGTCGTTATATAGCGACGCAAACACCTGTTTGGTTGCGTCGAGCACATTGTCGATGCCCTTGATATTGAGATAGGTTTCCTGCTGGCCGGCGAAGGACGCGTCGGGCAGGTCTTCGGCGGTGGCCGACGAGCGCACGGCGAACGACGCGTCGGCGTCGCCACTGGTCAGTGCGGCGTAAGCATCGCGAATTTGCCGCTCCAATTCCGGCTGGAACGGTGCGGTCGCGATAAGTGTGCGCACCATGGCGCCGGTCTTGGCCAGCGCGGCAAGGTCATCCACATTCAGCGCCGCGACGGCTGCGTTGATTTTTGCGGTAATCCCGTTGTGATTCAGAAAATCGCGGAACGCCTCGGCCGTCGTCGCGAAGCCACCGGGAACCCGCACCCCGGCCTGTCCCAGTTGACTGATCAGCTCGCCCAGCGATGAATTTTTGCCGCCTACCGTGGCGACATCGCCTTTGCGAAGTGCGGACAAACTTATAACCAACGGGACGGCGGATGAGCTGGACATGGCATCAATTAAAAAATAAGGTGAAGAAACGGTCAAAAGAGAAATGTTGCAGTGCGGAATAAGGATAGAATTATAGCTGACCCGACCGCAGAATTACCCCTGCAGCGCCCACAAATAGCGGCCCCGTAAACGCGGGCTAGCGAGACCCGCCATGTCCACCCGACGCACCGCATTTTTTATTTCTGACCGCACCGGCATTACCGTTGAAATGCTTGGCAATTCTTTGCTCACCCAGTTCGACGTGGTCGAATTTCGCCGCATCACCCTGCCCTTCATCGATAACCTCGATAAAGCGCAGGACGCACTTAACCAGATCAAGGCGGCGCACCTCGAATCGGGCATGCGGCCACTGGTGTTCACGTCGTTGATGGCTGACGATCTGCGCGATGAAATCGCCAAGGCGGACGCGATGGTGCTGGACATGTTCGAGCGTTTCATCGTGCCGATGGAGGCAGAGCTCAAGGTGAAATCGGCGCACGCGGTCGGACGCAGCCACTCGGCGGGTAATTTCAAGGATTACAACCAGCGCATCGAGGCGGTGAATTACACCATGGCGCACGACGACGGCATGACTAACCGCAATCTCGATCAGGCCGATCTCATTCTGGTCGGCGTGTCGCGCAGCGGCAAGACCCCGACGTGCCTGTATCTGGCGCTGCAATTTGGCATCAAAGCGGCAAACTATCCCCTGATTCCCGAGGATCTCGAGAAACTCAAGCTGCCGCCCGCACTGGCACCACTCAAACACAAAGTCTGGGGTCTCACCATCGTGCCTGAACGCTTGCAACAAATTCGCCATGAACGTAAACCCGACAGCAAATACGCCGCGCTGGACAACTGTAAATGGGAAGTCAACACAGCCGAAATACTCATGAAAAACGCCGGTATCTCGTATTTGAATTCCACCACCAAGAGTATCGAGGAACTGGCCACCACCATCCTGCATGAAGCGCAG
>JAYVKG010000192.1:0-3200 GCA_043768625.1 Betaproteobacteria bacterium
GACGCCGCCATTTCGCGGGATATTTCCGAATAGCGCCCTTCGTCAGGATTGGCGAGTTTGCGCTGGGCGAGATTGTCGAACGTGATGAAAATTGCCAGCAGCGCCAGCAATATCAGCAACGGACGGGTGAGTAACAAGCGCGAGGACATGGGCTAAACCACCAGCGATGACGTTTGACAACGATCAATAGGGTAGTGGTACATCCGACTTCACCGCCGTCAACACGCGCCGAAAATCCTCCTGAATGCGTTTCAACGCGGTCTCGGTTTCGGCCTCAAAGCGCAGCACCATGACGGGCGTGGTGTTGGATGCCCGCGCCAGCCCAAAGCCGTCGGCGTACTCAACGCGGACGCCGTCAATAGTAATGATTTCGGTCGCACCATCGAATCTGCCGGTCTTGCGTATTTGCTCGACCAGTGCGTGCGGCTCGCCCTCCTTCAGCTGCCAGTTTAATTCCGGCGTGGACACCGCATTGGGCAAGGCTTTCAGCGGCGCATTTGCGTCGCTGTGCTTGCTGACAATCTCCAGCAGCCGCGCCCCGCAATAGAGTGCGTCGTCGAAGCCGTACCAGCGTTCCTTGAAAAAGATATGGCCACTCATTTCGCCGGCAATCGGCGCGCCGGTTTCTTTCATCCGCAGTTTGATCAGTGAATGGCCGGTTTTCCACAGGCTGGGGCGGCCGCCGTGATCGCGAATCCATTTGAACAAATTACGTGACGACTTCACGTCAAAAATAACTTCGCCGCCGGGTACGCGCGTAAGTACATCCGCCGCAAACAGCATCAGCTGCCGGTCGGGATAGATAATTTCGCCGTCCTTCGTCACCACCCCCAGCCGGTCACCGTCACCATCGAATGCCAGACCCAGCTCGGCATCGGTTTCTTGCAACGTGCGGATCACATCCTGCAAATTTTTTGGTTGCGAGGGATCGGGATGATGGTTCGGAAAATTGCCGTCGACATTGCAGAACAGCTCAACCACTTCGCAACCCATCGCGCGAAACAGCTTGGGCGCATAGGCCCCCGGCGCGCCGTTGCCGCAGTCGACAACGATTTTCATCGGCCGCGACATCCTGGCATCGCCAACGATGCGTGCAAGGTAGGCGTCACTCAGGTCGCGGGTTTCATAGCTCCCTGTTTTTCCACCATCCGCGTTCAAAAAATCGTCGGCGTCGATGCGGCGTTTTAAATCCTGAATGGCGTCGAGCGCGAGAGTCTCGCCCTGGATCACCATCTTTATGCCGTTGTAATCGGGGGGGTTATGCGAGCCGGTAATCATCACTGCCGAGCCGGTGTTGAAATGATACGCGGCGAAATACACCATCGGCGTGGCCACCATGCCGATATTAATCACGTTGATGCCGGTGGACTGGATGCCTCTTGCCAGCGCCTGCGCGAACGACGGACCGGAAAGCCTGCCGTCATAGCCGATGCTGATGGCGGCGCCGCCACGTCGTCGCGCTTCGGAGCCGAGTGCGCGTCCGACCAGTTCGACCGTCTCCGCCGTGAGCGTTTTGCCGACAATCCCGCGAATATCATAAGCTTTGAAAATTTCTGCCGCAGCGTGTGACATGTATTAATTCCTGTGATCGATAAAATGAAAAATTCGCCGTGGCAACCATCCGCCATTGCCCGGGAAATGGCCGGATGCAAACCCGACGTGTCCGCCCGCGACCGGGAAGTGTCGCGTAACGGCAGATGATACCTGTGCTGCGGTCGGCAACGCCGAAGCCGGCAGGAATGGATCGTTGAGGGCGTTGAGCAGCAGGGTAGGCACCCGCACGTCGATCAGTCCCGGCTTTGCCGACGCGCGCGTCCAGTAGTCATCGGTATCGCGGTAGCCGTGCAGGGGTGCAGTGACCACGTTATCGAATTCGCGCAAAGTGGTGGCCCGCATGGCGATGTCGGCATTGAAAATCCCGGGATGCCTTGCCAGTTTGGATAGCGATTTTTTCTTCATCGTTGCCAGAAAATTCTTCGTGTACAACTTGCAGAAACCGCGCTCCAGCGCGCCCCCCGCCGCAGTCAAATCCATCGGTGCCGAAATCGCAATGACGGCATCGGCGACCGGCAATGCCGCGCTGCCCTGCTCGCCGAGCCATTTGAGGGTGGCGTTGCCGCCGAGCGAAATTGCCGCAACGTACAGCGGCTGGCAGGGCGCTTCAGCCTTGGCGCGACGCAGTATCCAATCGATCTCGGCCGCGTCGCCAGAGTGATAAGCGCGTGGCAGGCGATTGATTTCGCCGCTGCAGCCGCGAAAGTGCGGCACCAGGCCGCGCCAGCCGCGCCGCTGCACCTCGGCCATCAGATTCAATGCATAAGGACTTTGTGATGAGCCCTCAAGACCATGAAACACCACCAGCATCGGTTTTTCAAGCGCGCCTTGGATACGATCAACGTCCACAAAATCGCCGTCGGCTTTGCCGTGCGGGGTCGAGTCCCATCGCTCCCGCGCATAGCGCAATGAGGGCGGGCGACCGAATATCGCTGGAAAAACAGTCTGCGCATGCGCACCGAACGCGCCGCTGCCAAGCCACCACGGCGAGTGGTAGGGGGGCGCGGCGCGGGGGTGACGCAACGGGCCTACCATGGCGTGTTTAGATCAATGCGCTGGCGACCATCTGCCATCATGGGCCCGAGCTGTTTGAGCGCGGCGGGGGCACCATCAGCGGCGGTGGCAAAGCCTGAAAAAGTCACCCGGCGCGGTGGCGCAAGTGCGATGGCGCCGGTGCCCTCCAGTTTGAGCGGCCCTGTAGAGCGCACTACTGAAATATTGATCGTCGCACCGTCACCTCGCAATTTCAATTCGTGGCTGCCGACCGGCGCATTAAGAATGCCGCCAAATACCAGCTGTTCCGCCTGGAGACTGATCAATCCATCGGCACGCCACGCATGCTGGTCGTCTGCTGCGGGCCGCAAGCTGAAGTGTTCCTCAGCGGACTGCTGCAATCCAATCCTGCCGGTGGGTGCGATCAACGCGCCGGCAATATGCGAGGCGGACAGCAGGCGCGCATCGACCGACAGCGCGGTGTCGCGTAATTCAAAATCGTTAAACCGCAGTCCTAGATGCGTCTTCCCCACCAGTGCCGGGGCGCTGGCCTCGAGAAAAAAACCGAGGCGAAAACGCAGCAGGGCGAGCGGGTCAAAGCGCCAGCGAATCGCAATCACCTCGCCGGCAACCTCTGATCGAAGCGCGATGCG
>JAYVKG010000193.1:0-14955 GCA_043768625.1 Betaproteobacteria bacterium
AGCCGTGTGTGTTTGGTCAGCAGGCGATGAAAGGTCCGGCAATGCCGATCGGTCCAGTCCATCATTGGCGCAACAGATAATCGGAATGGGGATTTTGCAGGTTCAGTCATGGGGATATTTTATCAGTCCGCCGTTCGGGCAAAATAGTGCCATGCCACATGCCGCGCCTTCCCAAGAAATTCTTGACGCCGTCGAAGTGCTGAAGAGCGGCAATCTGGTCGCCATGCCTACCGAGACCGTATATGGGCTCGGTGCTGATGCTGCCAATGAAGACGCAGTCGCGAAAATATTTGCCGCGAAGGGGCGGCCCGCGAGTCATCCATTGATCGTTCATGTCGCCAAAGGTGCAAAGCTGGAGAACTGGGCGGTGGGGATTCCGCGGATGGCCAGGAAACTTACCGACGCATTCTGGCCGGGACCACTTACCCTGATTTTAAAAAAATCCAGGCGCATTCCAAATGCCGTTACCGGCGGACAGACGACGGTGGGCCTGCGTTGTCCGGCACATCCGCTCGCGCAGCAGTTGCTGGTCGAATTTGCCAAGGGTGGCAGCGGTATTATCGCCGCGCCTTCCGCCAACAAGTTCGGTCATATTTCGCCGACGACTGCAGAACATGTTCGCACCGAGTTCGGTGATGGATTGATGATCCTCGATGGCGGCGCATGCGATGTGGGAATCGAATCCACCATCATTGACCTCTCGCGCATGCAGTCGCTTAAACATCCTGTGATATTACGGCCAGGGGCAATTACACCGGAGATGATAGCCCGCGTCATCGGGGAAATGCCACTGCGCGCCGAAGACGTACCGTCGGCAAACCCGACGTCCTCAACCATAGAGTCGCCGCGCGTGTCCGGCAACCTTGCGGCGCACTATGCGCCGTTGACGCCGCTGCGTTTGCTCAGAAGAAAAATGCTGCAGGAGAAAACCGACCAGTATCTCGCCGACGGAAAACATGTCGCGGTTCTCGCATTTGCAGCACCTCCTGGCATCGTGCCGCTACCCCTAGGCGTCGGCTTGAAAAAAGTACGGCCGCTGGTCTGGATTACGGCGGAACGAGATTCCGCAAGTTACGCGCGCGACCTGTATGCGCACCTGCGCACGCTTGACGCCGCACAGACCGCCATCATTCTGGTGGAAGCGCCGCCGATGACAGCCGCATGGGAAGCGATTAATGATCGTTTAGGTCGTGCGGCGATGGGTTCCGGCAGGAAACCGCCGGATTAAACAACGGGAAGCCGGCGCTTCGACGTTTTTATTGGCAGCGATGCAAGAGTGTGCCAACTTGGACCGGGTAAACATTTCACTCGCATCGCCAGCGATGGCATCGGCGCTGGGTACGCCTGCATGATCACGCACGAGGCGCTTGATGAGATTTCCACATCAGTCTGAATGCAATTGAAAAACAAATTTTGCGATGTGGTGGATAGTGCCATCGGTTGCCCGGCTATGCTCTTCCAGCGAAACCATGCCGTCATTGGCCATCGACAAAATCGTCGATGCCCGCGTCCCGTATTCTTCTGTCACGATCAACGCGGGTGACAACACCCGCTCCCACTCAATGCCCACGCCGGTATTTGGCAATTTGTCATCCGGTGCAACCGCGTTGTTTGATAAAAATGCATGGATCGCCATTCGACGCGCCTCTACAGACATATTTGGTTTAAGAGCCGCGCCCAGAGCCGACCTTGCCTGTTTGACTTTAGGCCACGGCTCGTTCAGCGTGTGGTTGCTTAGTGCATAAACGCCGGGCGCAAGCGTTTCAATTGCGCCATCAAAGCTGCCGAAATACGCGACTGAATTTCCATCGCCCACAATGAGATTGAAACCGTTGTATTGATCCGCAACATTTCTCGTTGCTGTCAAAAAACCAGCCGGTGTTTCATCGCCAAGAAGAAACGCCGTCACCAATTCACCGCGTGAACGCGCCGTCGATTTTCTGTCACCCGGATCGCGAAAATTAGTCACCGCCGCGAATCGACCGCTGCGGGTCACACCCATCCAGGTGCCGCCTGCCTGCAAATCGCGGCCGGCGAGGATTTGCGGATGATCATTCCACCATGCGGCGGGCGCGGCGGGACGGCCGTGCCATTCGTCGCGGTTGGCAGCAACGATTAATGCGTAATCTGGGTGGGCTTTCCAGGCGAAAGTGATGAGGCACATGGGCTGCTGTCATTAAAAAGAATTTGATCATTCATCGCGTTTAAATTTCGCGCAACGCGGTATGTTGACAAAAAATGCTATTTCTCATAGCGTTTTATTATCGTTATTTGGCTGGTTTGTTTAATATTTTTTATAAGGTAACGAGCAGCATTTAGTGGTCGCAAGAACTAGCGACGGGAGATATTCATCTCATTACTCTGTAGCTAATTTATTTTAACAGGGAGCAAAAGCATGAACCTCAATGTGAAATTTAAGTGCTTGCTTGCCTGAGCGCGATGACGTCTGCACAAGTTCGTTCAACGGCTGAATCGCCCGTTATGGCTGAGCACACGCGCGTCGTTATGGAACTTTTAGACGGCGTTCAGCGCTTAGATTTGAGGATTGAGAAAGACGCAGGAGGGCGGCTCGCACGCGTTATCACGGGAGGAGTTGCCACGATCATTAATTACGACTCCAGCGCACAAATTGATAGTTTTGATACAAACGGGCGAACGACAAAAGTCAGGTTGGCATCTGATCGAAATAGCAACACGATCGTGCGTTTTTGGGACAGCAGCGGCACGGAGCTGCAACCCGTAGACTTGAAAGGAATCGGCGTTGCTCAATCGCTAATCGATTCCATCATCGGAGACGCAATATTTCCGCCCGCAGAGATGATTGATCCGAAAGCGTTTGGCGCATTGGAGCCGCAATTGGCAATCGAGCGGGCTGCGCGCGGACTTGCAAATGGTCTGTCGCCAAAGCTGCATGGTGAAAAAATAAAATCTCAGTTTGTTGGAAATGGCGACATTCCCCTCTTCACGCCGCAGTGCACCTATATAAGTTATGCAAGGCAAAGTCTTGACCTAAACCGATGTAATTTCGACGATAACGCTCAGCTGGGAATCTGCGGGGTAGGAAGCTTAGGGTTAGCAGAGGTGCCGCCAGTCGTCTTAGGCGCTGTAATAGTTTGCACAGGCATCAGCAAATATGAACTCTACACGTGTAAAAATCAGACGATTCAAAAACGTTTTGAGTGCGTATCGAAATGCAGCTGACGCTTATGGCGCTGCGCGCACTATACCCTTGACTTTACCCTGCTCCTTGAAATTGGAGCAGCGCTATGCCATACAAATTAAGGAGCCAGAATCATGCGAATGATATCAACCGAAGCTTATCAAGCGACTAAATCCGTGGCTCAACAAATGCTTACATTTTGCGCATTGCCTTCCTGTTTCATTTCCCAGCTTTCGAGCGGCAATTGGCAATGATTTTTTTTATGTCATCGTGACCGCAGCGCTTTTTTTATCGATGTGGGTTGGCAACTCACTGCTTTTCTCCATGCTTGGTTTGAACGGAAATTCCAACGTTATTGATAATCTAGCTTTCGCTTTCAAAAAGCCCGAAACACTTATTTTGTTGCTATTGGCAATGATTTACCTTCGCGCTGGCATGTTTATTCTCGGCAAGCTGCGCGATACATTGTTGATTGCGACCACAAGTTTTTTCGCGATTGCGTTGATTCCGTTTTTTCTAGAGGGCATTTCCGCGGGGAGCTCTTGGATTGAGGGAAAACCGTTTACCTACTCGATCCCATCACTGATGATTCTAATTGTGTGGGGCGTTCTAGCCTACACTCTCACACGCAGGCTTGTGCGGCAGTTTGATGAAGCTGAGAAGAAGAATTTTGCTGAAAATCGTTAGCCGGTACTTGCGTTTTTTTTCGTTTCTCGGGTCATCGACGCGATCATTCCGAATGAAAGCGAACCTTCGCATCAACACCTAAAGCTCAGTCCGCAAATCCCATAACTCCGGAAACAGCCGCACCTCCAGCATTTCCCGCAAATACCCGACCCCCGCCGTTCCGCCGGTACCACGCTTGAATCCAATCACCCGCTGCACCGTTGTTACATGCCGATGCCGCCACTGTCGAACATAGTCTTCAAGGTCCACCAGTTTTTCAGCCAGCTCGTACAAATCCCAATGCTGCCTTGGATTTGCGTATACTTCGCGCCACGCGGCCATGGTTGATGCATTTTCCAAATAGGCGAGCGAGAAATCACGATCAGTCGCGATGGCATCAAGGACAAAGCCGCGCCTGGCCAGCAACCGGTTTGCTTCATCGTAAAGCGACGGAGAGTTCAGCAGGTCGCAAAGCATCGCGTGAATTTCGCTGCGATGTTCAAACGGTTTTAACAGCGCCGCATTCTTGTTTCCAAATATAAATTCCAGCGCGCGGTACTGATGCGATTGGAAGCCGGAAGATTTTCCGAGACTGTCGCGAAACGATGAATACTCGGTCGGCGTGAGCGTCGAGAGTATGTCCCATGCCTGGATCAGATTATTCATGATGCGCGAGACGCGTGCGAGCATTTTGAATGCCGGCGACAAATCGCCCGAGCGAATTTGTTCGCGCGCAGCAAGCAACTCATGCAGCATCAGTTTCATCCACAGCTCGGTGGTTTGGTGCTGGATGATGAAGAGCAACTCGTTGTGTTCTTTTGAACGCGGCATCTGCGCTGTGAGCAACTGGTCGAGGCCGAGATAATCCCCGTAGCTCATTTCGTCGCGGAAGTTGTCAAACGCGCCTTCGGGCAGTGAGGAGTTTTCTGTCATCTCAATCCTATCTCCCCCCGGCGCGTCAGGCATTCTGAACGCGTTGCGAGGTATTCAGTGGATCGTGCAGGCTCGACCGATCACGCCGAGCGTTTGGTTTTATAGGAAATTTAAAAGCGTAGCGCTAGCGCTGGTGCGGCTTTCAGAACAAAAACAAGCCACGAGGCGCGCCAGTGATGGGGTTTTAATACAACGGCAGCGACAATTTAAGAATCGTGCCGGTTTGCGCCTCCGTCATGTAAAGCTCGTTCGGCCGCTGCGGATGAATCGTCACATTCGTAGTCCAGTCGCCGCGCGATGAATCGATGCGGTATTTCGCCTCACCGCGCTTGTCGAATTGCCAAACACATCCCAGTCCATGATGCGCCACATACAGATTGCCGTCACCATCAATCGTCATGCCATCCGGTCCCGTCCCGCCGGAAAGTTGAACGAATTTGCCGACTTTTGATACGCCGCCTTCAACCAGCGGCACGCGCCAGATTGCGTTGTCACGCATCACCGCCATCAGCAGAAAATTTTCGTCTGGAGTTAATGCCAAACCACTGGGCCCAGGCACATTGTTCATCAGTTGCTGCAGCGCGCCGTCAGCCTTCAAGCGATACAGGCAGCCAGCTGCCTCTTGCAACCCGCTTTGTCCCTGGTCGGTGAAATAGAGATCGCCATTGTTGGCCAAGGTGAGATCGCTCAAGCCCCGAAAGCGTTGTGAAATGTAGTGGGTCACCAGAGGTGAAATACGCCGCGAGTCCACATCCAGTACCAGCAGGCCGTGCCGATGATCGGTGATAAACAGACGGCCATCGTTATGGAATTGAAGCCCCTGCGGCCAGCCGTCGTACTTGATGATCAGATCCCACTCTCCTGTGGCGGTGATGCGAAAAATGCGGCCGAACGCAACATCGGTAACCCACAGGTTGCCGAAGCCGTCGAAGCAAGGCCCGCCGAGGAAACTGTGGATGTCTTTGCCGTGAAGATTGGCCACCACCCACGGATTATGCGCACCCGATTCGTGCAGATAGCTGGGCAACTCGAACGCCGTTTCGGTGGTCAGGGAAAGCGGAGCATTGAACATGGCTGGCTGGAATTAAAAGTGAAGTAGTCATTATGCGGTAAACATTCCGCTTGGCGTGGCCAGCCCAAAGTGGGCGGCCGGCTTGCTATCATGAGCATCTGGCTGTAAACCGATCAAGTCTCGATGACCTCCAAAAACTCCGCTGTGCAACATCCCGGTCGCTGGCAATTCTGGATTGACCGTGGCGGCACCTTCACCGATATCGTGGCCAAACAACCGGATGGCGGGTTGCTGACGCATAAGCTGCTATCAGAAAATCCCGAGCAGTATCGCGACGCTGCCATTGCGGGAATTCGCCATCTTCTCGGCCTGGCGAAGGACGCGCCTATTCCGGTTGCGCAAATTGAAGCGGTGAAAATGGGCACCACAGTTGCCACCAACGCGTTGCTCGAACGAAAAGGCGAACCGACGGTACTGTTCATTACCAAAGGTTTTCGCGACCAGTTACGCATTGGCTACCAGAATCGCCCGCACATTTTTGACCGGCATATTGTGCTTCCGGAATTGCTGTACTCATCGGTGGTGGAGGTTGACGAGCGGATCGGCGCACACGGTGAAACGGTTGTTCCACTCAACGTTGCCGCAACGACCATAGCCCTGAAAACCGCATGGGATAACGGTTTCAGGTCAATTGCCGTCGTACTGATGCACGGTTACCGTTATCACCAGCACGAAGTTGATATCGCCGAATTGGCGCAAATTGCGGGCTTTGCGCAAATATCCGTTTCGCACCAGGCCAGTCCCCTCATGAAGATCGTCTCGCGCGGCGACACTACCGTCGTCGATGCGTATCTGTCGCCTGTTTTACGCCACTACGTCAGTCAGGTTGCGATTGAATTGCCCGGTTGCAAGGTGATGTTCATGCAAAGCAATGGCGGGCTTACCGACGCCAACAAATTTCAAGGTAAAGACGCGATCCTGTCAGGCCCGGCGGGCGGGATTATCGGCATGGTGCGCACCGCCGCAGTCGCGGAATTTAGCAAGATTATCGGCTTTGACATGGGCGGCACGTCGACCGACGTCTCGCACTATGCCGGCGAACTGGAACGGGAATTTGAAACGCAAGTTGCTGGGGTGCGGATGCGCGCGCCGATGATGTCCATCCACACGATCGCCGCAGGCGGCGGATCAATTTTGCATTTTGACGGCCAACGCTACCGGGTAGGTCCTGATTCGGCGGGGGCCAATCCTGGCCCGGCCTGTTATCGCCGCGGCGGCCCGCTGACCGTCACCGATTGCAATGTCATGCTCGGAAAAATTCAGCCGGAGCATTTCCCGAGCGTGTTCGGGCCGGGCGGGAATGAGCCGCTGGATGCAGACAGTGTGCACACCAAGTTCAGCGTGCTCGCTGCCGAGATCAGTGCGGCGACGGGTGAAAAACTATCCCCTGAACAGGTTGCCGAGGGTTACATCCGCGTTGCGGTGGCCAATATGGCGAATGCGGTTAAATTCATTTCCGTGCAGCGCGGCCACGACGTGACTGAGTACACGCTTTCCTGTTTTGGCGGGGCCGGCGGCCAGCACGCCTGTCTGGTGGCCGATGAGCTTGGCATGACCCGCGTGTATATTCACCCGCTGGCGGGCGTCCTGTCTGCATACGGGATGGGGCTCGCCGATATCGTCGCCATGCGTGAAAAAAGCCTAGAGCTTCCTCTATCCGCAGTCAGCCTTGACGCAATCGATCACGAGCTCGCGCAACTCGGCCTGCTAGCTTTGGCAGAAGTGGCAACGCAGGGTGTGGCGCGGCCGCAAATACTGCTGAAGCGCCGGGTACATTTGCGCTATGAGGGAACCGATTCAGCACTCATCGTCAATTTTGGCAGTCTGGAGGCAATGCGGCGCGAGTACGATATTGCCTACAAAAAGCGCTTCAGCTTCCTGATGCCGGGCCGCAACATTGTCGCCGAGACGGTGAGTTGCGAAGCAATCGGCCGCAACGGTGCGCCGATCACGTCTTCCTTTGGTGAGGCAGCGGCCACCCCGGCAACG
Organism: Betaproteobacteria bacterium; assembly: GCA_043768625.1. GTDB lineage: Bacteria > Pseudomonadota > Gammaproteobacteria > Burkholderiales > Usitatibacteraceae > UKL13-2. Next base: position 7,821 of record JAYVKG010000193.1, read on the forward strand.
CCGCATTCGACCGTGCGCCTGGTAAGCCAGGGCGCCGCGCACGCCGCGCCGATTTATTTGCGCGAGCAACTGTGCCTCGGCCAATGTATTGCCGGTCCGGCGATCATCGCCGAAAAAAACGGCACGAGCGTTATCGAGCCTGGCTGGCAGGCAAACGTCACCGCGCTGAATCATTTGGTGCTGACCCGGGTGATACCGCGCACAACAAGCTACGCGGTCGGCACCCGGGCCGATCCTGTCATGCTGGAAGTTTTCAGCAATCTATTCATGTCGATTGCCGAACAGATGGGGTTGAGGCTGGCGAATACGGCTTACTCGGTGAACATCAAGGAAAGACTCGATTTCAGTTGCGCGCTGTTTGATGCGACGGGCAACCTGATTGCCAACGCGCCTCACATGCCGGTGCACCTGGGCTCGATGGGTGAGAGCATCAAGACGGTGGTGCGCAGGAATGCGGGCAAAATGCAGCGGGGTGATGTCTACGTATTGAACGATCCGTACAACGGCGGCACGCATTTGCCTGATGTGACCGTAGTCACGCCGGTATTTGCCGATACTGGCGAAGAGATTCTATTTTATGTCGGCTCTCGCGGCCACCACGCCGATATCGGCGGCATCACGCCCGGCTCCATGCCGCCATTTTCAACGACGGTCGAAGACGAGGGCGTGTTGCTCGACAACGTCAAACTGGTCGAAAATGGTGTCATGTGTGAGGCCGAGATGCGTGGACGATTAACCAGTGCCAAATACCCCGCGCGCAATCCGGATCAAAACATCGCCGATCTGCGCGCCCAGATTGCGGCCAATGAAAAAGGCGTTCAGGAGCTTGGCAAGATAGTGGCGCATTTCGGGCTCGATGTGGTCGGCGCCTACATGCGGCACGTGCAAGACAACGCCGAAGAAAGTGTGCGCCGTATCATCGGCACCTTGAAAGATGGCAGCTTCGCCTACGAAATGGATAACGGTGCGGTGATCAAGGTCAGGATTGCCGTGGGCGCGGATAAGCGTAGCGCGACTATTGATTTCACCGGCACATCAAAACAATTGGCGTCCAATTTCAACGCCCCCTCAGCCGTCGTCACTGCGGCCGTGTTGTATGTCTTCCGCACTCTGGTCGACAGTGATATTCCGTTGAATGCGGGTTGCTTGAAGCCGCTGACGATCATCATCCCGAAAGGCTCGATGCTTAATCCCCATCCGCCAGCCGCTACCGTGGCGGGAAACGTCGAAACATCGCAGTGCATTACCGATGCGCTCTATGGCGCGCTTGGCGTTATGGCGGCCAGTTCCGGAACCATGAACAACGTGACTTTTGGCAACGATCTGTACCAGTATTATGAAACCGTTTCAGGCGGTACCGGCGCAGGGCCAGGCTATGACGGTTGCGATACGGTACAGGTGCACATGACCAATTCACGCCTGACCGATCCGGAAATTCTCGAATGGCGTTATCCGGTGCGGGTAATTGAGCATTCGATCCGTCAGGGCAGTGGCGGGGCGGGTAAATGGCGTGGCGGCAATGGCGCAACGCGAAAGATTTGTTTTCTGAAGCCAATGACCGCCGCCATTCTTTCCGGTCACCGCCGCGTGCCCAACTTTGGCTTGGCCGGTGGTGAGGAGGGTGGCTTGGGAAAAACCTGGATTGAAAGGGCCGACGGTAGTCGCACTGAATTATCGTATTCTGATGAAACCGAGATGAACGCCGGCGATGTGTTCGTGCTCGAAACGCCGGGCGGTGGTGGATTTGGCAGCGACCTACACATTCACGCCAAATCAGTTAGTTAAGAAATATTTCTCGAAATCACAAAATTTGTTTTGCGGTTAAGTGAATTGCTTATAAAATGAGCGCCCGTTGTTTGAGCAACTTGTCGTATTCTAAATAGACCTGCCCTGTGCAAATCGGCAATATCACACTGGCTAATAACCTGATCGTGGCGCCCATGGCGGGCGTGACCGACCGGCCTTTTCGCCAGCTCTGTAAACAGCTCGGCGCGGGCATGGCAGTCAGCGAAATGGTCGCTTCTGATCATCGCCTTTGGGCAACCGAAAAATCATTGCGTCGCGGTGACCATGTCGGCGAGGCTGAGCCGATTGTGGTGCAGATTGCCGGTGCCGCTCCCGCCATGATGGCCGACGCCGCGCGATACAACGTTGACAAGGGCGCGCATATTATCGATATCAACATGGGTTGCCCTGCCAAGAAAGTCTGCAGGGTTGATGCTGGTTCGGCGTTGATGAAGGACGAATTGCTGGTCGCGCAGATCCTCGAAGCTGTGGTTAATGCGGTCGAGGTGCCGGTCACCTTGAAAATTCGGTCTGGCTGGGATCGGGCGCACAAAAATGCGCTGTCCATTGCGCGCATCGCCGAGCAATCCGGCATTGCGGCGCTCGCGGTGCACGGCAGAACCCGCCACGACCAATATGATGGTGCTGCCGAATATGACACCATTCGCGAGGTAAAGCGCAACGTCACCATTCCGGTCACGGCCAGCGGTGATATAGATTCGCCGGAAAAGGCCAGGTATGTGCTCAGCTACACGGGTTGTGATGCGGTCATGATTGGCCGGGCTGCGCAAGGCCGTCCGTGGATCTTTCGCGAGATTGGCCACTACATTGACACCGGCAAACATCTCGCCGCGCCCTCGTATGCAGAAATTCATGCTATTGCCACCGGGCACTTGCGCGATTTGCATGATTTCTATGGTGCCTACAAAGGTATTCGGATCGCCAGAAAACATATCGGCTGGTATCTCGCCAGCTTGCCCGGCGGCATCGACTTCAGGCACGACATGCATTTGCTTGAATGCGCTGTACAACAGCTGGCGGCGATGGATCGGTTTTTTGCGCGTTTGATCGATGGGGAAATGGCTGCTGACCAAAAGGCGGCTTAGGGGGTGTTTCATCAAGCGGTACAACAATAAAAAAACAGGGAAGATTCGATATGAATGTGCATCGAGAAGGTAGAGAAGGTAGAGAAGGCAGAGACAGCAGGGATAGTGAACTTTCCGCGTGCGTACGGAAAATGATGACGCAATATTTTAAGGATCTTGACGGCGAACACGCCACAGATATATATGACATGGTGGTGGCCAATGTCGAAAAACCGCTGCTGGAAGTGGTATTGCACCAAGCCGAAGGCAACCAGACGCGGGCAGCCGAGTTGCTCGGGCTGAACCGCAATACGCTGCGAAAGAAGCTGACGCAGCACGGCATTGAATAGCTGGTGAGGGCTATTGCAAGGGTGAACGGAAAATCTTTAGCTGCGGCTTTCTGTGCCGTTCATCCGCCATTGGCAGCCTGTCAAGCGCCCGCACTCCTGGCCCCTACATGACCAAGTACATTCCGATCCAGCGCGCGTTGATTAGCGTTTCCGACAAGACCGGTGTGGTTGAGTTTGCCAAATTCCTTGCCAGCCGCAACGTAAAGATTCTCTCCACCGGCGGCACCGCGAAATTGTTGGCGGAAAACGGCCTTGAGGTGGTCGAGGTCGGTGACTACACTGGATTTCCGGAAATGATGGATGGCCGCGTGAAAACGCTGCATCCGCGCGTACACGGCGGTATCCTCGCGCGTCGCGATCTCGCGCATCACCTCGAATCGATGCGGAAGCACGATATCCCTGCCATCGATATGGTGGTAGTGAATCTGTATCCTTTTGCGGCGACAATAGCCAAGCCGGATGTCGCTTTGGAAGACGCCATCGAGAACATTGATATAGGTGGCCCTGCCATGGTGCGTGCGTCGGCCAAAAATTATCCGTTCGTGGCCATCGTCACCGATGCCGGCGACTACCTGAAGCTCACGGAAGAAATGACGCAGCAAGATGGTGCGCTCTGCCATGACACCCGTTTTGCTTTGGCAAAAAAAGCCTTTGCCCACACGGCCGAGTACGACGGCATGATCAGCACCTATCTTTCCTCGCTCGACCACGATAACAATCGCCGCCTGTTTCCTGATAAGTTACATCTCACGTTTAGTAAGGCGCAGGACATGCGCTACGGGGAAAATCCGCATCAGGATGCAGCCTTTTATGTGGAGAAGCATCCCGCTGCTGGCACGCTCGCGCACTACAAGCAACTGCAAGGGAAAGAGCTTTCCTATAACAACATTGCCGACGCCGATGCCGCCTGGCAATGTTGCCGCGCATTTGAGGTGCCGACCTGCGTGATTGTGAAGCACGCCAATCCGTGCGGCGTGGCGATTGCAGAAAACCCCTTGACCGCTTATCAGCGTGCCCTCGAAACCGATCCCACCTCGGCTTTCGGCGGGATCATCGCGTTCAATCGCGAAGTTGACGCCGCGACTGCGGAGGCTGTTTCCAAACAATTTGTCGAAGTCGTGCTCGCGCCGTCTTTCAGCACTTCGGCATGCAAAGTATTTGCATCCAAACAAAATGTCCGTCTGCTGGAAATCCCATTCGCGCCCGCAATAAAAGACGTCGACATGAAGCGCGTTGGCGGCGGTTTGTTGGTACAAAGCTCGGACGACTTCGACGTGGCGCACTTGACAGTCGTCACGAAGCGAAAGCCCAGCGTGGAGGAAATGAACGATTTGATATTTGCCTTCCGCGTCGCCAAGTTTGTGAAGTCCAACGCCATCGTGTTCTGCCGCTACGGCATGACCCTGGGTGTGGGTGCTGGGCAGATGAGCCGTGTGGATTCAACCAAGATCGCGGCCATCAAAGCGCAGAATGCCGGTCTCTCGTTGAAGGGCTCTGTTGCAGCAAGCGATGCGTTCTTCCCGTTCCGCGATGGGCTGGACGTAATTGCTGACGCGGGCGCGACGGCGGTGATTCAGCCGGGCGGGTCGATGCGGGATGAAGAAGTAATCGCGGCGGCGAATGAAAAGAATGTGGCGATGGTCATGACGGGAATGCGGCATTTTAAGCATTGACTTGTAGCGATTGGATATAGCGGGCATGAATAAGCGAAATTTCTGGGGTAACTCGTTGGAATTTCAACGGGATCAGCTGGAACGCTACACGGCAATGCGTTACGAGCAGCTCAAGAAATTATCCGACTGCGAAGAAATAGCCAACCCTGAGCCACAAACTAAAGTGTCCATAACAGTTTGGAAAGACAATCGAAAAGATGGAGGTATCCAAATTACGATCATGGCCGGTAAGAGCCGGGGGGTTGGTATTTTTGACACGCGCAGTCTTGAGGGATTTAAAGCCTACGCAGACGGATCAAATTTAGCCTTGGTAGATGAAGACCTAGACGATTTCTAAAGTATTAATTTGGACCATCCATGAAACTCCTCGTTATTGGTTCTGGTGGCCGCGAACATGCGCTTGCATGGCGGCTAGCGCAAAACCCCGGCGTGCAACGCGTCTATGTCGCACCAGGCAATGCCGGCACGGCACATGAGGATGGACTCGTCAACGTTGACATCACCGCCATTGCCGACCTGCTCAAGTTTGCACTAGATGAGAAAATCGATCTCACCGTCGTTGGTCCCGAAGCACCGCTGGCGGCTGGCGTGGTTGATACATTCCAGGCGGCGGGCCTGAAAATTTTCGGGCCTACGCAACGCGCTGCACAGCTGGAGTCATCGAAGGATTTTGCCAAGCAGTTTATGGTGCGGCACAACATCCCTACATCGAACTACGCCACATTCACGAATGCTGTCGAGGCGCGCGCCTACATCGAACAAGAAGGCGCGCCCATCGTCATCAAAGCTGACGGCCTCGCCGCTGGCAAGGGTGTGGTGGTGGCCATGACCTTGAAAGATGCATTGGCAGCCATTGATTTGATGTTCACAGGCAGCAAGGCAAGGGCGCCAGCTGCGACAGGCTATCGGGTGGTTATCGAGGAATTCATGCAGGGCGAAGAGGCAAGCTTCATCTGCATGTGCGATGGCGTGCACGCGTTGCCGTTTGCAACATCGCAGGATCACAAACGCATTTTCGACGGCGACCTGGGGCCCAATACCGGTGGCATGGGCGCGTATTCACCTGCGCCGGTGGTGACGCCTGAGGTACACGCGCGGGTGATGCGCGAAATTATCATACCGACTTTGCGCGGCATGAAAGATGAGGGCGCGCCGTTCACAGGTTTTCTTTACGCCGGCTTGATGATCGACGCGCAAGGCAATCCACGTGTGGTGGAATTTAATGCGCGCATGGGCGACCCGGAAACCCAGCCGATCATGATGCGGCTCAACAGCGATTTCCTGACGTTGCTCGAACACGCGATTGCAGGCACGCTGGATGACGTCGAAGCCGAATGGGATTCACGTGCGGCGCTCGGCGTGGTGATGGCCGCGGCAGGTTATCCGGATGCGCCGATCAAGGGCGAAGAGATCACCGGCCTGCCGGCAAACACCGTCGACGCGCGGGTGTTTCACGCGGGCACGGGTGAATGGAACGGCAAAATAGTGACCGATGGGGGCCGCGTACTTTGCGTGACCGCATTGGGGGATACTGTGGAACTCGCCCAGTTGCGCGCGTACCGGATGCTCGAACCGATACGATTTAGTGGCATGCAGATGCGCCGCGACATTGGGTATCGGGCGATTAATCGTGGGTAAGCGGGCCAGCCCTCCCCAACATTTAGAACGCCTATTGGTCGGCCTCGCCGGCCGAAAGTTTGCCACCAGCCGCTCCGGTCCTGGAGTTTTCCTCAGAAATTCTTATGAACATCACCGACGTTAAGACCTACCTCCTTGATCTGCAGACGCGTATTGTCGCCAGGCTCGAATCGCTTGATGGCAAGCCATTCGGCACCGACGCATGGACGCGTAACGAAGGCGGCGGCGGCATTTCACGAATTATTGAAGACGGCAATTTGTTTGAACGCGCGGGCGTGCTGTTCTCGCATGTGATCGGCACCAAGCTGCCGCCGACTGCAGCGGCTAATCGTCCTGAAATTGCCGGTCGTGCCTGGGAGGCGATGGGGGTCTCGCTGGTGTTGCATCCACACAATCCGTTCGTGCCAACGGTACATATGAATGTGCGTTTTTTTATCGCGCGTTCCTCGCTTGATGCCGAGCACGATACGTTCTGGTTTGGCGGCGGCATGGACCTGACCCCTTACTATGGATTCGATGAGGACTGCGTGCATTTTCACCGTGTCAATCGCGATGCCTTGCAGCCGTTCGGCGATGACTACTATGCGCACTTCAAGAAATGGTG
>JAYVKG010000194.1:0-20798 GCA_043768625.1 Betaproteobacteria bacterium
GAGCGATTTTCATAACCACGTTGACGCGCAAGCGCATCGAATTTATCGGCCAGGTTGTCTTCGATGGAAACGGTGAATCGACGCATGTATTCCTCTAGATTTCGGTACGTAATGGTGGCTGACCCTAAACGATTTTGTAGCCACGCAATGTCTTTCGTCTCAATGGCATGTCTGGAATACCAATCGCGTCAGAAACGCGCAATCAAATTGACGCGAAAGGAACGCGACTCAATCGGATGAAAATGTTTGTCGAAAACGCCTTCGGCGGGCTCACCCGGCAGCCGCGACACATAGCCGTAATCGATGGCTGCATCCTTGCGGTTGGTGAGATTGAAGGCCTCAAGATCGACCTGCAGTCTGGTGTTGATTTTGTAGCCAACGCGTCCGTTGAGCGTAGCCGTTTTGCTGGAGCGCACGCTATTGTCTTCAATCAATGGTCGCGGGCCGAAATAACGCAGCTGCAGACCACCAAAGTACGCCCCCAGATTATCGACCGCTATCGCGAGCGAAGCCACACCTTCGATCGACCCGGGAATCCGATTTCCAAGCAGGTCGAAATTGCGATAGCGGGCCTGCGCGAACGCAATGTCGGCATCGACCGTCAACCAGTTGGTCGGTTTGTAGTAGTTGGAAAACTCGAAGCCGACACGCCGGCTTGGGCGTCCGGTGTCGGCGGTGGTGCCAGCGTCGCCCTGAAACAGCAATTCTGATGTGAAATCGAGCCGGTAGACCGAAAAACTGCTTTGCAAGCCTGCAATAAATTCGGTTCTTGCCCCTACCTCAAGTCCGCGTGACAGCACCAACGGTTTTTCACGGGTTGCAATGGCGGCGGTATCGCGAGGATTGACAGATATAGTGGTTCCACGGGCATCGTTGCTGTGAAAGCCATTACCAATGTTGAAATAATATTCAGTTTTTGCCCATGGTCCGAAAATCAGGCTCAGCTTGGGGCTGGCGCGATTGCCGGTTGCTTTGCCAGAATTTTCATCGACGTTGCTCTTGACAATTTCACGATAGAAATCTTCGCGCACACCTGCCACGGTTCTGAACTGTTCGCTCCACCTGGTCGCATTCTCGACGTAAAGCGCAAAACTGCCCTCCTTAACATGATCTTGCCGCGTGCTGGACAGACGCTGGCGGGCATGAGTCGAATAAAGACCGTTATAAATGTTGTCATTCTGAAACTGCACCCCAAGGGTGTTTTCCGATTTGACTCTCGTCAGCGGCAGTTGCCAAGTGTGGCTTGCGTTGATGCCGGTTATGATGCGTCGGTCAGGCTGGTAGAACTGGTCGCCATCAACCGGATTGTCGAGGAAATAAGTGAAATTGGAATACAAATCGAGTTGCTGTGAAATCAGATACGCATTGACTTTGGTTGCGCTGGCTTCGCTTGACCGTTGCCAGGCTGACGAAAGGCTGTAGCGGTGGGCGGTGCCGCCGTCGGTGGGGTCGAGCGCATCGAAGCGGCCTGATAGCAAACCGGATTCAATGGCCCGTTGTGGAATCTGGTCGGTCGCGTTCCAGCGTGCCTTGTACGCCATCAGGCTCACATTAAAACCGTTGGATTCGCTTCCCTCGCTATAGCGCAGCACGCCATTGTATTTGCGGTAATCATCCTTGTTTACGAAGGGTCCGTCGTTGTGGAAAATTTCCAACGCATAGAGCAAATTGCCGTTGCCGATTTTTGGCGAGTCTGCCACCAAGGTTCGCGTGAAACCGTTTTGTCCGAAGCCCACGCTGGTAATCCCTGCGGAAAGGCGGTTGGCATAAATTACGCTGACCGCACCTGCCGAGGCAAAATCCCCCTGCTCGGCGTAATAGGGCCCCTTGCGATACTCTAAACGCGCGGTAAGTTCGGGAATCATGAAGTTCAGGTCGGTCCAGCCTTGGCCGTGGCTGTGCGTGCGCTGGTTCACCAGCATGCCGTCGACCGTTGTGCGTAAATCAGTGCCATGATCCAGATTCAGGCCGCGGAGGTAAAACTGGTTGGCTTTGCCTTCGCCGCTATGCTGACTTACGATTAGACCGGGTGTCGCCTCAAGTAATTCTCCAGGGCGATAGACGGTGCGTGCTTCCAGTTGTTTTTGCGTCACAACACCTGCGCTGGCGGAATCCGAAATGCCAATTTGGCTGACCCGTGATCCTTCGATTACGATATTTTCAATCTTCTCGGTTTCAGCGTGGCATGCGCTCGTCGGCATCGTAGATAGACCAATAACGGCTGCGGACATAAATCTAAATTGAAACGTTGGCAGGAGATGGCGACACTTAACGTTCATTAAAGTTTTTTTAATACGATTGGTTAGCGCACCCGCGCAGAATGCGCACAGCACTGTCGGTCAACATCGCAGACCATAAAGGCAACAAAACGGCGTATGAATTGTTCTTGGCACAGTGTGTGATATTTATATATTTCGTCTTATTATCGCGCCAGCGGTTGGGGACTAAATTGTCGCTATGAATATTATGACTTTTGTCAAACACAACCCGGTACGTAGCATCGTTAACGTCGGATTTAGTAAGACAACGTCTAAGGCGCGCTCTGCTGAACCACTCCAGTCCAACCGGACCTGGTCGTTATCGGCTGCAGCTAAATTGGCACTTAACGGAAGAATTATTGCCATCGTGAAATTATTTCACTGTTCGCCATCGCACATAATTACTTAAAAGTGTGGGCACGGCGACATTTTTAGCCTGTACGCCTCGGTCGCCGCTCTTGGATTATATGGAGGCGACCGACTGCGATATAAATCATGGGTTCGCTAGCGCAATTTGCCGCAGCATACCGATAGCGCGGCCATATCTTGACGCAGCCACTGCCGTTGTCGGCCATAAGTTGCAATTACACTCAACCAGAATGGGCGACTAAACGCCAACTTTGCAGACCCATTTATAGGTACGGTTTGCCACACCCGAAAAATATGAAGCACAAGGAAATAACGCGAAAAACCAATTTAATGCGAACACACTCTTTGCGTCTGCGTCATCTCGCTCAAAGCTGTATCCAGCTCCATAGTTAGCACGGGGGCTTTAAAAGGGGTGTTATCCTCTCTCATGTTTATTCGCTCCTTAGTGAATTGGCCCGACCGCACGCCAATTGCGCACTTGAATGCCCGTTTGCACCAAGCGCTCGGGTTCTTCAAGAATGGCAAGTTACGATTTCCGTTTCAAAAGAAGTGTTTTGCGAACCGCGCTGTGGCATGCCGCCATCCATCCCGTTGTGCCAGCGACACTGGCCAACAACTTTTCCAGTATCGATGAAAACTACCCTTCGTAAAAAACGCACGGAGCCTAAGGAAGAATGCATTCTGGTCTTACAGGGCGGCGGTGCATTGGGAGCGTATCAAGCGGGCGTGTATGAAATTCTGGAAACAACCCGTCATGCGCCAAGTTGGATCGCCGGCATTTCAATCGGCGCCATCAATGCGGCGCTAATTGCAGGCAACACGCCCGAGCGACGGGTTGAGCGTATGCGCGAATTCTGGAACATGGTTTCCGCCAATCTGACGCCGAGTCCGACGGGATTTGCCGCCGCGCACCGACATCTGAGCAACGAAGCAAGTGCATCGGTAGCAATCATGTTCGGCTTGCCGGGGTTTTTCTCGCCGCGGTTTCCGGCCGCGCCATTTCAGCCGCAAGGTTCGATGGGTGCCATTAGTTATTACGATACCGGCCCGTTACTTGATTCCCTGGAACGAATGGTGGATTTTGACCTGTTGAATTCCGGCAGGGTGCGGTTATCGGTCGGTGCCGTCAACGTGAGGAGTGGCAATTTCACCTATTTCGACACCGCTGAGCAGCGCATTGATGCGCGACACATCATGGCGAGTGGTGCGCTGCCGCCGGGGTTTCCGCCCATCGAAATCGACGGCGAACACTATTGGGATGGCGGTCTTGTCTCTAATACCCCGTTGCAATATGTGCTCGATCAGCCCGGCCCGCACCATCGCGTGGTTTTTCAGGTAGATCTCTTTTCTGCAGGCGGCCCGTTGCCAACCAACTTGCTGCAGGTGACGGAACGGGAAAAGGAAATCCGCTTTTCCAGCCGTACCCGACTCAACACGGATAGCGAACTGCATAAACAGGCTATAGCCCAAGCGGCTCGTCGCCTGATGGCAAAACTTCCTGAGGCTTTGAAGAGAGACCCTGACGCGTTGGCGCTCGTCGCCCGGCGGCACGAGGCGGCGGTCTCGGTAGTGCACCTGATCTACCGACGCAGCAAATTTGAAAGCCAATCAAAAGATTACGAATTCTCGCGTGCATCGATGGAAGATCATTGGCAAGCCGGTAATAACGACATGGCACATACCCTTCAACATCCCAAGTGGACGGGTCGCAAGCAACCGTCAACCGGTGTGCACACATTTGATTTGGCACTAGATGGTCCGGCGTCAGACACGATTGTGAAGCCAGTGAATTAACCAACCGGCCGTTAAAACTTGGCGGCGCGCGTCCGCAGAAACCGCATCAGGCGTGGCCAAGTCGTGACGGCGGTGAGACTACATCGCGGGTGCTAGGCGTAGCTCCGCAATTGGCGGGAGAACTGTTGCAGTTGCGCGATACCGGTACTTTCCGCGCGCTTGCACCAGTCTTCCAACCTGAACACCAATTCTTCCTTGGACAAAGTAGACCGCTCCCACAGTTTGGCAAGCTCCTGACGCAGCGAGTAGACCGTTTCCAGTACCGAACTATGCTCCAACGTTTCATGTAGCGTCGCGCGATGTTCTGCCGTCAACTGGTCCGCATCAATTTTGAGCCAATGCTTGAACCGCTTTACCGCCTTACCTTCACGAAGGCTTGTCAGTGACGACGCAACGCCATCTGCGCGCATGCGGCCAATTTCGGCGGCACAGGTTGACTTGAGCGTACGCGCATATTTGGTCACAATCTCGTACCGATGCGCGATCACCGCGTGTAATGTTTCTGCGTCACAAACCAATTTGTTCATGTCGAAACGCGGTCGCGGCGCGACTTTCTTGACCTTCGCCAGACCCAAAGACGCCAGGATATTGATATAAAACCAGCCGATATCAAACTCATACCAGCGCATCGAAAAGCGCGCCGAGGTTGGAAAAGCGTGATGGTTGTTGTGCAGTTCTTCGCCGCCGATCCAGAATGCGATCGGCGTGATGTTGGTGCTGGCGTCAGTCACGGTGTAATGTCTATAGCCCCAATAATGTCCGACACCGTTGACGATGCCTGCGGCATGAAACGGGATCCATGCCATTTGCACCGCCCATATGGCAGCGCCAAGGGGCCCAAACAAAATCAGATTGGTAACCAGCATCAAGCCAACGCCCTGCCAGCTAAACGCGGCATAGACGTTGCGCTCAATCCAGTCATCAGGGGTGCCGTGGCCGTATTTCTCCATCGTCTCGGCACGTTTGGATTCCACCCGATAAAGCTCTGCGCCTTGTGTCACGACTTTCTTGATGCCGTGTATTTGCGGGCTATGCGGGTCTTCTTCAGTCTCACATTTGGCGTGATGCTTTCGGTGGATGGACACCCATTCCTTGGTTACCTGGCCGGTAGTCAGCCACAGCCAAAACCGAAAAAAATGACTCGGGATCGCATGCAAATCCAGGCTGCGATGCGCCTGCGCACGATGCAGATAAATGGTGACCGCCGCAATGGTCACATGGGTAACAACCAGCGTGACGACAATGTAGCCCCACCACGGCAAATTAATCAAGCCGGTGGAAAAAAAATCAGGGATCGTTACCAAGTGTGCTCCGGGGAAAATTTAACTAGCTAAATACAATGGGGGCAGTTTACGCTGATTCGAGTTTTAAGAACGTAAATTTGTGTAAATTATTGATTAAAAACAGTTATTTAATAAGGTGATGCGATGCCTGTGCGACCGTAGGCAAAGGCCCAATATTCGCGTCGGCGCGTATGCGTATTTCGCGCTGGGGCGTGGGCATTTCAATACCTTCTTTGTGGAAGTCACGTAGCACATCGACGAAAATGCCGGACCGGAGCGAGCCGGACCCGTCCTCAGCGTCGCGAATCCAGGTAGTCAGTTCCAATTCAATACCGTTGTCGCCTAGATGCTTGATCCAAACGGTCGGCTCAGGCGCAAGCAGAACCCGTGCCTGACTAACCCCAGCCGCAAGTAACAACGACATGGCGCTAGCCGTGTTGCTCTGGTAGGAAATTGTCACGGTCGTCTTGATCGCGACCGCCCGGTCGGTGTACGAATGGTTAAGGACCGTGCTGCTAATAATGCTGTCGTTGGGAACAATCGCTTCGATACCATCGAGCCCGCGTACTACCGTGTAGCGCGCCCTAATATCTGAGACCACCCCCTGGCGATCCGCGATTGTCACCAGATCACCTGGGCGAATTGACCGATCCAGCAGAATTACAAAACCACTTACATAATTGCTGGCGATTTTTTGCAGGCCCAGCCCCAATCCAACACCAAGCGCGCCGCCAAACACCGACAGCACCGTAATATCAATGCCCATCAGTGGCAATGCAATCAAAATAGCCACCACAAACGCCAGCGCGCGAACCAGTTTGCCGGCAAACACGCGCATGCCGGTGTCAAGACTTTGCGCCTTCATCACCCGGTTCTCAACGATGATCGACAGCGTCAGGGTGATGAAGAGTGTCAACAGAACCGACAGCAACGCGTGAATTACCGTCAGCAAGGTTATTTCACGTTTGCCGACGGTGAAGCTCACTTCATCGAGAGCAGCGTATATGTACGGCAGAATGCCCGTCAAATATGACGCAGCGACAGCCCAGATAACAAAGGCGAAAACGCGCTCCCAAGCTTTCAACGACGGGCGCAGCGGAAAAAGATGGCGCAGCAGATACACCGATAACCGGATCATGGCGAACGCGGCGACCAACAATACCGCTACGTTCAGAATCGGCGCAGGCTGTGGATCGGGCAAGACGCGGGACAAGGCGATTTTGCCGATCCAGATAAATACCAACGCCAATAGCGGCAGCGCCAAACGCTGCATGCTGCCGGCACCAATTTTCAGCGCGCTAGATTGAAAATGTTCAGGGATTTTTTCGCGAGCCAGTCGCGCCAGTATCCAGGCTAAACCGAAACCTGCAGCGATAACGCCAATTTGGATCCAGCCGGGCGGCGTGACAATTTGGTTCCAAAGCGTATCGAAGTTCTGCGAAAGAATTTGCACGGTAACAAAGGCGGCCTCGCGGCCTGCCGGGATTTATTTCACGCGTTCCATGACGGCAGCGAAAAAACCGTCGGTGGCATGCAGCAGCGGGCTTAAGGTGAAATAGGCACCTTGGTTCTTGATCGGTATTTTCAGACGTTCGAAAATTTTGTTGATATCGACCAGCTTGAACTGCGAATGCTTGGCCAGAAACCCCTCGACAATATTTTCGTTTTCTTCGATGAGGAAACTGCAGGTGGCATAAACCAGCCTGCCGCCGGGTTTGACCAATCGCGCCGCCGATTGCAGGATCGAGGCTTGCTTCACATTCAACTCCGCCAGGCCCAGCTCGGTCTGTCTGTATTTAACATCCGGGTTGCGGCGCAGCGTACCTAAACCGGTACATGGTGCATCGACCAAGACCCGATCAATTTTTCCTGCAAGACGTTTGATCTTGGTGTCATTTTCCGAGTCAATTTTTTGTGGCATCACGTTCGACAAGCCGGAACGCTTCAGCCGGGGGCTTAAATTGGTGAGTCGTTTTTCGGACACATCCATCGCGTAAACGCGCCCGGTGGAGCCCATCATTGCGGCAAGCAGCAGCGATTTTCCGCCTGCGCCTGCGCAAAAATCTACCACCATTTCGCTCCGTTTAGGCTCCATCAACATGCCGAGCAGCTGGCTGCCCTCGTCTTGCACTTCGATGAAACCTTCCAGAAAAGCGGGATGCTTTGCCAGCGCCACCTTGGTTTGCAAGCGGATACCGATCGGCGACCATGGCGTGGGCTCACAGACGATGCCATCGCGCTGTAACAACTTCATGACCGCATCGCGCTTGGCTTTGACGGTATTAACGCGCAGGTCGAGGGGTGCCGGATTCATCATGCTGCGGCCAAGCGCCAGAATCTCCTTGTCGTTCATGCTTAGCTTAAGATGGGTCACCACCCAGTCGGGTAATTCAGCTTCCAATCCCAATGAAGTCTTTTTGGGAACGAAATGTTTGGTGTCGGCCAACCAGGTAACTTCGGCTTTTTTTAATACATTCGTCAACTCACGCGAACTCATCCCCTGAAACCGGGTCAAGGCGAGCAATGCCATCTTGCGTGGTACGCCATCGGTGGCAATCGCTTCGATGGCGCGGCGATGACGTAGAACCGCATAAACGGTCTCGGCAATGATGGCGCGATCGCGCACGCCAAGCTTGGCGTGTTCTTTAAAAAATCGCTTTAGCTGCACGTCAGCCGGCGAAGTGAGCGGCAAAACGATCGTCAGCGCTTCGACCAGCGTATTGAATTGGGCGGGAGTAAATGACATCAGGAATGGTGGGCGCGTTGGCAGGCGCTTTATGATTGCTTCAACCCGCTATTATGGCGCAGAGGTGATGCTTGTCGCAATCAATTCCGCTGGGAAGCGGTCGACGAAGAACTTTAGCTTCACCGGCAGGTAGTGATATTTGGGCGATAACCACGCCTCATAACTATCGCGCGGCTCATTCGTTTCTCGCACCAAATGAACCGTTTCGACGGGGCCAAGGCGGGTTTCGAGGGTCGATTCGCCCACCTTTTTGAAGACATAGCGATTAACGCTGCGGGCATTGGTGACCAGAATCGTCACCCGATCCTCGGACGTTTTCAAACGGGCTGCTTCAATCGCCAGCTGAAATAAAAAACTTTGCGTATCTTGCAGATCGGCCGGCATCGGTATTTGGCGGGATTCCAGGCCACGCGACAACCTGATTTCCCTGGTCTCGCGTTGAAATTCTGCGGTTTCGGCCTCCTGATCACCCCGCCTGATCGTAAACAGGGCTGGCTCTAGCCCGGCAGAAGTCACGCTACCGGTACTTTGCTGCGTGATGGTACCGGCGAACATATTCACAAAAAAACCGGAAGCCGCGATGGTGCTCTCAAATGAATACTTGTCACCATCGCGTTTCCAGGTGTAGTGCGCGACGCCATCGGCAACGCTGGTGGTGGCTTTATAGGCAATGGACGCGCGGCTGGGTAACGCCGTCACGGCTGCCGCCGACGCTCCCGGCGGCGTAGTTGTTTCAGAAGGAACGGGTGGCTTATCCGCTGTCGCTGCTGACGGATCTGCGAGGCTGGTCGAATCATTCGCGGTCCGGACGGCGCTTGATCCGCCCGCTGCGCCCGATTCAGCCACGTCTGCAGCCACGCCCCGCTCGACGGCGAGGGCGTTTTCAGGGGCCGCGAAAGTCGCTGCTGATTTTGGCGTCGGCAGCGGTTGGGCGGCACGCCTGCGAGCATGGCTGGGTGCGGCGCGGTTGCGCGATGGTTTGACTTTCCTGGTCGCGACGATCAATGCCGGGATCGCGGTTGGAGTCAACACAGCGCTGAATATTGCGGCAGGAGGTCGTTGCCAGCCGATTAACCAATCCGGCGTGCCGACGGTTGCGCCCACATGTATAACGCCCGACAGGAAGAGCGCAATCAGCAGTGAACGACGCGAGCGGAGCGACTGCTTCAAAAAAACAGCCAAACTGTTGAATGTGGCCGCTAAAGTCATCCTTCGACCTCGCCCACCCACAAACAGAAATTCCAAATGGCAAGTGGATGGTGCGAGATATCTGTTGTGAACGTAGGGAAAATGTTCAAAGCCAAGCCATTTATTTGCGTGTCAACAGCGCGGCAATATATGACATAGATCGCCAACGGTCGGGCCTCACAGGGCAGAAGTGCCGCACCAACCCCGCCAGTGCTGGACTTCGCTACTAAAAAACGGCTGACCCGCAGTTACGTATGCCGCGCTGAAACCAGTTGGATGACGGACGCGACGCTTTGGTTCACGATAGCACGACAGATAGATGGCACAATGCGCGTTGCAAATTTGCCTCCACACGCTTGCCTCTGCCGCCAATATGCTTAGCAAAATTTTTAAGAAAAACGAACCGCTTCCGCCGACCCCCGCGCCCAAACCGCCGGTCGAGCCGTCGTCTGCACAAATTGCCGCGCAGCTGGCCGTCAAGGCACTTTGGGAGGGCAAGTTGCAATCGGCGATCGGCGATGACGCGGCGCTGTTGACGGTTGCAAAAGAATCGCCGCTGATCGACATCAAGTACGCCGCGGTGGAGGCATTGACCAGCGAGGACGCACTCAAGCGTGCAGAGCGGGAGTTCCGCGACCACGACCGGCGTGTCCATCGCACCGCCAAGCTGCGTTATGAGACCAAGGTCAACCGCCGCTTGGCTGGTGTCAGCGCTGCCAAGCTGATCGAAACCGCAGCGGTGCTGCTGCATGAAACGACTATTCCGGCCAATCGACTGGTTGAGCTGGACCGCTCATGGAACCAGCTCGACCAGACGCTGCTGGACGGTAAGCAGCAGGCCGACTATCAGGCGGCATGGACCAAACTGTCCTCGCTGACACGCGAACGTGGCGAGCAGCAACTGCAAATAAAGCGCTGGCTGGCGGAGGCGGAGCCGGCGATCTCGCTGCTGAAGAACCTGCGCGCGCAACTGATCGAGGGCACCAAAGATCGCGCGGAATGCACCGTCGCCTGCACACAGGTAGAGGCGCTGCTGTCGTCAGCACCAGGCACCCCGGCGAGTGGCGGTGGCAATATCCAGGCGTCGCAGCTCGACGCCAAATGTGGCGAGTTGAAACAAGGGCTTCAGATATTTGCAGCAATAGACGCGCGCTTGACGTTACTGGAGCAATTACGGCAGGAGTCAGTTTCGGCACCCGCGCCGGAACCGGCCACAGCCGGTGCGACGGGCGACGTTGACGTCACCCGCGCCGACGTTTTTTTGCCAACCACGCCTTCCGCCAGCTTGCGTTGGCGCGCGCTTGCGCCGGTGGCGGATTCAGCTATTGGCGAATTGCTGGAGGCGCGTTTCGCCTCGTGGCAAACAGCCAAGTCCGATGCGCGTCAAGCGCGCTCAGTTGAAACCCGGCAACAAGCAAAAGACAAAAGCAAGGCATTGAAGCAAGTGCGCAGCGACGCCTTGTGCGTAACTGTCACGGCGCTGGTTGAAAAAGCCGAAGCGGCGCTGGCCGCCGGGCAGCTCGCAGAAACCGCCAAATATTTGACGGCCATTGATGACGCGGCAACGAACGCAAAAGGCTTGACGCTCGAAAAGAAATTGCAGGCGCGCACAGAATTGTTGCAAGCCGAAACTTCGCGCCTGAAAGGCTGGCAACACTGGGGCGGCGGCCGGGTTCGCGATGATCTTGTGGTGGAAGCGGAAGCGCTGGCAACGGCAAGCATAAGTGAAAAAATCGCGATCAAACAACACGCCGATGCTATAGATGGCCTGCGTGGTCGTTGGAAAGAACTCGACAAGCTGGGTGGCGCGACCAGCCGTCCGCTTTGGCAACGTTTTGATGCCGCGCTGAAGGCAGCTTACCTGCCGGTGGCGGCGCACCTCGCGAAACTGAAGGCAGTACGTCAGGAAAATCTTGCTTTGCGCAATAAGCTGCTTGACAACCTTGATACCGTGACGCTTGCCGAGACAAACGCCGAGAAAACGCCTGAATCCGTGCCGGTTGCGAATGTGGCGGTACCGGACTGGCGGACCGTGGCACGCGCCCTGGAAAATTTTCAAACCGAATGGCGCAAATGCGGGCCCGTCGAACACACGGTGCCGCACAAGGCGCAGTCCGCGCTGGCCGCGCGCGTGGCGGCGAGTGTCGCACGTCTCAACGGTCCCTTGTCGGAAGCACGCCAGGTGGCGCAATTGGCGCGCGAAAAATTGATCGCACGTGTCAAGCAGCTAACTTCGGATACCAGGAATCGTGAGGTGATTACCAGGGTGCGAGAATTGCAAAGCGAATGGCAAACGCACGCGAAGTCATTGCCGCTGATGCGTCAAGTTGAAAACGCGCTGTGGACGGATTTTAAAACCGCCACCGATGCAGTGTTCGCACAACGCGACGCGATGCATGCCGCGCGTGATACCGAGTTCAAAGCCAGTCAGGCTTCGCGCGAAGCATTGATCGCTCGCCTTGCGGGATTGTCGGCGGATAATGCGGGGACAGAAATCAAGCGAACTATCGCAGAAGTCGATGCAGAGTGGCGCAAATGCGGAGAAGCGCCGCGCGCTGAAGCCGCGAGACTCGACGCCCAATTTCGCACCGCCCGCGATGCCGCTCAACAATACCTGGCCGGCAGTGCCAAGCGCGGCTGGCTCAATATTTGCGACGCGCTGCAGGCGAAATTGGCACTTTGCGTGGAGGCTGAAACTGCCGGTGAGGTCGGACACCTTACCGAGCGCTGGGCTTTGCTGTCACCATTGCCCGCCGCGTGGGAAAAAAGTTTAAGCGTACGGTTGCATAACGCTCAGCGTGGCGCAGCCTCAAATTCCGGCATTGACGAGGCTGCCACGCCGATTGCCGAGCGGCTGCTGCAACTGGAATCGGCGTTGGAAATTGACTCACCCATTGCCTTTCACGCCGCCCGGCGCGATTTCAAATTACGCGCCATGAAAGCGGCCATTGAAGCGCGACAAACGACCGGCGTGACCAACGCCGACATCGCAGGTTGGATTGGCGAGGTCATTGGACAGACACCCGCAGATTTGACCAGCACAGAGCGCGTCGCCACCATCCTCAGCGCAATCCAAAATAAGCCGTTGCGCTGACGCTGCTGACAGCAATGACCCGATCCCACCCGGTTGAATCCATTGCCAGCCATGCCGATTTTCGTCCGCTCGCGAGCATCGCGGGCGCAAGGGTCGATCTGCGTTACGCGAGTGCCAATAATTTTGTCGGTCGCGATCTGTATTCGCCGCTCGATTGCGCGTGGTTGCACACGCACGCGGCGCAAGGATTGGAAAAAACGATTGCGTGGCTCGGCCGTGAATATCCCGGACTGCGCTTGCTGGTGCTCGATGCGCTGCGCCCGCAACGCGTGCAGGAGCAGTTATGGCAAGCCCTGCAAGGCACCGACCTGCTCGGCTATCTGGCGAACCCGGTGCGCGGCTCGATTCATTCGTTCGGCATGGCGGTCGACATCACGCTGGTGGATAGTCGGGGCAGCGAGCTGGATATGGGCACGCCGTTTGACGACTTGAGCGAGCGCTCGCATCCAGCGCTGGAAGAGGAAATGCTGGCGCGCTTTGAGCTGACGGTATCGCAAGTTGGCAACCGGACAACCCTGCGCGAAGCGATGCAGCAGGGGGGATTCAAAGGGATCAGCAGCGAGTGGTGGCACTTCGATTGTGGCGATCGCGATGTAGTACGGACGGAATACACACGGATTCTTTGATGCTTTTGATGCTAGCCGGGCGCATCCCCGGGAAATGCCATAGACCAAAACTGCTGTCTCCCAGGCGCAACCATTCTGGTTATGCGCCGGGACGACAGGAATTTTAGAATAAGAACCGCGGCAAACCAGTCTGCAGGCGGCTCTCCGGCCGTTTATGCCACAGCAGTCTGGTCAACCGGCGATCTGCGCTGATGCGTTTTATGGGAACTAAATACACCCTGATTACGGCGTATTTAGTTCCCGATGACGCGCTACCCAGTCTATCAACGCATCCAGTGCCGGCACCGCCGCACCACCTTTGGCAAACGGATGATTGATGATCGCGACCAGGATGCAAAGCTCACCGGTCGCGTCGGTTACAAAGCCGGCCGCAGCCGAAACATTGCGCAGCGTGCCCCCTTTGATGCGTGCGTGCCCCGCGGCCGGACTGTCGCCCAGTCGATTTTGCCTGCCGTCATCAACCGCGACGATCGGCAAGCTCGCCATGAATTCCGGTGCCCAATCGCTGCGGTAAGCGGCCTGCAATACAGCCGCCAGTTGCGAAGGACGAATGCGCTCGATTCTGGATAGCCCCGAGCCATTTTCCAGCACCAGGCCATCGTCGTCGATGCCGTGTTGCCTGAACCACGCCCGCACTTGCCGCTCCGCGCGCTTCGTCGTCACGGTCTGGCCGTCGTTTGCCGCTAAGCTGCCGATGGTCAGGTACAGCAGCCGTGCAATCGGATTGTCACTGCGCTTGTTGATGTCCTGCGTCACCACCGCAAGAGTGCGCGACTGTTGCTGCGTGAGTAACCGTGTGTCCGCAGGTGCAGGATCGCTCACCGTACTTTCCCGCGTCTGACCGCTGAACGTTCCGCCCAAATTTCGCCATAGTGTTCGGAACAATCGATCAGCGAAATCGATACGATCCAGCATATTGATGCTGGTCGACGCCGCACAATTTCGCGGAAACTCGCCGTGCAACTCGATTCGAATGGCACCATCCTCGCTCCGGCTTAATGTGGGCGACTTCCAGCCATCTTCCCAATCGGCACACGCGCGATCAACGAACGTCATATTCGATAGCACCGTTACCCGGTCCATCGCCGGGGTCAGGTCCACGCGCATTCTTGTGGTGCTTTCCCGCTCGCTGGATTCGAAATCAAGCTGCAGTAAATTGGTGTTGAGCAGCAGGGCGTCGGGAATCACGTTGTAGCGGAATTCCGGTGTTTCATCGAACGGCGGTACGCCCAGATCGGGGCGCGATGGCTGAAACCATTGCCGGTCTAAAACCAGGTCGCCATTGATTTCCGAAATCCCGCCGTGCCGCAACTTTTGCAGCATTCGCTGGAACGCCTGCCAGTCAAGATCAAAATTACCCACTCCGCGGAGCACCAGGTCTCCGCGCAGCACGCCGTCGACTAGTTCGCCTCTGGTACGCAGCTCGGTACTTCCACGATACGTCGGGCCGAGCTGTTCCAGACCGACAATCGACGTTACCAGCTTCAAGGTGGAGGCAGGTTGCAGGCTGGCCTCGGCGCGATGGACAAGAACGGTTGCGCCATCTGACATACGGATCACGATCGCGCCCAGCGCATCGGCAGGGATATTGGCGGCGTTGAGCAGGTTTACGACGGTCGCCGGCAGCGGTGTCGTTGCCGCACGCTGCACGCTCGTCATCGAGGTGCAAGCGCTTAAAAGCAACAGACCTGAAACGGCGATGAAATTAGCTCGGAACATGTCGAAACCTGATGGAAGTGTGGGAAGAACGGGGCGGGTAGTGAGTCAGGTTCCGCCACAGCGGGAGAGCCGACTCACCCGACCGTCCGCGGTGCCGTACCGATTCTGTTGTAAACATACCAATTATCGCGATGGGTTATTGCATTTTTGCAAAAGCGGTAGCAAAGTACGGCATAGTGGTAGTTTAGTGGTATTAACGACGCTTGGCCAACATTGGGCCATTACGCTGACAAGCAATGTTTGGGGAGATTACGTTTGTTCCATTGCCTCGCCGCAAAAATCCGCGCGCGTAATGACACAGGGCACCGGAACTAATCTGGTTTCGTTCCCCAAAGTATAAAAATTAATTAACGTAAAGACTGGGAGAACGCGCCGTGAAATTGAAGAAACTAGCTCATGTTATCTCGCTCATCTGTATTGCTGGACCGGTTGCAGCGCAACAAACCGACCCGCTGGCACCGCCACCAGCATCTACACAAAAGGTTGAAAAAATTGAAGTGACGGGAAGCAGTATCAAGCGTGTACGGGATGAAGGTGCGCTTCCCATTCAAGTTATCACCTCCCAGGATCTGGTGAAATTAGGTATTACCAGTGCTGAACAGTTGATCGCGACGATCAGTGCCAACGGCAACGGCGTCGACAACATGACCAGCCAGCAAGGAGGCGACTTCCTAAACAGCACGAGCAACCGTTCACTTCCCAACAACGGCGCGGCAGCGGCTTCGCTGCGTGGTCTGGGCGCGCAGTACACGCTGGTATTGCTGAACGGTCGGCGCGTTTCCACTCATGGGCTGAGCGGCAAAGCGGTTGACCTTAACTCCATTCCACTTGCTGCGGTTGACCGCGTCGAAATCCTGAAAGATGGCGCATCGGCGATTTACGGTACTGACGCGATCGGCGGCGTTATCAATTTCATTCTGCGCCGGGACTATCAAGGCTTGGAAGCGACTGTCGCTGCTGATGTTACCCAGCATAGTTTTGGCGATATTTATCGTGGATCCCTGCTCGCCGGTCTGGGTGATTTGGCAAAAGACCGTTTCAACATCATGGCCAGCCTGACTTTTGATACCAATGGTCGTCTGCGTGGTAGTCAGCGTGACTTTCATAATGGCAATCAACCTGGCCGTGGCCTCTCCCCGGATACGACAGGGACCCCTTTTGCCAATATCGGTGTCGCGGGCGGGACCGCACTTTCAAGGAATATTGTTAGCCTGCCCGGCTTTCCTTCGGTAACCGGCAATTACAACCGGCTAAGTCTGTTGGGCTTGCAAGGCAAGTGCGAGACCATCCCCGACATGTCCGCTTACCGAGGCGATATCACCGGCTTTCCCCGCAACAATTTAAGCTGCGCCTATGATTACGGCAAACAGTGGAGCCTGATGCAGCCGGTGGATCGAACCAATTTTGTTTCGCGCGGTACCTGGGCCATTGCCAACGACCACACGGTCTTCGTAGAAGTCGTTGCATCGCGTACCAAGTCATCCCAGGAATACACGCCGATCCAGATCACCAACCAAAACTACCCAGCCTTTATCAATGACGCCAGCGGCAATATGGTGCGGTCACCTTATTATCAGGATCTGACCGGAATTGTCCCTGGGTTCAACAACACATTGGCGGAACGCATTCGTTGGCGCTGTTTGCCCTGCGGTCCGCGTCAGCAGGACACAACCGCAGACGCATACCGCGCTTTGGTCGGCATGGACGGCGCGCTTGTTGGCTGGGACTATAAGTTGGCTTATTCGAATGCCCAAAGCAAGGCTAATACGGTGTTCGGCGATGGCAATATGTACGACCTGGCCATTAAGTCTGCGCTTGCCAGCGGCATCATCAACCCATTCCTGTTGCCTGGCCAAAGTCAAACCCAACAGGCTATCGACGCCATCAACGCCGCGAAAGCAAGGGGCGCCTCACTGTTCGGCGGAAAAGCAATAGTGGACGAGTTTGATGGCAGTGTTTCCAGAGACGTCATGTCCCTGCCCGCCGGGCCGTTAGCGGCCGCACTGGGATTTGACTTGCGCAGGGAAGATTTTCGCTTCAATAAAGATGACACGGTGAGACCCGCTATCAATGGTGCCCAGTCACCGGCTTCACTGAATTCGGTTAATCGCAGGATCAACGCTTTTTATGGCGAATTGCAGGTGCCCGTGATCAAAAATCTGGACCTGCAATTGGCCGTGCGCCGCGACCATTACAGCGACTTCGGATCGACGACCAATCCCAAGGTTGCAGCGCGCTGGGCTCCACTTCAGCAATTGGTATTCCGCGGCTCTTACAGCAAGGGATTCCATGCACCCGATTTTGATGCGCTCTATGGCGGAGATACCGTCGGCCAGTTCAATAGCGACATCAACGACCCGGTTCTTTGTCCGACCGGTCTGGAACCGAGGGGTTGCGGCATCCGGCCAGGGATCACCGGCAAAAGCAACACAAACCTGAAAGCTGAAAAATCCAAACAGTCATCTTTCGGGGTGCTGATTCAGCCGATGCCCTGGCTGTCTGCAAGTGTAGACTTCTGGAAAATTGATCTTACCGATCGGATAGGTGCGCTGTCAGGGCAGGCGCTGATCAGCCGCTACAACGACTTCAAGCAATACGTTACGCGCGATGCCAATGGAGACATTATCGACGTCACGGCACCGACGTTCAACCTGGCCGGAAACAGGACTCGTGGCGCTGATCTCAATGTGACCGCCAATTGGAAGACTGAAATCGGTCAGTTTGTCGCTTCCCTTGATGGCACCTACACCGACAGCTACCAGAGTCGCTTCAGTGACGCTGATCCATGGGTCGAGCTAGTCGGCAAGTTCGGCGATACCACCAACGGTTTTGACCTGCATTTGCGCTGGAAACATGCTGCCAACGTCACCTGGTTGCAAGGTCCCTGGAGTGCCACGGTGTCGCAGAATTACTTTTCCAGCTATGAGCAGGAACGTGACGGATACGGTGCCGGTTTCACAGCAGCCTCGGCACCCAGCCGCACGGACAGCTATGCGCTCTACAACCTGTCGGCCACTTACACCGGAATCAAGAACCTGGCGGTGACCGCCGGCATCAAAAACTTGTTCGATACGAAGCCACCGTATTCCAACCACAACATCGACAATGTGGCTGGAGCTGGTTGGGATGCACGTGTGGGCGACCCACGCTTGCGCTCGTTTATACTCCGCGTGAACTACAAGTTTTTCTGAGCGCTGTGACGATAAAGTGGTGGCGGCAAAAATATTGAGGCGCCGACCGCACCGCAACCAGCTAAATAGGAAAGTTTATGCGCACGCAAGGGACTTGCGCGCAGCAATGGTAGTTGGTAGTGGATGCTGCTGGTGCTTTTGTCACCAAACAGGAATTGTCGAATATATACGTGCGCCAAGGTAGCGAGGGGGCAGGGGTGACCCTCCCCCTCCTTTCGTTTAAGCACGCTGTTCCTGACCGTTCTCGATAGCAGGCATGGTTACGTTGATCCGTCGCGTTGCGTTCTGTGCGACCCTGGTGTCTGGAAACACGATGAGAGTTCAACAACGCAAAGTCGGATCCGCAAAAAAATGAATAGACGGGCTTTTGCAAAACTCATCGCCGTGATCGCGACGAGCGCGGCCACCGAGAGTGCCGCACTCCCAATCGTTGCGCAACGTTCCCGTCGCCTGATCAAACCCGCCGCGCTAAAGCTTGGCGACCTGGTCGGGCTCATCGCCCCCAGCGGCGTGATGGACGACGCGACGATTGAAAAAAGTGTCAACAATCTAGAATCTTTCGGCTTCAAGGTGAAAGTCAGCGACAACATCCGGGCCGCACGTGGCGGCTATGCCGGCACCGTCGCGCAACGACTGTCGGATTTGCACGGCATGTTTCAGGATCGCGACATCAAGGCGATCTGGGCGGCTCGTGGCGGTTCCGGTTGTACTGCCTTGTTGCCACATATTCAGTACGATTTGATCCGCAGGAATCCAAAAATCCTGATCGGTTATTCCGACATTACCGCGCTGCATCTGGCGATTTATCGTCACGCCGGTCTCGTCACATTTCACGGGCCCGTCGCGCCGTCAACGCCGACCGACTACGCAGTCACCCAAATGCAGGCCGTGTTGATGGATCCGCGCCCGCAAACCGAAATTGTCATGTCGATCGAGAATGAGCGGAAGGCAGCAGAGCAGCCAGAGTTTCAACTGCGCACCTTTCGCCACGGCGTCGCCACAGGCCGGTTGATAGGCGGAAACCTAAGCGTCTTGACCGCCCTGATCGGCACGCCATTTAGCGCCGCGATCGAACATCATCTGCTGTTCCTGGAGGACGTTCACGAACCGCCGTACAGGATTGATCGCATGCTTACCCAACTGCAGCAAAGCGTCGGCAGACGTGGGGAGCGCGATGGCCTGAAGCACGCGGCAGGCATTATGTTGGGCGTGTTTAGCAGAATCAACGCCACGGAAGGCAGCCGCTCGTTGACGCTCAATGAAGTACTCGACGACCACTTTGGCGCGTCGCCGATACCGGCGGTCTACGGCTATTCGTTTGGACACATCCCGGATCAATTTACCCTACCGATCGGCGTCAGCGCCAGGCTGGATACGGCGAGTCAGACATTGACTTTGCTTGAGGCGGCGGTACACGGATAAGCAGTACCGCTCCAGGGTTAAATTTGCGCAGCGTGAAGACCGCATGCACACGCAAACATTTTCATCCTTGCGTCACGCTTATTCCAGCTTTATGCCGAGCACATCGACCACCGGACGCTCAAAGCGCACCGGCAACTTCAGTGTCGACAAGTCTGACGGCTGATTGGCGATTGCGAATGCGCCTGTGCCCGGATCTTTGATTACCAGCGAGCTACTGCCGCCGCCATCAAGATTGATCGCGTTGTGCGCGCCGACTTGTATGAAAATATTGGCAAGCTCGCCGAGGGTGACGCCGCGACTGTGTGATTCCTGTCGTCCGTCAATGGCGAGAATGTAGAGCGTGCGGGCGTCGACACTTAAACCGACGGCGCTGCGCGGATGGCGGGCCTCATCCTTTACCGGTGGCGTTGAGACGCCATTTTTCAACATCATCGCGTTGCCACTTACGGCGAATTGCGTATCGGCCGGCAGCGCTTGAACCGCGTCCGCGAGCGAGATTTTACCGTTGCGATGAACGATCATGGTCGCGCGCAAACTTGCGGTGTTTGGTTTGCTGTGCAGCTTGCCATTGGAGAAATGCCAGCCTTGCGGCCAGCCACAGTTGCCGACAAAGTAATGAATTTTCTCGCCGGCCATTTCCCGAGTGGCGGGGGCGGCGAAAAAGCTGGCGTTGATGGTGACATCGAAATCGTGCTTGCGGGCAACCTGGCTGGTAGTCTCAAGTTGCCCCACGCAGGGGCCATCGCCGTCGGGATCGCGATCATCTGCAAGCGCCACCGCGACACGTACCCGCGGATCATTCAGGTCGACTTTTACCAGCACACCCGCCACCGGGCCGGGCAAACTGAGACGCTCGACGGTGTAGGGCAATGTTGTGGCGCTAGTCGACAGCGCCTGGCGCGATGGCGGCATCGCTTGTGGCGCAATCGCGCAGCCGGCGATAAAAAAGCACAATAGCGGCGGACAGACATATCGTGTTTTCATCTTCGTCATATCAAATTATCAAACTCCAGCATACACGCACTTCACAAGCTCAAAAGGCCTGAAACGCCCCGCTAAATGGCGATCTACGAGTTTTGGCGATTGCTGCTGTATTGATTTGGGATGG
>JAYVKG010000195.1:0-2937 GCA_043768625.1 Betaproteobacteria bacterium
GCGCGGGTGCGACTACATGGCTGATTGATCATACTGGCCGAAAATGACAGGGCACGACAACGCGTGCAAACGGCGACAGGATGTTCGCGTTGATGGCGAGACTGCGAGCGCGAATTAAAACGTGCAATTCGACGCCGCTGCGGCGGCAACTGCGCTTGTTGTTTCAGGCTTTCCAGGAAAAAGTTGGCGTGCATGGCAAATTCCAATCTATTCGGACGAAAAAAGGGCCGCTCTCGCTCACAACAATGAATCCGAACGGCCCAACCATCGACTATCAGCAGCGAGCGATTATTCTTCGGTTTCTTCGCTCTTGTCACTGCCTGCACCGACATTTACTCCCACACCAACTGCAGCGCGAATTTTGGCTTCAATTTCCTGTGCCATTTGGGGATTCTCTTTCAGGAACTTGCGGGTGTTGTCCTTGCCCTGGCCAATTTTCTCGCCTTTGTAGGCATACCACGCGCCGGATTTATCTACTATCTTGTGGACCACACCGAGTTCGATAATTTCGCCTTCGCGCGAAATTCCTTCGCCATAAAGAATATCGAATTCAGCGATACGAAATGGCGGCGCAACTTTGTTTTTGACCACTTTGACACGGGTTTCCGAGCCAATCACTTCGTCGCCATTTTTGATTGCGCCGATGCGGCGGATATCGATACGCACAGACGCGTAGAACTTGAGCGCATTGCCGCCGGTGGTGGTTTCGGGACTACCGAACATGACGCCAATTTTCATGCGGATCTGGTTGATGAAAATGACCAACGTGTTGGAGCGCTTGATATTGGCGGTAAGTTTACGCAACGCTTGCGACATCAGACGCGCCTGCAGGCCGGGCAGTTGATCGCCCATTTCGCCTTCGATCTCGGCGCGCGGCGTCAGTGCGGCAACCGAATCGATGACCACAATATCCACCGAACCGGAGCGAACCAGCATGTCGGCGATTTCCAAGGCTTGCTCACCGTTATCAGGTTGTGAAATCAGCAGGTCATTGATGTTCACGCCGAGCTTGCCGGCATATTGCGGATCGAGCGCATGCTCGGCATCGATAAACGCGGCCGTGCCTCCGGTCTTTTGCATCTCGGCAATGACCTGCAGGGTGAGCGTGGTTTTGCCGGAAGATTCCGGGCCGTAAATTTCAACGACGCGACCGCGCGGCAATCCGCCAATGCCAAGTGCAATATCAAGCCCGAGCGAGCCGGTAGATACGGCGATTATGTCGGGTATACAGCCGGCCTCACCCATTTTCATGATCGAGCCTTTGCCGAACTGCTTTTCGATTTGCGAAAGCGCGGCGGCCAATGCCTTCGATTTGTTTTCGTCCATAAAGCCTTCTTTCATCATGTTCATGGCGGTCTCCGGTAATTAGGCGTCACTCGAAGCAACAAGCGCGATTCGAGCACTTCGACGCGGGTCTATACAAAAATACATGACTGTATTTACGTACAGTACCGGAAGTTTTGGGGGTTTGCAACAACTTTTTTGCTTGCGTCCTGCAAAATGCAAAATCAGGTCAGGCCAGATTATGTAATAACTGCTTGAGCGCGTGCGCGACGGTCTGCTGGCGTATGGCGGCACGGTCGCCAACGAAATGGCAAACCTCCGAGACGATGGGTTTTTTGGGAAACTTCCAGGCAAACCAAACCGTGCCAACAGGCTTGCCTGGCATACCGCCTTCAGGACCGGCAATCCCGGTCACGGCCACTGCGACCTGGGCACGGGAGCTTGAAATGGCACCATCCACCATATCGTGTGCGGTCTCTGCCGATACCGCGCCATAATCCACCAGCGATTCACGTTTCACGCCCAGCAAATCGACCTTTGCTTCGTAGGAGTAGGTGACGAAGCCACGATCGAACCACGCCGATGATCCGCTGACACGTGTGATCGCTTCGGCAATGCCCCCGCCGGTACAGGATTCTGCGGTCGCCATCATCAACCCGCGGGCTTTTAAGGCTGCTCCAACTCTTGCGCTCAGCGCGGTGATGTCATTGTCATTCATGGAAAAAGTTGAAGGTAATTTTCAGGAACGGGGGAGGTAAGTTTAGCCCGGAAATTTGATCCACGACGCGAACAGGACCTGCCAGTTTATTTTCTGACTTGTGCGGGCTGCACCCGCTGCCAGTAACCGTAGCGTGGCGCAAATCCGAAGCGACGGTAAATTTTGATGGCAGTTTCGTTGGATTGATCCACCTGCAGGAATGCAGAATGCGCACCCTGTGCCCTGCCCCAAGCCAGCAAATGCGCCACCAGCAGTCGCGCATAACCCTTGCCGCGTGAAGCATGGGCGGTCCGCATGGTGAAAATTCCAACGCAACCATTCTGCACACGCGCCATGCCGCAGCAGATCAGGCCGTTAATTGATTTTAGCGCCAGGTATTGCTCCTGACCACGCCACAGCGCCTGGCGCGCCGCATCGAGCGCGGCGATCGTCGCCGTGCTGCCCTTTAATTGATGAACATCAGCGATGCCATCGGTGGCGCTGCGTTGGATGAGCCGCAACCCGGCCGGTATCGCAAGATCCACTGCCATCGACTTAATTTCGAGGGTCATCATGAATGTATCCATTTCGCGTCGGTAACCACGCAACGCAAGCGTGGCCTCCAATTGCGGCGGCGAAAGGATGTCGTTGAGGCGGAACATCGCAGGCTGCTGATGCCAGTGATACCAATCTTCGACCACGCCAATTTTTGTTTCAAGTGCGATGGACGAGGGATAGAACACGGTGGCGCTGTTGGCACGCCGAACGTCACTGCCGGATGCACGTACCACCCAGCCATCGTAAAGCCACTGGTGAATTGCCGGGGCGGTGGCCAGCGTCAATTCCTCATAGAAACGTATTTCATCGGCCTGCGTCACCGGCGCGCTGCTAACCAATGCGCGCCCCAGTGGTGGAGTCGAAGAAATAGAGTTTGTCGGCAGCCGGCATGATCCTCA
>JAYVKG010000196.1:0-13427 GCA_043768625.1 Betaproteobacteria bacterium
GGTTCGTAGCGCAACAGTTTGATGTTCGCCGCCGAGCCGGAGGTAGGAAGGACTTCGAGCGATATGTCTGCATCGGGCGCCACAAATTTGGCGAGATCAACGCCGATGGAAAAGTAGGTCCCTTTGTCCGACGCGGTAGCGATTTTGTATTCGGCTGCCGCTCCAGCAGCGCCGCCGAACAGCAGTATTGTGGCGGTGATACAAAAACTTGCCAACAGACCGGCGCGCGTGCGGTTGCCGTAGATTTGCGTAGTCATGTTATTCCTTCCCTTTTGTTGGTGTAGTAGTACAAAGTCCAAGCGCGGCGACTGCCTCGGTGCAGGGTGCTACTGAATAAGGCGAATTTTTTTCGCTCCCGGTCCGCGCCGCACCGGTCACTGACCTAGAGGGCTTGAAATCTGTATTTGCGTTCCGCTTTTTCGCGTTCGATCGGGTTATTTCGTTGGATGGGGGAATGGACACAGCGGCCGTATCCCGGCTGTCGTCGGCTTTGCTGCGGTTCAAGTCGACAGGCGTTGTTGGTTGTTCATTGGATAGACTGTTCCCCGGGTCCGCAGGCGCTGACGGAACTAGCGTTGCCGGTGGCTTGGAACTGGGCAGCACCTTGTTGATTGCACCGGCACTTGCATTGGCTGGCGACGCCTCCGGCACCTTGTCGGTGACGGCGCCGACGTCGACCGATGGTGTTTTACTTTCAACGGCGCCCCGCTGCTGATAGGCGAAATACGCGGCGGCGGCGAAGGTCAGGAAAATGATGACAACCACCAATAATGGCTGCCGTTGGTGAGACGACCGCATCGGTTCGTAATGAGACGGCAGCGCTGCCGCGACGGCATCGGTGGCAGCCACTTCGGCATCGTTTGCTGGTGCATCCGCCAGTAAAATTTCGGTGCTTTCACGCAGCCCGCTGCGGCACTGGTAGCAAGTCTTAGACGCCTTTTGATTTACCGCGCCACACTGCGGACAGGGGATGAGATGCAAAGGCGCCCCGCATCCGGCGCAGAACTTTGCGTCGACCGGGTTGGCGTGTTCACAATATTGACAAATCGTCAGTGATGCAGTCTGAGTCATGGGTATGTATAAGAACCGCTAGATGCTTTGCGAAGCGTCCGATTTCATGTTGTTCGGGGTATGCGCCGCAGTGAAAATCGAAAATTGAAGGTCCGCAGATCGTTGATTATGCGCTGCGTCGCACCGACGCTCCATCCCCGTCCGGATCGGTGTTTAACTGGTGCTGCTCGCTTGCGGCGGCGGCTACCGGTACAATAGGACCAGCAATTATTTCCCGCAACCCGTTTTATTGCCACCGCTCTTTCGGCTACTGCTGTTGCCAGCCGCGATTTTAACCGCGCCACTGCAAATCCCAAGGGCATTTCTTTGTAAGGCCGTTTGAATGTCCTTTGAGTCATTGAATTTAATCCCCGAACTGCGCCGTGCTGTTGAAGCGCAAGGCTACACCGAGCCAACGCCCATCCAGGCCAAAGCCATTCCGTTGATCCTCGAAGGCCGCGACATCATGGGGTGCGCGCAGACCGGCACCGGCAAGACCGCCAGTTTTACCCTGCCGCTGTTGCAATTGCTCGCCCCGCATGCCAGCAGTAGCTCCTCGCCCGCGCGACACCCGGTGCGGGCATTGGTACTGGTGCCCACGCGCGAGCTTGCCGCCCAGGTAGAAGAATCGGTGCGTACCTACAGCAAATATTTACCGCTGCGCGCCGCCGTGGTCTACGGCGGTATCGACATCAAGCCGCAGATCAAAGCTCTGCATTCAGGTGTTGAAATCGTGGTCGCGACACCGGGCCGACTGCTCGATCACCTTCAGCAAAAGAGTATCAACCTGTCGCAGGTGGGAATCCTGGTGCTGGATGAGGCCGATCGCATGTTGGACATGGGTTTTATGCCCGACATCGAGCGCATCCTCG
This sequence comes from Betaproteobacteria bacterium, assembly GCA_043768625.1. Taxonomy (GTDB): domain Bacteria; phylum Pseudomonadota; class Gammaproteobacteria; order Burkholderiales; family Usitatibacteraceae; genus UKL13-2. The sequence continues at coordinate 1,923 of JAYVKG010000196.1, forward strand.
CGGTGCTGCCGGTCGTTCGGCAGAACCTGTTATTTTCCGCAACCTTCTCCAATGAGATCAAGCGCCTCGCCGAGCAATTCATGCGCAGCCCGACCATGATCGAAGTCGCGCGTCGCAATGCGCCCGCCGAACTGGTCACCCATCGGGTATTCGAAGTGGCGTCTGCGAAAAAAGCCGCATTGCTGGCACACCTGGTGCGATCGCGCGACATGAAGCAGGTATTGATTTTCACGCGAATGAAACGTGATGCAGACCGGGTCGCCCGCCAGTTGCAAAAAGACGGGTTGCCCGCAACCGCCATTCACAGCGACCGAAGCCAGAGCGAACGCACCCAGGCGCTCGAAGAATTCAAACAGGGCAAGTCAGCAATTCTGGTGGCCACCGATATTGCCGCGCGCGGCCTTGACATCGATTCACTGCCCTTCGTGATCAATTATGAGTTACCCCACACCGCCGAAGATTACGTACACCGCATCGGTCGTACCGGTCGCGCCGGGACGCCTGGCGAAGCCATATCGCTGGTTAGCCCGGAGGAAATGGAATTTCTGTCAAGAATAGAAAAGTTGCTCAAGCGAGACATCCCTCGCGAAGTCACGCCTGCGCTCGAACCCACGACACGTGAGCGCGGCGGCGGCCGCGAGCCCACTGCAAAACGGGGCGGCGAGCGCGAACAGAGTGGCGAACGCGAGGCAACTGTCGATCGAGAACGCACCACAAGGCGTCCGCCGCGGGAAGAACGGGATACTAATCGACCAGCGTCCCGCCAGCTAACAAAATCGCCTGCTTCATCGCCGCCTCGGGCCAGCGCGAGCAACCTTCCGCATTTCGATTTTAGCAAGCCATACGAGCCAGCCGTGAAAATAACCGCATCTCCGGTGACATCCCAGATAGAGCCAGGCCATCGACGCCAAACAAAGCGGTCGACCGGCGCGTTGCTGGGTGGCAAACGGCACCCTAAAACCGAAGAGTGAAAGTGGCGGCGGTTGGCGTTCGACTCACCAAGGCGTAACATCTATCGAATTCGACCGCGCGTAAAGGGGACGTCATGAAGGACTGCTTATTATTTCGCTGCTGTGTCATCGCGCTCGCGATTGTGCTTCCACCTGCGGCGTTCGCTCAGACACCGCCGAACCCGCCAGTAACCCCAAACATTTCAGCGCCACCGGCGGTTGAAAATCCACCACCCGCACTGGTTTACAAGGATGGTGTGGTCAAGGTGGGTAGCGCGCTTAAACAGTCACGGGGTCGGGTAACCGATATCGACAAAGGTGATAACGGCTGCTACCTGACGCTACGCAATGAAAAAAATGTTGAATTTATCGAAATCGCGATCTTTGCAATCTGTTCGCAAAAGCCGCCTTTGAAGGGCAAGCAGGTCGAAATGACATTCGGCATGGAGACGATTCAGGCAGGTGATTGTTACGGCGACCCGAAGTGCAAGCGAACAGAGACTATTCCGGTCGTTATGGCCGTCAAACTCCTGGACTAGCCGTGGTTGGAAAAATCATCCACTCGCGGCCAGCGATCGGCCTTGCCAGCTGGTTTTGCTTTTAGCGAGACGTTACCGCTACGAATCGATTGATTTTTTACCAAAAGGCGATGGCTATTTGCTGCGCTAAGCGCGACCCAGAAACTCGCACAGCAGTCGGCGTAGCTGATGCGTCTCTTGCTTAAGCGTCGGCGCGCAAGCGGCCTGTGCGACAAAAAACGTGACCGGGTTCCGCGCTGCACCGCGAGTACGATCGCTTTGTCTTCGCGTTCGACCTGAGGCAGCACCAGCTCCTTGATTAAACTTCGCTCAATAGTAGCATCACTACGGAACGCGACCTGCGTGCGGTCAATGGACTCGGGTTACAAATACCTGTTCGGCGCTCAAGGCATAGGCCATATCGCCATGATAAAAATTGCTATAGATGGTGAGGTGATGGCGATGGTGATGGCGTCGTCGTCGGCCTAGTTGTTTTCCATGCGCAAAAATGGTTTCGTTCTGCAACAATGTTTGCTACAGCCAATTATTTGACGGGCAGGTGAAATGACTGAGTCGCTGCGTAAGCGTTTTTCCACACACGAGGTGACAAATCAGGCACCCTTGCTAGGACCCTATAACGCATGGACGACGGACATGCCGCTGCGTGAAGCGGTCAAGCGAGAGGGTGGCGCGTGGGCAGAAAAAGAGCTCTCTAACCTTGGCGCGGCAGTGGGTGGGGAAATGATGGCACTCGGGTTCCTGGCCAACGAAAACAAGCCCTTGCACAAGCCGTTTGATCGATTCGGACAGCGTATCGACGAGGTTGAATTTCACCCCGCCTATCACCGTCTGATGGCGCTGGGCGTTCAGCACGGCGTGGCGAATTTCTCGTGGCGGCACCATGACAAAGTCGGTGCACACGTTGCACGTGCCGCCCTGATGTATCTATATGCGCAAGCCGATCAAGGCACTTGCTGTCCCCTTACCATGACGCATGCGGCAGTACCGGTGCTGCGGCAGTCGCCCGTTTTGGCGGCGACCTGGCTGCCGCGAATATTATCGGCCGAATACGATGCGCGTCATGTTCCTGCGTGGATGAAGCATGGCAACACCATCGGCATGGGCATGACCGAGAAACAAGGCGGCTCGGACGTGCGCACCAACACCACGCGCGCCACGCCTGTCGGCAACGGCGGGCCTGGCGAACTGTATGAATTGGTCGGGCACAAATGGTTTATGTCGGCGCCAATGTGCGATGCATTTCTGGTGCTGGCACAGGCGGCGGGCGGGATATCGTGTTTTTTGCTGCCGCGCTTCATGCCCCACCGTGCAGGCCATGGCGAACGCAACGCGATACAAATCCAGCGACTTAAAAATAAACTTGGCGACTGGAGTAATGCCAGTGCAGAAGTCGAGTTTCAAGGTGCGCTGGGATGGATGATCGGCGCAGAAGGGCGGGGACTTGCCACCATCCTCGAGATGGTGGCATTGACGCGTCACGACTGCATGATCGGCTCCGCAGCCATCATGCGCCAGGCATTGGTTCAGGCTATTCAACACTGCCGCCATCGGCGGGCATTTGGAAAACTGCTGATTGAGCAACCGTTGATGCAAATGGTGCTGGCTGACCTGGCGCTCGAGGTGGAAGCAGCGATGGCATTTTCGCTACGGGTCGCGGGTGCCATTGATGCCGCAACGCGGGACCCTGCGGCTGCCGCGTTCGCGCGTATCGCCACCGCCATCGGCAAATACTGGATCTGCAAACGCTGTCCAGCCGTCGTCAACGAAGCGCAGGAATGCCTGGGTGGCGCAGGGTACGTTGAGGAATCGATACTGCCCCGGCTCTATCGACAGGCACCTTTAAACTCGATTTGGGAAGGCAGTGGAAATATCCAATGTCTTGACGTGCTGCGGGCACTTAGCCGGGAGCCGGCGACGCGCGCGGCGTTGTTCGCCGAATTGGCAAAAGCGAAAGGCGCAAACACTTTGCTGGACGCCGAAATTTCCGCGCTGGCCTTGCAGCTGGACGATGCAACAGAAGTGGAAAAGCGATCCAGATTTCTGGTTGAAAGGATGGCGCTGACGTTGCAGGCAGCGACGCTCGTCACTGCCGGCGATCACCTGGTTTCGGATAATTTTTGTCAGTCGCGTTTTGGTAGTGTGTCCGGCACAACATTCGGCACGCTGGCTGCGGCCGCACCGATCACACAACTGATTGCGCGGGCGTTTTGACGAGCGCCGTGCCGGCGATGCCGACGGAGTTTGGAAGGTGCGAAAAATTATTTGCTGGCGCCAAACGCAATCATTCACTGTGGCAAGATCGATAACGTCCCCATCCAGCGATTACACGCCGAGACTGAAATTAATGGCATGCAACCGCCCACGTATCAGTATGAAATTTGACGCCGCAATGTTGTAACCCTAATACTGGCGGGTGTTTACAGACATTTCTGGTCTGAGAGGCAAGCCAGTGCTAGAGTTTGATCGCCTTCCGTTAAATCCTTTGGTGCTGTGGGCAATTGCTACCGCAACGCCCAGCAGGAACCAATCATCACAATTCATGTCCACCATGGTCGTGAATAAAATAAAAAAACTGCTGCTATTGTCGATGATTGCCTGGTTACCCCTCGCCGGCGCAATCGTGGCTGCCATGCCTTTGGCAGCAATGAAAGTTGCAACGCGCGCGGCCGCTGTAGCGTCTGTCGGAGATCAAGGCACGTCATTGATGCCTTGTCATGTTAAAGCGGTCCAGGTAAAAAATTCCGGTGAACAAGGCTGTACCGATTGCGTGCTCTGTCATTTGGCTGGCGCATTGATGGCGGCAGAAATGCCAGTTATTGCCGTGGTTGCCCCGACCAATATATTCGTTGTCAAACCCTCCATCAAGCACCTTTCGTTCGTCGCCGAACCCACTGCCCCGCCTCCGCGTCGCTCCCTCGCCTGAAAGCGGGGGCCTCGATAACAGCTGATTCCGCTTCTGCGGGATGGGCGTCGGTCCTCGCAATCGTTTTTTTTGGTTTTACTGCGAGAAGAGGTTGATTATGAAATTCACCATTTTGATTGCGGCCGTTTTTATGGCTACGCTGAGCTTGTCTGGCTCGTCTACTGCCGCGCCTAACCCTGCCGATGAACAAAATATTGTCCCACCTGTTATCTATCAGTCACCGTTTCGTGACTATCGGCCAATTGGGGAGGATCAGCCGATCCCATGGAAGGCTGCCAACGACGAAGTGAGGCGCATCGGCGGCTGGCGCGTGTATGCGAAAGAAGCGCAGGATGGGGCTGCCAGCGCCAACCCGGCTGCTCCCGCCACGCCCGCTCCGGTCACGTCGCTTCCGGGTAAGCCCGCTGATGCCGCAACGGCACCCAATACCACGCCACCACCGGTCAAGCCGCCAGTCAATGAACCTGCCGCCAAACCAGTCACCGGGCACGGCGGCCACGGCGAGCATAAATAGGAGGCATGGATGAACATTCATTTTTATGCTTTCGCAAAATATCTGGCAGCATCATGCGTTTCACTCGCATTGGCCGGTTGTGCGTCTATCACGCCCGACAGCGGCTTCAGGGTCGTTGAGCAAACCACCAAAGAGCGCATCGGCAAGGAGATTAAATGGGCCAGGACTGAAGTCGAACGCGATGGTATTGATACACAGGTGCGCGCGCTACTGGCGAAAAAATTATCGATTGAAGATGCAGTGCAAGTCGCGCTGCTGAATAACGGGGGTGTGCAGGCCGCGTTCTCCGAGCTTGGTGTATCGGCAGCGAATTTGGTGCAAGCGGGGCGTCTGCCCAATCCACGCTTTTCAATGTTGCGGGCTCGCAACAATGACGATTACAAGATTGAGCAGATGTTGACCTTTAATATATTCTCGCTCATCACGATTCCGTTGGCCACAGAAATGGAAACACGCCGCTTTGAAGCGACCCAGCGCGACGTCGTTGCTGAGGTACTGCGGTTGGCATCAGAGACGCGCAAAGCCTATGTGTTGGCGGTCGCTGCGGAAGAAAACGTGCGTTACATGACAAAAGTGAAATCGGTCGCCGATTCCAGCGCCGAACTCGCCCGGCGCATGGCGCAGGTCGGCAACTGGAACAAGCTTTCGCAGGCAAGAGAGCAAGGTTTTTATGCCGATGCAGCGCTCAACATGGCGCGCGCCACACAGAATCAGGCGAGTACTCGGGAAAAATTGACACGACTGATGGGCCTTTGGGGCGCGAATACGCAATTCATGTTGCCGGAACGTCTGCCCGATTTGCCGGATAGCGCCGATGCGCTGCCCAATATCGAACAAGTTGCCATTGGTCAGCGTTTGGACGTGCAAAGTATGCGTTTGGAAACGGCGGCAATGGCAAGAAGCTTGGGGCTAACCAAGACCACGCGTTTCATCAACGCGCTGGAATTTGGTCCTGCCCGCGTCCTCGAGGGCGGCAAATCCGATCCGTATAAAAAGGGCTACGAACTGAGCCTTGAAATTCCAATCTTTGACTGGGGCACGGCCAAAGTGGCCAAGGCCGAAGCGCTCTATATGCAGTCGGTCAATCGGCTCGCAGAGGCGGCGGTGAACGCGCGTTCGGAAGTGCGCGAGGCTTATCAGGGCTATCGCGTCAGCTACGACATCGCCAGGCATTATCGGGATGAGATTGTGCCGATTCGCAAACGCATCGCCGAAGAAAACCTGCTGCGCTACAACGGCATGCTCATTGGTGTGTTCGATCTCCTAGCCGACGCGCGTTCGCAGATCGCGAGTGTCAACGGCTATATTGATGCGCTGCGGGATTTTTGGTTAGCCAAAGCCGATCTTGATATGGCCATGTCCGGCAAACCAAACATGAGTGTGAAAAGCGTCGGCAGCATGATGTCGCCAGACAGTCCGCCAAGCCACTAAGTAATAAAAAAGGATTTATTCATGAATTCCCGAAGAAGTTTTCTTGGCGGTATGGGCCTGGCTGGCGCTGCGGTCGCCGCCACTGTCGTGAACCGAGTTGCCATGGCTGCACTCCCCGAACCGGTCATTCAGACCAAGGCCGACACGATGCCGCCGCTGGTACCGAACACCGGGCGGCCCTACAACCCGGTGGTGACGCTCAATGGCTGGACGCTGCCCTGGCGTATGAACCACGGGGTCAAGGAATTCCATTTGGTCGCCGAACCTGTGGTGCGCGAGATGTCTGAAGGATTTAAAGCGCACCTTTGGGGCTATAACGGCCAGAGCCCCGGCCCCACCATTGAGGTTGTAGAGGGCGACAGGCTGCGTATATTCGTCACAAATAAGTTGCCTGAGCATACGTCGGTCCACTGGCATGGGCAGCGTTTGCCGAACGGCATGGACGGGGTAACCGGCCTGAATCAGCCGGCCATTCAGCCCGGAAAAACATTTGTCTATGAGTTTGTCGCGCGGCGACCCGGTACCTTCATGTATCACCCCCATGCCGATGAGATGGCGCAGATGGCCATGGGCATGATGGGTTTTTGGGTAACGCATCCGAAGCACAAACACCCGTTGATTGAAGAAGTGGATCGTGACTTTGTATTCCTGCTCAATGCCTATGATGTCGACCCCGGCAGTTACACGCCAAAAATCATGACCATGCTGGATTTTAATTTGTGGTCTTGGAACAGTCGTGTGTTCCCCGGTATCGATCCTCTGGTGGTGCGCAAAAATGACAAGGTGCGCATCCGTATCGGCAACCTCACCATGACCAATCATCCCATCCACCTGCACGGCCATGAATTCGTGGTGAGCGGCACCGATGGCGGGCCTACGCAGAAATCGTCGCGTTGGCCGGAGGTCACCACCGATATTGCGGTCGGGCAAATGCGCCAGATCGAATTTTTAGCCGATGAAGAAGGCGATTGGGCATTTCATTGCCATAAGGCACATCACACCATGAACGCCATGGGACACGAAGTGCCGACGATGATTGGCGTCGACCACCGTGGGGTTGCGAAAAGTATCACGTCGCTTATTCCCGATTACATGGTGATGGCCGAACGCGGTATGTCGGACATGACCGAAATGGAAATGCCGTTGCCGGATAACACCGCCCCGATGATGAGCGGGCAAGGACCGTTTGAATCGGTCGCTATGGGCGGCATGTTCTCGGTGGTCAAGGTGCGTAAAGACCAGCAGCGGGGAGACTATAAAGATCCCGGCTGGTACCAGCATCCGCCCGGCGAAGTCGCGTTTGAATATACGGGTCCACTGGCCGAGCCGGCGCGGTTCAAGTCCGAAGGTAGAGCATCAATGCCGGTCAGGAACATGCCGATGAAGGATGTGGAAGTTCAGATTCGCAAGCCGATGGGAAAGGGCGGACATGACCATTGAAACCGCCGGATTAGCGCATATATACCGATAGCAATCGGGGCGGTCTGTCGCCAGTTGAGGGTCGGCTTTATCGAATCCTGCAGCAAAGCCGCCGCCTGCGTTGCAGGGCGGTTGTGTCAACGCCTACAGAACTTTTAAAGGAACCGAAATGAAGACATTGATGACGTTAACGACCTCACTATTGCTGTCACTGCCAACCCTGGCTAACGCTCACGAAGGCAAAGACCACGTGAAAACGAATGAATCCGTTAAAAAGGAACAAAAAGAATGGGGTATCGCAGGCGACGCGAAACAAGTTAAACGAACGATCCATCTAACGATGTCCGACAGCATGCGTTTCACACCTGACAAAATAGCCGTCAAACAAGGCGAGACAGTGAAAATTGTTCTCAAAAACGAAGGCAAGATGCTGCATGAAATGGTTATTGGCTCCAAGACAATTTTGGACCAACATGCAGCGCTGATGCTCAAATTCCCGAATATGGAGCACGAAGAGCCGTACATGGCGCACGTGCCTGGCGGCAAAAGTGGCGCGATAATTTGGACGTTCAATCGAGCGGGCGACTTTGATTTCGCTTGTTTGATCGCTGGGCATTATCAAGCCGGAATGGTTGGCAAAATCACGGTGGCCGCCAACTAGGCTGCGCAATTATTCTGCAACAGGCAAAGGCAGCCACCTTGCCGTATTCGAATTCCCCGCAGTCTGTATAACTGTTTCGATTGTCGTCGCGCCTGTCCTCTACAGGGCAGCTCCAATCGTTCAGGAGTTGCGGTCATTGTCGATTCGCCGTCCCTAAAGAAGCACATGAAACAGGTAGCGCTCTATTAATCCCAGGAGATTGTAATGAAATCATTTAAATTATTTGTTGCTGCGTCCGTCCTGATTGTTTTCCCCCTGATCTCTTCAACCACATGGGCGGTTGGTGATCCAGCCAAACCACAAACAAGCGCGACCGCCGCCAGTAAGCCTGCGGGCGATGCGGCAGGCATGAGCGAGGGCGAAGTTCGCAAAATCAATAAGGACACGAACAAGATCACGTTAAAGCACGGTGAGCTCAAAAATCTCGACATGCCGGCCATGACCATGGTGTTTCAGGTTAAGGATGCGGCGCTGCTCGATAAGGTAAAGGTAGGCGACAAAGTTAGATTTAAAGCCGAAAAAGTCGCCGGTGGCATCGCCGTGACCGAAATCGAGTTGGCGAAATGAGCGCACCTGCGTTAGGCGGCAAAACCACGCTTCCACAGGTAAATGTTCCGACCCACGGGTTACCAAATTTGCGTCCACCTGCGTCGACGTGGCATGAAACACACGCCAAGTTATTGCCTGAGTATCTTTTATTTGCTTCCTGCACTTTGCGGACCGATATAAATGGGACTAGCGAAATACCACCACCGGTATCTTCGAATGCGCCAGCACTTTTTGCGTGATGCTTCCTGTAAACAACTTGGAGAGACCGCTGCGTCCGTGTGAGCCCATAACGATTGCGTCGCATTTCTGTTTTTTTGCGGCGGCAATAATGCCATCTTGGGGTGAGTAAGCTTTTGTTACCTGGGACGCGAACGGTACGCCGGCCGCCTTGGCCAATTTGCCGATCGCCTCGACGCGCTTCGTGCCGACTGCGTGGATACCTGCTTCGAAGCGGTCAATGGTCTGTTGGTCGAATGCATATCCTTCAGAATAAATCGGCAAAAGGTCCTCGATCGCGTAAAAGGCGGTGACCTTTGCATGCAGTGCTTTTGCGAGCGCAATACCGCCCTTGGCAGCCTTGCCGGCAAGTGGTGAACCGTCAGTGCAAATCAAAATGTGCTTGAACATGAGTATTCCTTCAGTAAGTATTAGCTGGTTGATGACAACAACATCATGCCTGTGATCCTGTTTCAACGTACAACTTGAAAAAATGCGCGGCGATGTTTTTCTTGCGATAAACCTTGAAGCTTGAGCAGAATTATCGGCAACTGAAAGCGCTCAGTCCAGCGGAGGTTGAGAAGTACTTAAGCACCATTGGTTTTGCCGGACTCATCGTTCAAGCTCTTGATGCATTGACAATTTGCCCTTTGGTGATGCCACACGAAACCATTGTGACTTGATTGCTTCAAGTATGACCAAGCTGAACAAGCTGGCAACGACGGCTACACCAATGGCGTTCCAGCCCAGTTTGCCAAAGTGAAACAGTGATTGCGCCGGCCCGAATAACAAGGCGGTGACGAGCACTGCAGCCACGCCGCCCAACAGAATCCAGAGCGACCGATTGGGCCGCAGAAACGCGCGAAGGAGAGAGGAGTTGAACGAGCGGTTGACTAAAATAAGGCCCATGTTCATGAGCACCAGGGAGGTGAATACGAGCGCACGCAAGTCCGGTTCAACCACCCCCGTACGCGCCGCAACCATGAAAACGCCCGACAGGATTGCGAGCACAAGCAGACCTTGAAGCGCTGCCCACCAAATACGCTTGGGCAAAAGCAAAGGGCTTGAAGAATCGCGTGGTGGACGTTGCATCACGTCCTCTTCTTCCTGCTCTGCTTCAAACACCACCGAACACGCCGGGTCAATTATCATTTCGAGAAATGCAATATGGATCGGCGTGAGTATCAGGGGCAGCCCCAACAAAAGGGGCAGTAGTGCGAGCCCGGCTATTGGAATATGAACAGCGACAATGTACTCGATGGCCTTGCGCAAATTGTCGTAGATGCGCCGTCCCAGGCGAATGGTTTTCACGATTGACCCAAAATCATCGTCAAGCAGCACGATTGCAGCAGCTTCGCGCGCGACATCGGTGCCGCGCCCGCCCATCGCAATGCCAATGTGGGCTGCCTTGATTGCAGGCGCATCATTTACGCCATCGCCGGTCATGGCGACAATCTCGCCGTTCGCCTTCAAACTCTGCACAATCCGAAGTTTTTGATGGGGCCGAATGCGTGCAAATATCGAGGTCGTTTTTACAAACGTGGCGAGCTGGTCATCAGACATCGCGTCGAACGCATCTCCGTTCAGAACATCGTTCGAGTCGAGCCCGGCTTGTCGCCCGATGGCGCACGCCGTCACTGGATAGTCTCCCGTTATCATCACTACGCGGATGCCTGCAGCACGGCATTCGGCAACCGCAGCAGGCACGGTTACCCGCAATGGATCGGCAAAACCAATCAGTCCCATAAACTCGAATTCCAGGCTGTGAAGCGAGTCTGGCAGTTCTTGTTCCGGCGCGGCATTGATGATGACTGCCTTTGCCACACCCAGCACACGAACTCCATCGCGCGCAAGTGAGTCCGCCTGTTCGCGAATTTCAGATAAGTGCTCGGCGGACAGGTGACATAGCGCCGTGATCGCTTCAAGCGCGCCCTTGGCATAAGCCGTGCTGTTGCGATCACCTTCGGCGGACATGATATTGGCGACTGCCAGCAAATCGGTGCTGAGACCATAGGCGCGCTTGAGCGTGCGATGCGCGAATTCATCAGTGCTGGAAGCCAAATGCACTGTCGCGAGCGCATGTACCGCGATATCCATTTGGTCGGTCGGTTGGCGCGGACAGGCCAGCAATGCAACTTGCAAAATTTCAAGTGCCTTACCGGATATGGGCGTGTTGCCACCCTGCTCCCATTGAGCTTTCCCGCCGACGATGGCGACGACCGTCATTCGATTTTCGGTAAGCGTGCCTGTTTTGTCGGTGCACAACACAGTCGTCGCACCTAAAGTCTCTATTGCTGACGCGC
>JAYVKG010000197.1:0-12922 GCA_043768625.1 Betaproteobacteria bacterium
GCGCAACTGCAATTGCTGATCAACCGCCAAGTGGTGAACGGCGGGGTTCCCGGCGAAATTTCCGCCGACGCAATCCTTCGCCTGCCTTTACTGCTCGCAGAAGTACACCCAAAGCTGTTGATCCTCTGCCACGGCGGCAACGATTTTTTGCGCAAGCTCGATGAGAAAGCGGCGGCGGCCAACATCGGCGCCATGGTCCGCCTTGCCCGCAATGCTGGCGTCGACGTGGTGTTACTGGCCACACCTAAGCCGGGGTTATTGATGTCGCCGCCCGATTTCTACGCCCAGCTGGCGAAACAATTTGCGATCCCGATCGATGATGGGGTGCTTAAAAGCGTACTGCGCGACAACGAATTGAAATCCGATCTGATCCATCCGAACGCCAGGGGTTATGCGCAAATCGCCCAGGCCGTGTCGAGGCTGCTCAAGAACACCGGCGCAATCTAGATTCTACGGGCGGCCAGGGCCGGTCAGCATCCACAGCCCGCTGGCCAGATAAATCAAGCCCATCGTCAGCACGGTCCACTGCGTCCAAAGGCGAAAGCTGGCATCGGACATTTTTTCGAGCATGCGCTTGGATAGCGAAGTTCCGCTGAATGCCAGCACCACACAGGTCGCCACCAGCGGCAACGATAAACCGCCGGTGGCGCTGCTACTGATGGCGCCGATGGTGCCGATGCCACCGAAGTAAATGATCTTGATGAAGTGCCCCAGCGTTTGCGACATGGCCTTGGTTGCAACCACCCCGCGGCGATTGAGCGCAGATCGCACGAAAAATACATCGAGCAGTGGCCCGGATACGCCGGCCAGCAACTGTAACGCGGTACACACTACTCCGCAAAACAGCGGCTGACCGCGATGATCGACGTTCAGCGCCAGACGCCGCGGCAATACCAAGCTCACAAACGGCGTAGATCCCAGCAGGATGTAGGCAACGGGCTTACTGACCACTATTTGCACCGCGACAAAGGCGGCCAGTGCCAGCATTGCGCCCAGCGCGTAGCCACGGAATACCCGCCAGTCAACGTTGGATCGCCACAGCCATGCCCGCCAGCCGTTGGACGCCATCTGCGTGATGCCATGCAGCATCATCGCCGACGACAGGGGCAACAGCGCCAACAACACACCCATCAGGATCATGCCGCCGGCCATGCCGAGGATGCCGGAAATGAATGACGTGATCAGCACCGCGACGGCGATGCAGGCAAATGCGAGGCTGGCGTTCATGGCGAATTCAGGGACACAACAAAAACAAATACCAGCACTGATTGCGGGTGGAAAATTATGGCTCGACCGGCCTCACCACCACGCCGCCCTTCATCACAAATTTAATCTTGGTCAGTCGCGTTGCGTCCTGCGCCGGATCCTCATCGACTGCAATGATGTCGGCAAATTTGCCGGGTGACAGCGAGCCGATGCGGTCTTTCCACCCCATCAGATCGGCCGCGTTGATGGTTGCAGACTGGATAGCCTGCATGTTGCTCATGCCATATTTGACCATGTAAAAAAATTGCTTGGCGTTGTCGCCGTGGGGATATACACCGGCATCGGTCCCAAACGCCATCCGCGCGCCGCCCTGAAACGCCTTCCTGAAATTATCGCGCTGGAGCTGGCCGAGCTTGCGTTCCTTGTCGAGCGATTCGGGCAGGAAACCGGCCTTTTCGCCTTCCGACAGGATGTAGTCATCGTTGTATATATCCATCGCCAGCCAGGTGCCTTTTTCACGGGCAAGCCTGATGCCCTCATCATCGATCAGGCTGGCGTGCTCCACCGAATCGACGCCGGCGAGGATGGCATCGCGGATGCTGCTGGTGCCGTGCGCGTGCGCGGCCACTTTGCGACCAAGCTTGTGCGCTTCCTCCACAATTGCCTTCATCTCTTCAAGCGTGTACTGCTGGGCACCCGGCTCATTGCCCTTCGACAGCACGCCACCCGAAGCGCAAATCTTGATCAGGTCTGCGCCGTATTTCACCATCTCCCGCACTTTGGTGCGTGCCGCCCACGGTCCGTCAGCAACCCCGCGACCGGTGTATTCAAAATCGTGCGGCAGCAAATTATTGTCGCAATGGCCGCCTTTGATACCCAGCGCGTAAGCCGAGACCAGCATGCGCGGTCCGATGAAATCACCGTCGTTGATGGCATCGCGCAGCGCCACATCGCCAAAGCCTTCAGCGCCGACGTTGCGTACGCTGGTAAAGCCGGCGGCAAGCGTCAGCCTGGCGGCGCGCACACCGAACAATGCTGCACGGACGTCGGTAATGGCGAGGGCTTTGTAGCCCTGCTGGGACGGGTCGCCGGTAAGGTGGGTATGCACATCGATCAGTCCCGGCAACACCGTGGCACGGGTGAGATCGATCACTTCTGCGCCGGCCGGCACCGGTGTACTGGCGGCGGCGCCCACGGTCTTGATGCGTTCGCCCTCAATAATAATTACCTGGTTGGCCAGCGTCCGGCCGGCCACTACGTCGATCATCTGGCCCGCACGGATGGCAACGACCTTGTCGACAGTTGCCGCCTGCAGCGTCGTCGCCAACATTCCAAGGCCCGATACTGCCAGTACCAACATGCCGCGTTTTATTCCTGCACCACGCATACTCGCTCCCGCCGCCGCAAAGGCCTGTTATTGACTCACAACAGTATGCACGAGACCGGCTGCAGACAAATTGACACGCCTCACCGGTGGCGGCGATCCGCCCGCGCCGGTTACACGGACCGGTTTAAGTGCGCCGTTTGCATTATTTTGCTGCCCACCTCGCCACCGCTGCCGACCGCTGCGCTTCGCCGTACAGCACCGTGCTGCCAACAATGCACCAGCACCAGCGCGGTCGTTCAGCACTTTTTCGTCTGCAGGCCGCACCAGCGCTTGAGTTTGCTGCTTTTTTTGGAAATACGCCGATGCGCTTGACCGTCTAACCGCCGGTTATCAGGCAAACTAGTGCTCTTCGAGCACGCCTTTGCTCAGCCAGAAAGTGCCTTCATGAAAAAATTGCTCAACTTCACCGCGCTTATCCTGTTGACCTTCGCTGCCGGGGTGTCAGCGCAGGACGGTAAAAAAATAAAAATCGGCGTTGAAGGCGCCTATCCGCCGTTCAGCGAACTTGGTAGCGACGGGAAAATTAAAGGCTTCGACATCGATATCGCCAATGCGCTTTGCGCGCAAATTAAAGCGCAGTGCACCCTGGTTCAGCAGGAATTTGACGGCATGATCCCGTCATTGCAGGCGAAGAAAATTGACGCCATTATCGCCTCGATGTCGATAACCGATGAACGTAGAAAACTGGTTGATTTTTCTGATAAGTATTACCACACACCGGCGCGCTTTGTAGCCGCGAAAAATGCGGCGCTGTCGGCGACTGCGGCAGGCATGAAAGGCAAACGCATCGGCGTGCAGCGCACCACCATTTATGACCGCTTCGCCACAGATACCTTCAAGGAATCGGAAATCGTCCGCAACACCAAACAAGACGATGTGTTTCTGGACCTTACGTCCGGCCGCGTCGACGCGGTGCTGGTCGACCAGGTCGCCGCTTCGCAAGGCTTTTTGACATCTCCGGCGGCGAAGGAATTTTCATTTTTCGGACCCGTTTACATCGAGCCAAAATATTTCGGTTATGGCGTGGGAATCGGCGTGCGTAAAGCCGATACCGCACTGCGCAATGAATTCAACGAGGCGATCAAGACCATTCGGGGCAATGGCGTCTATAAAAAAATCAATGACAAATATTTCAGCTTTGATATTTATGGCGGCAAATGAATCCGTTACAAACTACCGGCCCGGCAACGCCGGCGGCGCTGGCGGGCAAGTCATCGATGCGGTTTCTTGAATCGTCGCCACCATTCACGGCGCCAGCGGGTGGTCTGTGGCAATCGTCCATGCTGGCGTCGCCGCACCGCATTGAAAAAAACGTGGTGCGGCCGAAAGCCGCACGCTGATTACCGCACGTCCATGCAAATAAAAAAACATCCGCTGCGTTCCAGCTACCTTGGTACTGCACGGGAAATTGTCAGCTACCATTACGGCGCCGCGCAATCCGGGCAAAAAATCTACCTGCAGGCTTCGCTGCACGCCGATGAATTGCCTGCCATGCTGGTCGCCCATCACCTGCGACAGCGATGTGCCGCGCTGGAAGCGGCAGGCAAAATTCGCGGCGAAATCGTCGTCGTCCCGGTGGCAAATCCCATTGGCCTTTCGCAGACGTTGTCGCACAGCCAAATCGGTCGCTTCGAGCTGGCGACCGGCGAGAATTTCAACCGGCATTATCCCGCCATGTATCCGGCGATCGTCGACCGCATCGACGCATTGCTGACCGCAAATGCCACGCATAACGCGCGGGTGGTGCGCGAAGCCATGCTGCTGCAACTCGACGCGATGGTGCCAACCACCGAACTCGACAGCATGCGCTGCGTACTGATGCGGCTGGCCTGCGACGCAGATGTGGTGCTGGACTTGCACTGCGATGCCAATGCCGTGCTTCATCTTTACACTGGCACCCCGCTGTGGTCGCAATGCGAGCCACTGGCGCGCTACATGGGTGCGTATGCGACCCTGCTGGCCACGGACAGCGGCGATAATCCGTTCGACGAAGCCTGCTCACAAACCTGGTGGCAACTGGCCGATCATTTCGGCGAACGTTTCCCCATCCCGATGGCATGCCTGTCGGTGACAGTAGAACTGCGCGGCCAGACCGACGTGAGCCACACGCTGGCAAAAGCGGACGCAGAAAACATCATTGCCTTCCTCACCCATCGCGGCGTCATCGACGGCGTGCCGCCGCCGCTGCCCGAGCTCAACTATCCCGCCACCCCGCTCGCCGGATCGGAAGCCATCGAATCGCCGGCCAGTGGCGTGGTGGTATTCCTGAAAAAACCCGGTCAGTGGGTTTACGCGGGTGACGCGATTGCCGAAGTCATCGACCCGCTCAGCGGCAGCTCCACTCCTCTGCTCAGCCATACCGACGGCGTACTGTACGCGATGGAGAACCGTTGTTTTGCCAGCGCCGGTATGCGGCTGGCGAAAGTCGCCGGCGCAATTGCGTTCCGCACCGGCAAGCTGCTGAGCGCATGATCGTTACCGCACGCAAGCCGAACTACCTGGATCACCTTTGGACTGCGCCGAAAACCGCGCAGCCGTGACTGCCTGTAGCGTAAACAAGCCTTGTGTAAATGGCCTGCCATTGGCGGGCAGATTGTGGATGGCGATTGAATCAGGCAGCACGCCACGCCGGGCGCAGCTGTCCACAACGCATAAAATACGGTCTAGCCGCGATCATAAGTTGCGGGAAAATGGAGAACAACATGTCAGTGCCCGACGCCTATCCGACCGTTACCCGCGCAACTTTCGATGAAGTGATGGTGCCCAATTACGCTCCCGGTGCATTTGTGCCGGTGCGAGGCCTTGGCGCGCGTGTCTGGGATCAGGCTGGCAAAGAATATATCGACCTGGCGGGCGGCATTGCGGTCAGCTCGCTGGGCCATGCACATCCGGCAATGATTGGTGCACTGACCGAACAAGCCGCAAAACTATGGCATGTCGCGAATGTGCTGACCAACGAGCCGGCCATGCGGCTGGCGAAACATTTGTGCGAACTCACTTTCGCCGAACGGGTTTTTTTTGCCAATTCAGGCGCGGAAGCGAATGAAGCGGCGTTGAAATTGGCACGCAAGTATGCCTGTGACCACGATCCAAAAAACGCCGCACACGAAGGCAGGCTGGAGAGCGACAAAAACGACATCATTTCCTTCACCGACTCATTTCATGGTCGCACGCTGTTTACCGTGACGGTTGGCGGTCAGCCCAAATATACCCAGGGCTTCGCACCGCTGCCGCAGGGCATCACGCATCTGCCGTTCAATGACCTTGACGCGGTGCGCAAACATATTTCCGGCAACACCTGCGCCGTCATCGTCGAACCGGTACAAGGTGAAAGTGGCGTACTGCCGGCCAGCCGTGAATTTCTGCAGGGACTGCGCGCGCTGTGCGATGCGCACCATGCCCTTCTCATATTTGACGAAGTACAATCCGGCGCGGGACGCACCGGCCCGCTTTACGCCTATATGGAATGCGGTGTTACGCCTGACATCCTCACCTCCGCCAAGGGTATTGGCGGAGGCTTTCCGATCGGCGCAATGCTCACCACCGAAAAAATCGCCCGCAGTTTTAATGTCGGCGCACATGGCAGCACCTACGGCGGCAATCCACTCGGCTGCGCGGTGGCAGAAGCGGTGCTGCAGATCATTACCGCGCCAGAGACCCGTGCCAATATCTCGGCGCGTACCGCACAAATATTTACCGGCCTGCATGTGCTCAATGCGAAATACAGCCTGTTCACGGCTATTCGCGGCAGCGGCCTGTGGTTTGGTTGCGAACTGATTCCCCAATGGCATGGCCGCGCGAAAGAATTTGTGAAGATGGCCGAAAAACATGGCCTGATGATTTTAGTTGCGGGCACCAATGTGATTCGACTGGCGCCTTCGCTGCTGATCACGGCGGCCGACGTTGAAGCGGGCTTGCAGCGGTTCGACACGGTGATTGGCGAGGTGGTCGGTCAATGACGTGTCGCGAGCGAACCAGATGATGGTCATCCGGCCCATCACCGGTGCCGATCTGCCGGCGCTGCTGCAGCTCATCAAGTCGACCGGCGTCGGCCTGACAACGCTGCCTTCCAACGAAACCGCGCTGTCGCTGCGCATCGCCGCCTCCGATGCGTCATTTGCCGGCACGGCGCAACGGGCGGATGAATTATTCCTGTTCGTACTTGAAGACACCCGCAGCGGGCTGGTCGTCGGCACCTGCGGACTGGCATCCGCAGTGGGACTGCGCGAGGCATGGTATTCGTACCGGGTGGGGTTGGCGGTACATGCCTCGCAGGAATTGGGGGTGTTTACGCAGACGCAAACGCTGTTCCTGAGCAATGACCACACCGGCCAGAGTGAACTGTGCTCGCTGTTTCTTGGTGCCGATTATCGTCATGACCGCAATGGCAGTCTGTTGTCGAAATCGCGCCTGCTGTTTCTTGCCCAGCACCGCGAGCGTTTTTCGAAAAAGGTCATTGCTGAACTGCGTGGCGTGTCCGACAAAAATGGCCACTCGCCATTCTGGGACAGTCTTGGCAGGCGATTTTTCTCGATGGAGTTTTCACAGGCCGACTACCTGACCGGTATTGGCAAGAAATCATTCGTCGCCGAATTGATGCCCAAACATCCTTTGTACACATCGTTCCTCACGCCCGAAGCACAAGCCGCGATTGGCCAGACGCATCCGCACACCATGCCGGCCCGACGGATGCTCGAAGGCGAAGGTTTCCGTTACGAAGGATATGTGGATATTTTCGATGCCGGACCGACCGTTGAGTGTGATCTGCTCGACATAAGTGCAATCGCACATAGCCGCACGTACCGCGCGGCGCTCAACGACGCTGCATCTGTCGACGCGGCGGTAATATATCTGGTCGCCAACACCAGCTTACAAAATTACCGAGCGACCCTCGTCTCGGCGGCACCGGTTGCGGGCGATTTCCCGCTGACTGCCGCAACCGCTGCCGCACTGCGTGTCAACGCGGGCGATGAAATACGTGTGGTTGCACTTTCGGTTGGTGACCGGCAACTGCGCGTCGCCGGCAACTAGGCCCTGAACAACGTGACCAACGATCAACACTGGGTCGACGGCCGCTGGATCGCAAGCGATGGAGCGCCGTTCCATTCACACAATCCGGTTACGCAGGCGGTGGTTTGGCGGGGTCATGCTGCAACCGCTGCGACCGTTGACAGCGCCGTCCGTGCGGCACGCGGTGCCTTTCCCGGATGGGCTGAGTCGCGCCTTGAAACACGCATTGCCGCCCTGCAGGAATTTGCACGCCTGCTGGGCGAACATAAAACCTCTCTTGCCTACACCATCGGCTTTGAAACCGGCAAGCCGCTATGGGAAGCGGCTACCGAAGTCAGCACCATGATCGGCAAGATCGATATTTCCGTTCGCGCGCATGACGAGCGCGCCGGCACCCGCCGTGCCACGTTCGCCGACCACACGGCGGTGTTGCGCCATCGACCGCATGGCGTGGTTGCGGTATTTGGTCCTTACAACTTCCCCGGCCATTTGCCGAACGGCCACATCGTGCCCGCGCTGCTCGCCGGGAACTGCGTCATCTTCAAGCCGAGTGAATTGACCCCCGCTTCCGCCGCGGCCACGGTAAGAATCTGGCAACAGGCGGGATTGCCGTCCGGGGTACTCAATTTGTTACAAGGCGGCCGCGATACCGGCACCGCGCTGGCGGGGCATGCGGGCATTGATGCAGTATTTTTCACCGGCAGTACCCTAACCGGTCAGCATTTGCATCAACAGTTTGCCGCACAGCCGCAAAAAATTCTTGCGCTGGAAATGGGCGGCAACAATGCGCTGGTGGTTGGCGACATTCAAAACGTGGATGCGGCGATACATCACATCGTTCAGTCGGCGTTTATTTCGGCGGGCCAGCGCTGTACCTGCGCACGGCGATTGCTGGTGCCTGCCAACGCGCAGGGAGATCGATTGTTGGCGCGGCTGATCGACGTATGTGCACGCTTGAAAGTTGGTCATTTCGACGACCCTGACCCGCCATTTATGGGTGCGGTAATTTCACTGGCGGCGGCGGAAAAATTATTGCAGGCGCAGGACGGGCTGCTTGAACGCGGGGCGAATCCCCTGCTCAGGATGCGAACAATCACGGCCGGCACTGCTTTGCTGTCTCCTGGCATTCTCGACGTAACCAGTGTCAAGGAGGTGCCGGACGAAGAACTCTTCGGGCCACTGTTGCAGGTCACCCGCTACCATCATTTTGATGACGCGCTCAGCATCGCCAACAATACCCGCTATGGTCTTGCCGCCGGCCTGCTGTCGGAAGACGTGGCGCAATATGCGACCTTCCAGCGCCACATCCGCGCCGGCATCGTCAACTGGAATCGCCCGCTGACCGGGGCGTCTAGCGCGGCACCCTTCGGCGGGATCGGTGCCAGCGGCAACCACCGCGCCAGTGCTTATTATGCAGCTGACTACTGCGCCTATCCGCAGGCTTCGCTCGAGTCGGCAACATTGGCACTGCCGCAAAATATCAGCCCCGGACTGTTCTTGTGACCATCATCCGCACAGTTGAGGCGAACTTCGACGGCCTGGTCGGTCCGACGCATAATTACAGCGGCCTTTCGTTTGGCAATGTCGCGTCAAAAAATAGTTCGGGCACGATTGCGAATCCGAAATTGGCGGCGCTGCAGGGTCTTGCCAAGATGAAGAAGCTGGCCGACATGGGGTTCCAGCAGGGTGTGCTGGCACCGCATGAACGGCCAAGCATCGAGACCCTGCGCAAGCTTGGCTTCCACGGCAGCGACACCGCAGTGATCAGCGCGGCCGCAGCAATGGCGCCAACCATCCTGTGGGCTACGCTGTCTGCGTCGAGCATGTGGAGTGCGAATGCGGCGACGGTTAGCCCGAGCGCCGACACCAGTGACCACCGCGTCCATTTCACCCCGGCCAACCTCAATAACAAATTTCACCGTTCGATCGAGCATCCCGTCACCGCACGCATACTTAAGGGCGCGTTTGCAAATCCGCAATTTTTTGCCCATCACGACCCGCTACCCGGCTGTCCCCAGCTGGGGGACGAAGGTGCGGCAAATCACACGCGGTTTTGCCGCCAATATGGCGAGCGCGGGGTTGAGTTGTTTGTATACGGCGCGAGCGGATTCAATGCCACGGCCGCCATGCCGAAAAAATATCCGGCGCGCCAGACGCTTGAAGCTTCACGGGCGATTGCAAGGCTGCACGGGCTTGATGCAAAAAACGTCGTTTTCGCGCAGCAGAATCCCGATGTGATCGATGCGGGCGTATTTCACAACGATGTCATTGCGGTGGGAAACGGCAATGTATTGTTCTGCCACGAGCAGGCGTATCTGGATCAGCGTGCGGTGCTCACCGACATCGCACAAAAACTGCAGGGCAACTTCGTGGCGGTACAGGTCGGCAATGACGACGTGACTGTCGAGGAAGCGGTGCAGTCCTATTTGTTCAACAGCCAGCTTTTAACGCGCGGCAACGGCGACATGCTGCTACTGGTGCCCGAAGAATGCCGTGACAACGAGCGCGTCTGGACGTATCTGCAAAAATTGCTTTCCCAACACACGCCGATTCGTGAAGTGCTGGTCATGGACCTGCGCGAAAGCATGCGAAACGGCGGAGGACCGGCATGCCTGCGTCTTCGCGTGGAGCTCAATGAGTGCGAGCTGGCGGCGGTTAACCCGGCCGTGCTGATGAACGACGGATTGTATGCTCGGCTGACGGGGTGGGTGATTAAACATTATCGCGATCAACTCAGCGAAACCGACCTCGCCGACCCGGCACTGTTGTTTGAATGCCGTGCCGCGCTCGATGAACTCACGCAACTGCTGTCGCTGGGATCGGTGTATTCATTCCAGCAAAACGGCGACTGATATGGCTGGATTGGTTAAACTTGGGGCAACCTGTCGCACTTCGTTACAGATTATCGTCAACTTTATTTGCTAGCGTCGCGTAGTGTATGCACGAGAGCCAGATCAACCAAGGGACATCATGACAACATCCAGCCATTTATTTGCCGCCAGTTGGACGCGAAAGCTTAAGCACATGGCCAACATCTGCACCGCATTTTTGCTGCTCGCGGCCGCAACCACGGGTGCGGTGGCGCAAACGGCGCAAAATGCCGTCGGCTTCTGGTACAAGCCGACCGAGGCAGGTTGGGGTCTGAGCATTCAGCAGCAAGGCGCGAGTACCTTCGCGGTCTGGTTTACGTACGATCTGCAGGGCGCCACTACCTTTAATACACTCGAATGCACTTTTGCCGGTAGCACCTGTACGGGTGACATTTTTACCTACAGCGGCACGCCGCTGTCGCAAATTACCGGTAGTGCCAATGCCACCGCCACCAAAGCCGGCACCGGCTCCATTGTGGTGACGAGTTCCAACCGGCTTTCGCTCAGTTACGTCATCGGTAATGTGAGTCAAACCAAAGCGGATCTGGAGCCGCAGAATTTTGCCGCCGTTGATCAGGTGCCGTTTTGTTCGTTGCAGGAGCCGACAGGCAGCGGTTTTCGCGCAGCGCTGACCAACTATACGGACCACTGGTGGGGCGGGCCCGCCGCATCAGGCTGGGGTATCCAGATTTCACACCAGGGTAATCAGGTGTTTGGCGGCTGGTACAGCTACAGCCCGCAAGGCAAAGCGGCATGGCTAACGCTGCAGGGGGCGCAGGATAGCAACAACCCCAGGCGCTTCATTGGTTCGATTTATCAGATCACCAGTGGCACGCCGTTCCCACAAATCAGCAGCCCGATCGCGCCCGGTGCCAATCAGCCGGTGGGTACTTTTGAATTTAATTTCAGCAACGGCGAGCAAGGTGTATTCAGTTATTCGCTGGCGCAATTCAATCTCGTCAACCGCACCCTGCCACTGCAGCGTTTTGCGGTCGCGGGCGGGGCAGTGAATGTCTGCGCGGTGGCGTCGAAAGCAATCGTGGTCAGTGCGCAGGATGCGTCCCGTTTCCTCGGTCAGGCGACGTTTGGGCCAAAGATGGCCGAAATCGATGCGCTCACCACCTCCGGATATGACACCTGGATAAATACGCAGTTCGGCAAACCGCAAACCTTGCATTTGCCGGCCGTGACCGCTTATCTCAACACCCTTACCCCGGATCTGCAGCGCGGGCAAACGTCGTTCCTCTGGAGCATCTGGAAAAATTTCTCCAGCGGTGACGATGCCCTGCGGCAACGGGTGGCGTTCGCGCTGTCCGAAATGTTTGTGGTGTCACTCAACAGCAATATCGCTTTCGGCTTTCCACGCGGTCCGGCGCAATATCTCGACACCCTCGGTGCCAATGCATTTGGCAATTACCGCTCGCTGCTTGAAGCGGTGGCGTATTCGCCGATGATGGGCTTGTATCTGACCCACCTGCACAATCAAAAGGAAAATGTGGCGACCGGCAGTGTGCCTGATGAAAATTTCGCCCGCGAGGTAATGCAGCTGATGAGTATCGGCCTGTACGAGCTGAACCAGGACGGCACGCAGAAATTGAGTCCGGTGGGTAAACCGATCGAAACTTACTCCAACGCGGATGTGACTGGCATGGCTAAAGTCATGACCGGATTGAGCTGGGCGGGTCCGGACACGACTGCCAGCCGGTTTAATGGCGGCAGCGCCAGCACCGAGCCTGACCGCGAGATCAAACCGATGCAAGCCTACGATCAATATCATTCCACGTCGCAAAAACAATTTTTGGGCGTGACCATACCGGCGCAAACACTGGCCGCGACCAACAATGACATACGCATCGCGCTTGATACTTTGTTCAATCATCCGAATGTCGGTCCGTTTTTCGGCAAGCAATTGATCCAGCGGCTGGTTTCAAGCAATCCTTCTCCCGCGTATGTGTCGCGGGTGGCGGCGGCTTTCAACAACAACGGCAGCGGTGTGCGCGGTGACATGAAGGCGGTAATCCGCGCCGTGCTGTTCGACCAGGAGGCCCGCGCGCCGGCAGCCGGCAGTAACGGCAAACTCCGCGAACCGGTGGTGCGTTTCGTTCAGTGGATGCGCTCGTTCAATGCGCGTTCCCAGGATGGCCGCTTTCTCAATGGCAGCACCAGCGACCCTGCGACGCAGCTTGGCCAGACCCCGATGAGTTCGCCGTCGGTATTCAATTTTTTCCGTCCAGGTTACATTCCGCCAAACAGCAAAGTCGGCAACGCCGGACTGGTCGCGCCGGAAGCGCAGATTATTAACGAGACCTCAATTGCGGGTTATCTCAATTACATGCGCAGTGTGATTACCTCCGGGATTGGCACCAGCAACAATGGCGTACGCGACATCCAGGCCGATTACGGCGTGGAACTATCGCTGTCAGGCAATGCGGATGCGCTCATTGACCGC
>JAYVKG010000198.1:0-5000 GCA_043768625.1 Betaproteobacteria bacterium
ACTGCATAGGACGGTTGCGCAATCCATTCCACATCCGGGCCGAACTTTGCCTGGCCGGCCATATCGATCGTCAGGTGAATGCCAAGCCCTGCAGTCCCGGGGATTGGATAGATCAGGTGGCTAAAAGGTGACTTTGCCGAAATGGAAAAGTAGCTGCCGCGTGCGTAACGCAGGCAGGAAATGTGGGCCACCGGAAAGCCGTCGATCGCGTGCGCGACGGTTTGCGCGCCAAGCCCCGCACAATTTACCAGCAGGCGCGCTTGCACCGGGTCAGCCTCGCCAATATTGATCGCGACACCGGCTTCACTAACTTGCCCGCCGGTCACCTTGGTATTGAATACCGCGATGCCACCGGCATTCTCAAAGTCGCCTAGCAGCGCCAGCATGTATGCGTGGCTGTCGATAATGCCGGAGCTGGGACTCAACAACGCCGCTGCGCAGCGCAGCGCAGGTTCCATCGTGCGCGCCGCTATTGCATCGATTATCTGCAAGTCCTCGACACCGTTGCCGACGGCATTGCTGAAGAGCGTTTGCAATTGGGCGATTTGCGACTCTTCGGTCGCAACCAGCAGCTTGCCACACCGTCGAAACCCGATGCCTCGCGTCGCGCAATAGTCGTACAACATGCGTTTACCAGCCACGCAGTGATGTGCCTTCAGCGATCCGCCTGGATAATACAGCCCCGCATGAATCACTTCGCTGCTGCGCGAACTGATGCCGGTGCCGAAACTTCGAGCGGATTCCAGCATCAACACCTCGCGTCCAGTCAGCGCAAGGGCACGTGCGCAGGCGAGGCCGACCACGCCCGCGCCGACCACGACCACATCTACTTTTTCCATTTAACGGACACCGCGAGCGAGACTATTTGCACGAAACGTTGCGGAACGTTGCGGCACGGTTCGTCGCGAATTACCATTCGCCGAGTTGCTCAATCTCGACGAGTGTTTTCCAGCTGGCGCGCGCGCGTATCAGATCAGCTAATTTTTTCAGGTGAGGCCATTCGGTTACCGGGTGTGGCATGTTGCGCGACCAGCGCATGAGCATCGTTAACAACAAGTCGGCACCGGAAAATTGGCTCCCAAGCAGATATGGACCATGGGCAGAAAGATGCGTTTCCAGGCGATCCCAGACCGCTTCAATTTTTTGCTGCAGCGCCGCCTGCATTGCTGGAGTGTGTTGCTTCATGCCCAGATCAGGCGGATAAAACCAGAGTCGATAGGCGGATGAAAGGGAGTTACTGAGATAAACGATCCATTGCATCCACTGCTCGCGTTCAAAAGTGCCCGCTGGGGGCGACAAATGCGCTTCAGGATGGCGTTCGGCCAAAATCATCAACAGGGCCGCCGACTCGGTCATCGGCCTGCCGTCAATCACTAGTGTCGGCACCGCGCCGAGTGGATTGAGTTTCAAATAGGTTTCGCTTTGCTGCGCATTATTATCGAAATCGACCAGTTCGAGTCGATACGGCGCGCCAATTTCAAGAAGCGCGAGATGGACCACCATACTGGCAGTACCGGGAGCGTAGTAGAGGATGTACACGGCGGCTGCGGCTCCCGGTGGATTTTTTAAGGCGGCGAATGATGCGGCCGTCGTCGCTGCTGGTGTCTGATCACCTGGCGCTTGCAGTGGGGTAACTACTTAGCGTCAGGCGCCATGATGATAGCAGACACTAGCACAGGGGCGGATTGTGGCGAAGAAGTGTTTGGAAACGCCCGCCAATGCTAGACATTCACGCTCAAAAAATCGATCGACCGCGTGCGCTGCCCGGCCCACCAGAAAGGCGATAATGGGTCTGGCCCAAGCAGATGGTCGGGTTTTCTATACAAGGACGCATCGCCATGCTGACTTCGCTCGTCATCGCTGTTATTGGGCCGGACCGTCCAGGAATTGTCAAAGCCATATCGGACAAGGCCGTTGAATTTGTAGCTAACTGGACGGATAGCCTGATGGCTAATTTCGCCGGGCAGTTTGCCGGCATCGTCCAGTTGCAGGTCGCCACGCCGCAGTGCGACGCCTTGATCGCGGCGCTGCTGTCACTTGAATCGCCGGGCATACGTATCACGGTGGCAAAGGCGGGCGAAGCGCACAACGTGGGCGCGGCTACGGCGCGCCACTTGCAACTCGATCTGGTGGGCAATGATCGCCCGGGGATCATTCACAGTATTTCGACGCAACTTGCGATGCGCGGTGTCAGCATCGAAAAACTCCAGACCGCGGTCGAAAGCGGCGCGTGGTCGGGCGAGCAAATGTTTCAAATGAATGCGCGCTTGTTGGTCCCGCAAGCGCTGGATAGCGATGAGCTGCGTGCCGGCCTTGAGAGTCTGGCCAACGAGTTGATGGTCGACATCACCATTGTTTAAGGGCCGACAGATTCTTTGGCGGCGTTTACTGGATGCAGTAGCGTGAAAGCGGAGAATTATGCTTAACGTGACTGACTGCCGCTTGAATGCGATGCATTGCCGCGGCGCGGAGCAAAAAAAAGCCCGCGTTGCGCGGGCTTTTTTACTGACAAATCGTTTATTGCCGGGTCAACCTGTTATCAACAATCTTGATTTTGTCGCCGACGCGATAGGCCGTTCCAGAATTGAAAGTGAATGTGCGTGAGGCACCGGTTTCAAGCTTCACGATCACCTGATGCTGGGTTCTGGATTTTGCGTTTTTTTCGACCTGATTACCCGCATAGGCACCGCCCGCGACCCCGGCCACGGTGGCCACATCTTTGCCGCGACCACCACCGATCTGATGTCCCAGCACGCCGCCCAACACGCCGCCGGTAATTGCCCCCAGACCGGTGCCTTCGCCCCTGATCTGAATGGTTTTTATGTCGGTGACGCTACCGCAGTTGTCGCATTTTGCAAACGCACTGTTTGCCGCCAGCGAAACTGCAAAAGTAGTACCGATTAGTATGGATTTAGCGATTTTCATGGGTATTTCCTTCCAATAAACAAAGTCATGTGCCAATCATAACGCGGAACGTCACCGATGCGTTTACAGATCCGCAATGCGCATTTGTGGAAACAGGATGACGTCCCGGATCGATGCGCTATTGGTTAGCAGCATCACCAGCCGGTCTATGCCGATGCCTTCGCCGGCGGCGGGCGGCATGCCGTATTCCAGCGCGCGCACGTAGTCAGCGTCGTAGTGCATCGCTTCGGCGTCCCCGGCTTCCTTCTGGCGAACCTGCTCCAGAAAGCGTTCCGCCTGGTCTTCAGGGTCATTCAGTTCGGAAAAACCATTGGCGATTTCGCGTCCGGCGATAAACAGCTCGAACCGGTCACATACCGCGGGATTGAGGTCATTGCGGCGCGACAATGGCGATGTTTCAGCGGGATAGGACACGATAAACGTGGGCTGGATCAACTTCGATTCCGCCGCAGCTTCGAATAATTTTAATTGCAATGAGCCGATGGTCTCGGTCTCTTTGGCGTTTTCGCCATTTGCGCGGATCAGGCGCAATAAATTACCGGCATCGTCAAAATCTTCGTTCGCCAAATGCGGCGCATATTTCTTGACGGCGTCGACCATTGTCAAGCGTTCAAAGGGCTTGCCAAAGTCAATGTCAACGCCTTGATATGACACCAGCGCGTTGCCAAGGACCTTGGTGGCAATGTCGCGAAACATGTCTTCTGTAAATTGCATCAGGTAAAGGTAATCACGCCACGCAATGTAGAACTCCATCATCGTGAATTCCGGATTGTGGCGCACGGAAATACCTTCATTGCGGAAATTACGGTTGATCTCGAATACCCGCTCAAAGCCGCCCACCACCAGGCGCTTCAGATACAGCTCCGGGGCAATGCGCAGATAAAGCTCCATATCTAGCGCGTTGTGATGTGTCTTGAACGGTCGGGCCGCCGCACCGCCGGGGATCGGATGCATCATCGGCGTCTCGACTTCCAGGTAGCCGTGGCCCACCATGAATTCGCGCATGGCCTGGACAATCCTTGAGCGCATCACGAAGGTATTGCGCACCTCCGGATTCACGATCAAATCGACATAACGCATGCGATAACGCTGCTCGGTATCGGTCAGGCCATGGAATTTTTCCGGCAAGGGACGGATTGATTTGGTGATCAGGCGCAGCGCATTTACATGCACCGACAACTCGCCCATTTTGGTTTTGAACAGCGTACCTTCCGCCCCGACAATATCGCCGAGATCATAATGCTTGAAGGCATCCATCGCCTGCGCGCCAATCGCATCGACCGTGACGTAGAGCTGGATGCGGCCCGACGCATCCTGGATGGTGGCAAAACTGGCTTTGCCCATCAGGCGTTTCAGCATGATGCGGCCGGCGACGATGACGCTGGCAGGTGGCGCGGTTTCCAGCTGTTGCTTGGTTTTGGTATCGTGCAGCGCGTGCAAATTCGCCGCCTCATGTTGCGGACGGAAATCGTTCGGAAAGGCGAGGCCGCCGGGACAAGCCTCGCGGAGCGCGTGGAGCTTTGCGCGACGCTCGGCCATTACGTAGTTTTCGTCGGAGACGGGTGTCTGGTTTGGTTCGGACATGATGTTTCGTTTCACTTTGATTGAGTTGACCTAAACGCCCTGTTTCAAACTTGCCTCGATGAACACATCCAGATCGCCATCGAGCACCGATTTGGTATTGCCTACTTCCACATTCGTGCGTAGGTCCTTGATGCGTGAATTGTCCAGTACATACGAGCGAATCTGATGGCCCCAGCCGATATCGGTTTTGGAGTCTTCCAGTTTTTGCTGGTCGGCCTGACGCTTGCGAATTTCCAGCTCATATAGTTTCGCCTTGAGCATCAGCATCGCTTCGGCGCGGTTCCGATGCTGCGAGCGGTCGTTCTGGCATTGCACCACAACGCCGGAAGGGGCGTGCGTGATCCGGATCGCGGAATCGGTTTTGTTGATGTGCTGGCCACCCGCACCGGAAGCACGGAAGGTATCGATACGCAAATCTGCGGGATTGATTTCGATATCGATTGAGTCATCCACTTCCGGATAGACGAACAAACTGGCGAAAGAAGTGTGAC
>JAYVKG010000199.1:0-5180 GCA_043768625.1 Betaproteobacteria bacterium
ACCCTTCAGGTTCAGTCCGTAGTAACTTTTCGAGCGCGACATCACCAGCGAGGTGATACGCTCATGCAACAAGGCCCGCCCCGGGATCGCATCCAGCGCTGCCCGGGTAAGCTTGTTCTGCGCCGCAACCCAGGAGATAACCTCGGTCTTTGTGGCGTCTTCCAACCACTGGTAATCGTCATTGACCGTCACACCATGATAAGTATTTGTCACCGCCTGTCGCAGTGTCGGCGGGGTGACCTGCGCCACTGCCGATAGATTGAAAAAAGAGGTGATGATCAAACAACAGGTGGCGAATAATTCCTTGTTAGACATGGCCGATGCTTTCGTAAGGTTGTTGGCGAACAATTTCAGGCGGTAAGCTTAGCGGAATTGGCAATCTGTTGGGAGTCAACGCGTTTCCATTTTTAAAGATTCTTGGGCCGGATCGCCGATTGGCGGGCGTCTTCGCATATCAAGAAGAGTGCGGTCAGGTCTTGCAATGTGGCATTGCAATATTGCAAGACCTGACCGCACTATTTGCGCGCGGAGTTACGTGGTAAAGACCGCCGGCAATTTCTAGGCGAAGGGGACGAGACATTTATGGAGGGTAGCGTGGAAAATGCTGTGTCGCAAGACCTGACACCATATTTACTCGAATCGATACTGGCGTGCTGGGAAGTTTTGGAAGCGAAAAAGGCAGAAGCGGGACGCTAATCTGCTGTGCAATGTGCCGCCGTCTGCGCCCACCAACATTGACAACGTATTTTGTGCAAGAATTGCCAGGCAGTAAAAGATCGACTACCTAGGGTCAAAAAAACCGAAAAAATAAAAGATAAAGGGTGTGATATGAAATTACGTCAGATTGGATTGACAGTGTTGTTTGTTTCAGGATTGGCGGCATCAGGTGTTGCCAGTGCAAGTGACGCCGACTTTACGTTGGTCAACAAGACTGGCTATGCGCTCCGCGAGGTCTACTTGTCGCCGGCGCATAAAACTAAATGGGGCAGCGACCGGCTTGGTAGCAATACGCTCGAAAATAACAAATCGCGCGTGTTCAAATTCGCCGACAAAGCCAGCTGTGTGCAAGACTTGATGGTGGTGTTTGACGATGACGGCTCTGACGTCACATGGGAAGACTTTGACCTGTGCGATTTGAACAAGATCACGCTCAAATACAACCGCAAAACCAAGCTTGTTTCAGCAGACACAGAATAGTTTTTTGCACCATCGACAGCCGCATGATGAACGCGTAAACATTCATGCGCTGCCATTCAAGGGCTTGAGCTTCAGCGGATAAAAGATTCGCTTTGTCACCGAAGGGAGAAAAACAGTTTTCTCTCTTCGGTTGACGTATTAGCAAAACCTCCTGCCCAGTTACCACGCCAGCCTTGCCGCTTCTCGCCGCATTGCCAATGTCGGCTTCAGCCTTCTGGTTAAGCAAGCCCCGGCAGCCATCAGCAAAAAAACGCCACCCGCTTGCGGCTTTGTTGCCTAGCGCATAGGCCAATTTTGCACACATAGTAATGGGGTCAGGTCTTGCAACATAGCGTTTACTCGTCATGGTAAATGTGCTCGCGCCGGTCCCCGCGCGAAGTTAAATGGTAAAGACCACCCGCAATTTCTACGCGGAGGGGACGAGACATTTATGAAGGATAGCGGGGAAAATGCTATATTGCAAGACCTGACCCCATTTTATACGTGACCCCATTTTATACGCGCAATTTCTACGCGGAGGGGACGAGACATTTATGAAGGATAGTGGGGAAAATGCTATATTGCAAGACCTGACCCCATTTTTTTCGCGGCCCCTTTTTACCCTATGTAATATTTCTTTGAACTCGCAATATGGTTTCTTCAATCGTTTTTGCAAGTTCGCGAAATGCGTCCCGCTCGCTTGGCGCTGCGACCTTGGATTTGATTGCCTGCCGCAATATTTTTGCAGCCGCAGGTCCGATCCGAATTGAGAGTCCAGTATCCGCTAGCTGTTTCGCCAGAATTGAGACAAGTTTGTAAGCCTTGTCTTCCGTGTCAATGAGTTCAAATGACTGAGCGAGTAGGTCAATTTTTCCGTTCGTTGCCGCAGTTTGGAAAAAGACTTCTAACAGTTGGTCGTCTATCCGCTCCTTTTGACGCATTAAGTAAAGAACCTGCGCAAATGCCGTTTCAACCTCGGCTTCACGACCGTGGGCAAAAACCGCAGTTGCAAAATATGCTCGATCTTGCGCTTCTAATGCCGCTGCTTCGCCACTCAAAATTGTATGCCGCATGTGAGCGATGCCCACATGGCGATCACCCGACATATATCTCGCCTTACCTTCAAGAAACATTAGAGTTTGACTCTTTGGGTCCCATTGAAGACCAACTAGAATCAGTCGACGAGCTTCGTTCGTTTTGGGAGGTGCGAGTGCAAGGAGCTCAATCGCGCGTGCCCTGATAAGCGGCAGACGCTGTTCCAACGGGAGCTCGTACCACATTCCTGAATGCGGATTTGTGCCAATTGCTTCGGTCAAACGCGCCTTTACGTCCTCGGCAAGCTTTTTATTTTTGTGCCACCTATTATTTAAGAATTCCATTGTTAGCGGCAGGACCTTTAGCGTTTCCATTGAACCGCTTTGCGAGGCTAATAGAAGCCCACGTTGCTTCAACTCAGTAACAGCACGCTCAATTTCATCTTCGGATACGCCGAGTGCAAGGGCTGCTAAATCAGGATTCCAAGTAGTCTCAAAACAGGGATAAATAGTACCTAGGCGCTGCGCAATCGGAGATAGCTCATCAAACATCGTTTCAAAACAAAAATTGAGAAACTCAGTTTTGTGAGTACCTGAACCTCGGAGCATTTGATCTATTTCTCGTACCGTGCGTCCTTGACTTGCGAGGCTAGCCGCCCACTTGATCGCAAGCGGAAGGAACCCCGTCGTGCTTAGTATCGACTCCAGTAGCGGCCGCTCTTCCACTCTTGGAAAGCAGCAATGCTTTTCCAGTTCGTAATCAAGCAGCTGAATGGCTTCATCATGAGCCATTTGAGGAACTGAAATCACCTTTGCACCTAGTCCTTTGTCAACGCGCGTGGTGACGAGTGCTTTCACTGGCTCGGGAAGGCGCTCCGAAAGGAACTCAAAGAATGCGCTGTCTTTAATATCTTCCAAGTTGTCGATTAATAGCAGGCCTCTATTACCCGCCATTTCGATCACTACGTCCTGCTCAAGATCTTCTCCAGTTTGCCCACGATATATATTTAGCACCTTTGCACATTCAATGAGGAACGTAGTTAAGCCTGCGAATTCTGCGCGCCGAGTATCAACATGGCTTGTCCATACCTTTTGTTTAGCCGACAAACTAATTATGAATTGATATTCTTTTGCGGCGTAAAGTCGCCGCACGATTTCAATGGCAATTGCCGACTTTCCAACTCCGCCAACACCGTCCAACGCGACAATGTATGCACGGCTATTAAGTGCGCGCCTTACTTCGTCGATGATCGCTGTCCTTCCAAAAAACTCGTCACAATGTGGCGAGAATAAGCGAAAGAAAGGCTCGTTGCGCTCGATCGAATACGCCTGAATTGAGCTCAGATTAATTCCCGCAAATAGCCTAGCGAAGTCGACGGGATCAACGCAAAGTTTGCTTTCTTCATGCACGCGAACGTAATAGGCCCCCTTTTGTGGCACGCATTTGTCACCTTTGTTTTGAAAGCCGTTACCCTTGCATTCGATGGGTGCGCTTTTATGAGGCTGGATGAATATTAGCCAAACCACCTTGTTATTCATCGTGTCAATGAGGTCAGTAAATATACCGACTTCGCCACCAGTATATTTCTGTAGCTTTTGGCGGACGATGTTCGAATCGCAAACCGAGTCGCGCGAAACGCCATGGGCTTTGAAATCGTTC
This sequence comes from Betaproteobacteria bacterium, assembly GCA_043768625.1. Taxonomy (GTDB): domain Bacteria; phylum Pseudomonadota; class Gammaproteobacteria; order Burkholderiales; family Usitatibacteraceae; genus UKL13-2. The sequence goes on from JAYVKG010000199.1 coordinate 3,871, forward strand.
GAAACGCCTACTATTAGGACCCCGCCCTTGGCGTTGTGAAATGCTAGAACGTCCTTTGCAAATTCGCCCTCGCTACGTGGATCGGAAATATCTAAAACTGATTTAAAGTCCCAGTACGTATGCTCAGTTTGTCGTCGTGCCTTACCTCGGTCTTGCGAGAGCAGCAGGTCTGGCATTTCATCAATCATCTCGCCTCTCTTGAGCGACTCGGATACCGCGACAAACAAGGATGTAGTTTTCATGACATTAGACCTGCTGTAAGTAGGCGAAAAAAAACATCGTAATCGCAATGACCTTCAAACCATTGTGCGAATTAAATGGGCTAGGCTCGCATTGCTTCTGTCGCGTTGCTCTCGCTGCCAACAGATGGACCTTGGTTCGTCTAAGCTCCACTACTCGCCAACCTCTTCGCCAACCTAAACAAAAACTCATGCCCCTCAAACAGCGACTTCACCAGCAGCCGCTCATTAAGCCCATGCGCGTGACTGCCATCCGGCGGATAAAACATTCCGCTGATGCCGTAAGTCCAGATGCCGGCGTTGTTAAGGAAACGCCCATCAGTGCCGCCAGCAGACATCACGGGGATCACAGGGACGCCGGGCCACATGTCGGCGCTGATGCTTTCCACCGCGCGCATCAATTCCGGCGTGAGCGGCGGCACCTGCGCTTCGGTGGTCTTGCCCGTAGTGGTGATCTTGATCTGCTCGTCGGCCACCACGCTGGCGAGTGTGGCTCGCACGTCCGCCACGCGCTCGCCCGGCAAAATACGGCAATTCACGGTGGCTTTGGCGCGTTGCGGTAGCGCGTTCTCGGCGTGGCCGGCTTCGAGCATGGTGGCCGCACAGGTGGTGCGCACGGCGGCGTTGTTGTACGGGTTGACGGCATAAAGGCGGGCGAGTGCTTCGCGGTCTGGCTGTTCCTTCAGAATGGCGCGCATGTCGGCCGCGATAGCTGGTGGCTCCAGCGCGGCGCGGCGTTCGAAATAGGTACGGGTGGTGGCGGATAGCTGGAACGGGAATTCGAATTTCCCGATGCGCGAGAGCCCGTCGGCCAGTTGATAGATGGCGTTGTCTTTCACCGGCGTGGCGCTGTGGCCGCCCTTGCTGGTCACTTCCAGCTGGAAGCTTTGGAAAATCTTTTCACCGGCCTGGATGCCGTGCATCAACGGCTTGCCGGCCGTGTCCAGCGATCCGCCGCCGCCTTCGTTTAACACAATTTCGGCATCGATCAGGTTGCGATGGTGCTTTAAGAGATAGACCACACCGTTGAATTTGGAATCGCCATGTTCTTCGTCGCAGGTGAGCGCCAGG
>JAYVKG010000200.1:0-3296 GCA_043768625.1 Betaproteobacteria bacterium
GGCTGGCTTCGCGAGCAAGTATGCAAATACATGTGTCCGTATGCGCGTTTCCAGAGCGTGATGTTTGACCGCGACACGCTGGTCGTTGCCTACGATGAAGTACGTGGCGAGCCACGCGGCGCGCGTTCCAAAAAAGCCGACGTCAAGGCATTGGGCCTCGGTGCGTGCGTGAATTGTGAAATCTGCGTACAGGTATGCCCGACCGGCATCGACATCCGTAATGGCTTGCAATACGAATGCATCGGCTGCACCGCCTGCATCGACGGCTGCGATCAGGTGATGGACAAGATGAATTATCAGCGCGGGCTGATCCGCTATGCGTCCTTGAACGGCGTCAGCCAGCACCTCGGATGGAAGCAAATGATCCGGCGGGTGTTCCGTCCCCGGGTATTGGTCTACTCCGCCTTGCTTTGGACCATCATTATTGCGACCGGCGTCAGTCTTTACCTGCGCGCACCTGTCAAGGTGGATGTCATACGGGATCGTTCAACGCTGTCGCGCGAGGTAGCGGGCGGCTTGATCGAAAACGTTTACCGGCTGCAAATCATGAATACCCAGGAAACACCGCGTGCACTTAGTGTTACCGCGACCGGCATCGACGAGCTGAAAGTCAGCGGCATCCTGTTGCCGGTGCTGATCGGACCTGCATCGACGCAAATGTTCACGCTTAACCTGCGCGCGCCTGCCGACAAAGTGAAGCAAGGTTCCACCCGCATCGAGTTTCACATCGTACCGCTGGATGCGGAAGGCAAAGCCAATCCAGAAGAATTTTCCTTGCAAGAAAAATCGATCTTTTTTAAATCTTGAGGAGCGAACATGAATGTCGCCAATCACACCACCTCCGACCCCTGGTATCGCCATCCCTGGCCGTGGCTGTTGATGGCGGGCCCTGCCATCGTCGTGGTGGCGGGATTTGTCACGCTCGGACTGGCAATCCAAAGTTCCGACGGCTTGGTCGCCGATGACTACTACAAGCAAGGCAATGCGATCAATCTCACACTGTCGCGCGATGCCCGCGCCCATCAACTTGGCTACGTCGCGCTGATTGAGATGACGAGCGCAGGCCACGTCACCGTCAATTTCAGCGCCGCTGCACCCTCAGTCAACGCATTGCGCCTTGCCTTGCACCACCCAACGCGTGCCGGTTTTGATCGCGAAATTCTTCTCCTACGCGCAGCCAACGGCAGTTTCACCGCCGTCATGCCACCCATCGACGCGCCGCGTTGGAATCTTGTCCTGGACGACGAAAGCCACAGCTGGCGCCTTACCGGGGATTGGCATGCAGGCAAGAAACGAGTGGAACTTGGTCGCAGGTCCTGAGCGGATGGATATCGGAACAACAAATGGCTAAATATTTAATGTGGGTCCTGTGGCCCGCTTTCGTCGCGGCAGCCATCGGCGTGGGCGTCATCTTCACATTGATTGACCCGGCCGAGCTCGTTGTGCTCGGCTCGCCTGTGAAGGCGGACCGCCTGGCGGTATATACGCTGGGATTTTTTGTTCTCTGGGCGATCTGCGCGCTGGCGTGCGCGTTAAGTTGTTTCCTGAAAGAAACCTCTCGCATCGAGTCCGCCACCGGGGAGGGGATTCGCGGTTAGACCGCACCGCCCTCGCACGAAGAAATTCCGCAACCATCCGGCGCTGATGCAGTCGGTCGCCAACCTCGCGCGCAATTTTGCAATAGCTCAATGCGACCAAATGTTCAGGATCAATGATTAGCGCGCCGTTGGATTGCGCCAGTAGCCTGCACAAACGCGCAAAATTTGGGTACCGCGCCGACGCGGATCGTTATGGCACGAATTACAACGTGGCATGACTGGTGCGGCTTACAGCCCACTTTATGTTCGCAAGCCGCGCCAGTGCTAGGGTTTGACTCTCGATTTTTCAATGACCTGATAAAACACTTCATCCGGCTTGATCATTCCAAGCTCGACACGTGCGCGCTCTTCTACCGCATCGATCCCCTGCTTTAAATCGCGCACCTCTGCATCCAGGCCGGCATTGCGCAGGCCAAGCTGCCGGTTTTTATCTTTTTGCTGATCGACTTGACTGGAAAATTCCCACACCCGCAGCCAGCTGCCTTTGCCCATCCACAATGGATACTGGATGGCGACGATGAGGCCGACCAGTACCCAGGTCAGATATTTCAACACAGGCAAAATATCCCGCGCACATTCCGGGTACGCCTTGCAAGGCAAATCCGGCTGGTGCTTTTCAGCGGCGCAGCAAGACTGAAGTGTCGCGACAAGCGAAATGACATGCTGACGTCAACGCGGTTTTTGCAAGTTGTAGTAGGCCGACTTGCCCGCATAACTTGCAGCATCGCCCAACTCTTCTTCAATGCGCAACAGCTGATTGTATTTCGCCATGCGGTCCGAACGCGATGCCGACCCGGTCTTGATCTGCAGCGCATTCATGCCAACCGCAATATCGGCAATGGTCGTATCTTCGGTTTCGCCAGAACGATGTGAAATGACCGCGGTGTAATTGGCGCGCTTGGCCATCTCGATCGCGGCAAATGTTTCGGACAGCGTGCCTATCTGGTTTACCTTGATGAGAATCGAGTTGGCAATGCCTTTACTGATGCCCTCGCGCAGAATTTTGGTGTTGGTCACGAATAAATCATCGCCGACCAGCTGGATTTTCTTGCCCAGCTTTTCAGTCAGCGTGGCCCAGCCGTCCCAGTCGTCTTCGGCCATGCCGTCTTCAATCGAAATAATCGGATACTTGTCGCACCAGCCGCTGAGCAAATCGGTGAATTGCTGCGATGAGAAGGCAAGTTTTTCTGCTTCGAAACGGTATTTGCCGTCCTTCCGGAATTCGCTGGAGGCACAATCGATGCCGATCAGAATATCTTCGCCTGCGGTGTACCCAGCTTCGGCGATCGCTTTCATGATGTATTGCAATGCGGCTTCGTTATTGGCCAGATTGGGCGCAAAACCACCTTCGTCGCCAACATTGGTGTTGTGTTTTTCGGCATGGAGAATTTTCTTCAGCGTATGGAAAATCTCCACGCCGGCGCGCAGTGCTTCGCGAAACGTCGGCAGGCCGGCAGGAATAATCATGAATTCCTGCATGTCGAGAACGTTGTCGGCGTGCGCACCACCGTTGATGATGTTCATCATCGGCACCGGCATTTGCATTGGCGCAGCGCCGCCGAGATAGCGATACAGCGAAAGGCCGGATTCATCTGCAGCCGCTTTGGCGCAAGCCATCGAGACCGCAAGTATCGAATTTGCACCCAGCCGCGATTTGCCTTCACTGCCGTCGAGCTCAATCATGGTTTTATCGATGAA
>JAYVKG010000201.1:0-3140 GCA_043768625.1 Betaproteobacteria bacterium
GCCTGAGCCATGTTCCCGCCACCAACAAAGAGTATTTTCATTCTCTGGTTCCAAATATCGCGCTGCCTATTCGCACCATGGTTGCACCCTCGCTAATGGCAACTGTGAAATCCTGCGACATGCCCATGGACAACGTATCGACGTCCGAACTCTGACTGCGCATCAATTCAAACAGTGTACGCATCTTACGAAACTGCGCACGTTGTGTCGCTTGATCGGCAGTTTGCTCAATGATGGTCATCAGGCCACGCAACTTCAGCTGAGGTAGCAAGGCCACCTCCGCAGCCAGCGCCATTGCATCCTCAGGGGCGACACCACTTTTGCTTCTCTCACCGCTCACATTAACCTGTATGCATGCGTTCAGCGCCTGGTGCCCAGAGGCCTGGCCGGACCGGTAACGGGAGAGTCCGGAGGCGATTTTAAGCCGATCAATGCCATGCACCCAGTCGAAATGATTCGCGACTAATTTGAGTTTGTTACTTTGGAGCGGGCCAATGAAATGCCAGACGATTCCTGATGCGCGCAAATCGGTCAAGGCCTCAATTTTAGCGATCGCTTCCTGTACATAGTTTTCGCCGAAGTCGCGCTGACCCGCAACAAAGGCTTTGCGCACATCGTCAACCGATTTAGTCTTGGAAACCGCCACCAGTACAACTGGCCCTTGCGTCTCATGATGAGGTCCGGCAATTGCGGCATTGATCAGGGTGCGGATGTGTTGCAAGTTCGATTCGATTGGGGACATAATCTGTTGGTAATCAGCCGTTTGAAAGTCAACTTGCGGTTACCCGGGCAGGCTGGCGGCCGGGTTTGGTAAAAGTGTTTACTGAAATTTCTGCCGCGAACGCTAATACAGTGTGGATCGTCCATCAAGCTGAAAAAGAGGGAAAAGTATAAATGGAAATTGCCGAACTGCTCGCCTTTGGCGTCAAAAACAAAGCTTCCGATCTGCACCTTTCTGCCGGTTTGCCGCCGATGATTCGTGTTCATGGTGACGTGCGCCGTATTAACGTGCCGGCGCTGGCCCACGACGATGTCCACGGCATGATTTACGACATCATGAATGACGGGCAGCGCAAGCAGTACGAAGAAAATCTGGAATGCGATTTTTCTTTCGAAATTCCAAATCTCGCGCGCTTCCGTGTCAATGCCTTCAACCACCAGCGTGGCGCAGGCGCGGTCATGCGTACCATTCCCTCCAAAATCTTGTCTCTGGAGGATTTGAATGCACCCAAGATTTTTGCTGAAATAGCAAACCAGCCGCGCGGCATGGTTTTGGTCACCGGTCCGACCGGTTCGGGCAAATCCACCACCCTGGCGGCAATGGTCAACAATATCAACGAAAACGAGTTTGGCCATATTTTGACGGTGGAAGACCCAATCGAATTTGTACACGAATCAAAAAAATGCCTGATCAATCAGCGCGAAGTCGGACCACACACCTTATCGTTCGCCAATGCGCTCAAGTCCGCATTGCGCGAGGATCCTGACATCATTCTGGTGGGCGAGATGCGCGATCTGGAAACAATACGGCTGGCCATGACGGCCGCAGAAACAGGTCACCTTGTATTTGGAACGTTGCATACAAGTTCTGCGGCGAAGACGGTCGACCGCATTATCGATGTGTTCCCGGCAGCAGAAAAGGAAATGATTCGCGCCATGTTGTCTGAATCCCTGCGGGCGGTAATTTCACAAACACTGTGCAAAACCAAGGACGGCTCAGGCCGCGTTGCTGCGCACGAAATAATGATCGGCACACCGGCAATCCGAAACCTCATTCGCGAGGCCAAAGTTGCGCAAATGTATTCGGCGATTCAGACCGGCTCGGCGATTGGCATGCAAACGATGGATCAGAATTTATCAGACCTGGTCAAGCGCAACGTCATTAGCGTTGCGGAGGCGCGCAACAAAGCGTCCAACAAGGACGCATTTAATTGAATGCGCATATTCTGCGCATTGGTTTTCCCGCGTGCAAAGTGCGCTCATGACTGCGGGCTTGATCGGCAATCCGATCGTGGAAATTTTCACATAAGGTGAACTATGGAACGAGAACAAGCGTTGAAGTTTATCCACGAGCTTCTGCGAGCGATGCTCGCGAAGAAGGCCTCTGATTTATTCATTACTGCTGGTTTCCCGCCAGCAATGAAAATCGATGGCAAGATGACGCCGGTTTCGCAACAAAGCCTCTCACCTATCCATACTGGTGAACTTGCACGCTCGATCATGACCGACAGGCAGGCTGCAGAATTTGAATCGACCAAGGAATGCAATTTCGCCATTGCGCCGGCGGGAATTGGCCGCTACCGGGTAAATGCTTTCGTCCAGCAGGGGCGCATCGGCATGGTTTTGCGCACCATCACGACCACGATTCCGAAGATGGAAGACCTGAACCTGCCACCCGTATTAAAAGACGTGGTGATGACCAAACGGGGTTTGGTCATTCTGGTCGGTGGTACCGGCTCCGGCAAATCTACCACGCTCGCTGCAATGATCGGCTATCGCAACGAGAATAGCTACGGCCACATCATCACCATTGAAGACCCGGTTGAATACGTGCATGAGCACAAAAATTGCGTCATCACGCAGCGCGAAATTGGCGTCGATACGGATAACTGGTTCGCCGCGTTGAAGAATACATTGCGTCAGGCGCCAGATGTGATTTTGATCGGTGAAATTCGCGATCGCGAAACAATGGATTACGCAATTGCATTTGCCGAAACCGGGCACCTTTGCATGTCGACTTTGCACGCGAATTCCACCAACCAGGCGTTGGACCGCATCATCAATTTTTTCCCGGAAGAGCGGCGTCATCAACTATTGATGGATTTGTCATTGAATCTTAAAGCGTTCGTATCGCAACGCCTGATCCCGAAGAAAGAAGGCAAAGGCCGCATTGCTGCCATCGAAGTGCTACTCAACTCGCCGCTTATCCAGGATTTGATATTCAAAGGTGAAGTGCATGAGATTAAAGAAGTGATGAAGCGCTCAAGGGAGATCGGCATGCAAACCTTCGACCAGGCATTGTTCGATCTTTATGAAGGTGACATGATTTCGTATGAAGACGCATTGCGCAACGCCGATTCACTCAATGATCTTCGGCTCAAGATCAAATTGGAAGGTAAGAATTCCAAAGAGAAAGATTT
>JAYVKG010000202.1:0-2907 GCA_043768625.1 Betaproteobacteria bacterium
ATGCGGCGCTGTTAAAACCGTTTGAACATCGCAGCGAAATTCACGCGATGCTTTGCGACCTGCTGAACTCTCCGTCGCTTTACGATGAAGCAAACCGGCTGCTGGGCAGGCGCAGATTTGCCCTGGACGCTGCCGCAACCGATCGCGATTTCTCATTAGCTTACGTCGAAAATGCATCCACCATGGCCGCGTGGCGCACCGTGTACGCAAATCCAAGGCAGCATTGGGATTTGTACGAGCTGGCTGAAAAACTGGTGGACCTTGAAGACTATGTTCGACAGTGGCGGCATCGACATGTGACGACGGTGCAGCGGGTGATTGGATTCAAGCGTGGTACCGGCGGAACGGCGGGGGTCGGGTATTTGCGGGAAATGCTGGAGGTGCGATTGTTTCCGGAGTTATGGGATTTGCGGACCGATCTCTAAGGCGGCGTTACTTGGTTGTTTTTTGTTTACGAAATATCGAGGTGTCACCGATGATGAGTGCCTGATGCACTCTAGTAACAAACTGATTCAAGGCCGTCGTATCCAGCCCTCGATCACGCAAGTTTGCCCAGATGGCTTCTTCGGTGTTATCCCCGCATATTCCATTTTCCCAGCAGAGTTGCGCGTTGACGATGCCGCCGCTAGCGCAATCGTCTCCCATTCTGCAGAGCACAATTTCAACCACGAAAGCGCGGAGCGAGTTGACTTGCTCTTGGCTGTATGAGCTGCTCAGCCCGCCGTAATCCACTTTACTAACTATTAGCGACTCTAATGTGCCAAACATTGGACCGGATACCGCCAATGATAGCGCTGCTTTCGCTGACTCCTCGTTAAAATCTTCCGTGGTGTTTAATTTGCGCGTGATAGCCAGCGCTTGCGATGCTGCGGGGAGCGCTCTAATCGACGAGAGCTCGTAGTCCGACAGCGCAGCTCCTTCAAAATAAGCACTGCATCTATCGAATGACTGCGCAAAACCTGCCGCCCTGACTTCTTGAGAAGCGTTACCCACAACCAGCGCGTCAGAACCCTTGACCCGCGCCAGCCATAGCCCGCGTTCCTTGACGGCCGTAGTCGCGTCACCCCCACTCGGAAAAGCGATGCATCGGGTTCTAAGCCGCAATAGTCCGTAATCTATCTTGGCGATCTCAGTCGACCTCAACAGAGATCGCGCGCTCTCGTTGAATAACCCCGACCCGTAATAATGCGAGCCTGACTCCTTTTCATTTCGGGCAGTACCGGTAGCCTGTTGGCGATCATCAACGAGCGTTCGCACCCGAACTGCAACTGTCCCCGAACTGCCACTCGGTGTGTCATTCTTTTGAGGCGCTTGCCGTCCGATCCATGGAATCGGGGAGTCGCCGAAGTTTGGCCTGACTCCCCATACCCACCATATCGTCGTGCCCAGCGCGGCCAGGAGCAACAGGATGGCAAACATTTTTCCATAAGACTTGAGCGCCATACTTTTACCGTACCTGTGAATTGAGCTGCAACAAGTTATCAAGAACCATATTATGTGCACCGGTTGATCGATGCATGACTTGAAATTCGCTTCGAATTCATGCGCACTCACTCAATACGTAGCGAATCGGCGCAAAGTTCATTGCGAAGCGTATTCGGCTCATATTTTATGGAGAACTCGGAATGTTTGCACAACTATTGATTGCGGATTCCATTGTCGCTTCAGTCCGACAAATTGAAATCGCAGTGTACCCCGCAGAACTAAATAGAGTTGTGCACAAGGGTGGAGGGTCAGTCGGATTCAATTGACCCGTCATCCGTTGACCCCAAGCTGCACAGGTTTCTCCCGATTTCATGCAAACAGTCCTTATGATCGCAATTATTGCTTCTGTGGTAGGTGATGCCGTCGCGACCGCCAAGCCGCTACCGACACCACTGACGCCACCAAAATCGAAGTCTGGCAGGGTTGTCGCAGTTACCGTGACTATATCCACACACTGTTTTCCCGGCTCCGGGATACATTCGACTGCAAACGCAGACATTGAAGCAAAGAGCACTACGGCGTCTACGGCAAATCTGAGTATGGATACAAATGCCTTCATTTTCTTCTCCTGTTTGTAGGTGGATCACCCGATCCATCATCGGAGCGATTTCCGCCGCGCCCATCGACCGAGGTAAGCTTACCCCCCCCGTATTAACGAAAGTCAATGTATATTGTCGTAAAATTAATTCTAACCATCGCGACATAGACCTAGGCACAGTGAAATGCTTTTTTTGAGGCAATTTCTGGCCGACCTCGTTTTCTGTGGGCGTTGTTCACGTCATCATGTTTAAAACTGCGCTGGCTTTGTGAACAGCGAACGGGCAGCATGAATTGTGTTGAGAAAACAAGCGGCCCTACGCACTTAACTATTGACTCGCCTATGTGCCTTATCGGCTTCGCCTGGAACGCGCATCCTGACTACAGATTGATCTTCGGCGCCAATAGAGATGAATTGCATGATCGTCCCGCCGCACCCGCCGCATGGTGGAGCGATCATCCGCAAATCCTTGCCGGGCTTGATCTGAAAGCGGGTGGGTCGTGGATGGGCGCCACGCGTAGGGACCGATTTGCCGCCGTCACCGATTTCGCGATCCCGGTGACAAAAAGTCGACGGCGCGTTCACGCGGTGAATTGGTGACTGCATTCCTGCTGAGCGATTTGACACCACGGGTGTTTCTGGCCGCGACCAAGCAGCGCGCACTCGAGTACAACGGCTTCCTGACCCCGCATGAAGTAGCATTCAACTGTCCACCGCTTGTCGGGACTCGTACATGAATCCGCGCTTTCGCGCCGAAAACCGCACCCGTGCTAGCGCTACAATTTAAATTTCCTATGTAACGAAACGCTGGACGTGATCGGTCGAGCCTGCACGATCCACTGAATACCTCGCAACGCGTTCAGAATGCCTGACGCGCCGGGGGG
>JAYVKG010000203.1:0-13083 GCA_043768625.1 Betaproteobacteria bacterium
ACACCGACGCGTACAGATTGAATATACGGATCATTTGCGCCAATTTTTGCGGCGAGCTCGCGCAATGCCGGTCCCATGTCGACATTTTCAATATCGATCACCAAACGTTCCGGATCTTTGACAAAAAAGTGTTGTACCTTGAGTGCGCTGGGCGACTCGAACGTGACGCGGGTATATTCGTTGGCCGGCCACACCCGCGCGGAAGAAACTTTGCTGGCTGCGTCAGCATGGCTGGCCAGCAGCGGCGATAACATCAGTGGCAGCGATAGGAATGTCCTGCGGCCAAGACTGGTGCCGCATTCAACGGTTACGTGGTGGCGTTGTCCGGAAGCGGCGGATGCGGCAGGGCTGATAATAACTGCTTCCCCCGCTCTGTCATCGCTACAATTTGTGCCAGTCGCCCTGCTGTCAGGGTGGCTTTCAATAAGATTGTGAGGTCCGGCGGAGGCAACAATTCCCCGGCCTTCTCCGGCCATTCCACCAGACAAATATTCGTCTCGTTGAAGAGATCGCGAAATCCGGCTTCTTGCCATTCCTCAGGTTCGCCGAAGCGATAAAAATCAAAGTGATACAAGTTTAACCTAGAAACTACGTAAAGTTCAACTAACGTATAAGTAGGGCTTTTTACGCGTCCACCGAAGCCCATCCCCCGCAACAGACCACGGCACAAGGTCGTCTTGCCCGCACCCAAATCGCCAGTCAAATAAATAAGCGCCCCAGCGGCATTTTGTTGCAGTCCGCGCGCCAACGCAGCGCCCAGAGCCAGCGTCGCAGACTCATCCAACAGCGGTACAGACAAGCTATCGTTCGCACTCAAAATGGGATGGATCACGCTAAACTCAAAAAATGACGCCGCCTACCATCGTTGACTTTACGCATCTCACCACCGAAATAAAAACTTGGGGCCGTGCACTCGGCTTTCAGGAAATTGGCATCAGTGATACCGAACTCACGCTTGAAGAAAATTATCTTCAGCAATGGCTTGGCAAGGGCTATCAAGGTGAAATGGATTATATGGCTCGTCACGGCACCGCGCGCACCCGACCGGGTGAATTGGTGCCAGGCACATTGCGGGTAATTTCGGTGCGGTTGAATTACCAGCCGCCCGAGGCGCGCGACAGTTGGGAAACGATCCAAGATCCGGAAGCGGCGTTCATTTCGCGCTACGCCCTTGGACGTGATTATCACAAAGTATTGCGCGGCAAACTGCAAACTCTGGCGCACCGTATTGAGAGCGAAATTGGCACTTTTCAGTACCGGGTATTCGCCGACTCGGCACCGGTGATGGAGGTCGCGCTTGCGCGCAAGGCGGGGCTTGGCTGGCGCGGCAAGCACACCTTGTTGCTCACCCGCGAAGCAGGTTCTATGTTTTTTCTGGGCGAGCTTTACACCGATTTGCCGCTGCCGGTAGACGACGTAATTACCGCCCACTGCGGTACCTGCACAAAGTGCATCGATATCTGTCCCACCCAAGCCATCATCGCTGCCTACCAGCTGGATGCGAGACGCTGCATCTCATATCTCACCATCGAACACCAAGGCGCAATTCCACTGGAACTGCGACCGCTGATCGGCAATCGCATTTACGGCTGTGACGATTGCCAGTTGGCCTGTCCGTGGAATAAGTTCGCGAGCGTGAGCAACGAAGCTGATTTCAACGTACGCAACGGCCTTGATGATGTGACCTTGGTGGCGCTTTTTCGATGGAGTGTGGAGGATTTTAATCAGCGACTTGAGGGTTCACCGATTCGTCGAATTGGACACGAGCGCTGGTTGCGCAATATTTCAGTTGCGTTGGGGAATGCGCTGACAACGGGGCGCAATAGTGACGCCATTACCGAGATAATTACCGCGCTCCGCGTGCGCAGGGATCACCCGTCTGCGATGGTGCGCGAGCACATCGAATGGGCGCTCAAGCAAGTGCCTGCTGGATTTTCAAGCTGAAACAAACGCTTTTTTTCCATCGCGATATCGCCTCGCCGATTTCGGATTTTCCATGGCTTCAATTAGCGCTGCGTGCAATTCATAACGATGCGTATCGCGTCCGGCGTCCTCAATACCTCGCGCATAGCCCAACGCCACTGCATTGCCAGCAAGACGCAAACCATCATCTTCGAGCGCTCCGCTGAGCGGTTCGGCCGGGGCCTCGAACGCGTTGCGACAGGTATCAACGGACAACGAGTAATACTTGCGGCAAGCCGCAGGGCGCGCTTCATAAACACTGCAAGCACCATTTTCCAGCAACGCGCAGGCAATTCCCGCCCGGGTGTGTTGCAGCGGCGCGAGCGGCACTATGCGCACCTTGTTGGCGTTTAGGCGAATTTTAATATCAGCCTGCGTCGCGGCCGACATGCGGGTCTGAATATGACTGGCTAATACAAACGCTTCATATGGCCGGATTTCAACGCGCTGATGGCAGCAGTAATTACACCCGCGCTGGCAGGCCAGCGTCAACTCCGCCGCGGCAATAACGGTATCCTGCTCGCGTGCAAGGCGCGCATACATCCGCACCACCTGCAGCCGTACAGCATCAGCATCGCGAGCCGGTGTGCTGCGCGCGGTGGCACGTTCTTGTTCAAACACCGCTTGTAAAGCCGCGGATACCGTTTCTGCCACGGTCAGCGTGACAAACTTTTGTTGATTCGTTTCATGGCGTGGCGCCCACGATCAACTTGTTGACGCGCTTGACAAACGTCGCCGGATCTTCGAGCTGACCACCTTCTGCCAGCAGCGCCTGGTCGAGCAATACCTGAGACCATTCCGTGAATGTTTCGCCGTCAGCCAGCTTCATCTTCGATATCAACGCGTGCTCAGGATTGATTTCCAGAATTGGCTGTGAGGCGTTGACCTTTTGCCCGGCGGCTTTCAACATGCGCTCAAGATTGCCCGAAAGCTCATTCTCATCCACCACCAGACAGGCAGGTGAATCGGTAAGCCGATGGGTAACGCGAACCTCCTTAACCTTGTCGCCCAGCGCCGTCTTTATTTTCTCGATCAGCGGCTTGAATTCATCAGCCACTTTCTCCTGCGCCTTTTTCTCTGCTTCGTCTGCCAAGGCACCCAGATCCAAATCCCCCTTGGCCACTGACTGGAGCTTCTTGCCATCGAATTCCTCAAACTGGCCGAGCCACCACTCGTCAACACTCTCAGTGAACAAAATAACCTCAATGCCCTTCTTCTTGAATACCTCCAGGTGCGGGCTGTTCTTGGCCGCCGCAAAGCTATCCGCCGTCACGTAATAAATTTTATCCTGTCCCTGTTTCATGCGCGACACATAATCGGCAAACGATACGGTTTGTGCATCGTCGGCATTGTGCGTGGAGGCGAACCGCATCAGCTTGGCAAGTTTTTCCTTGTTGGCAAAATCCTCACCCAGTCCTTCCTTGAAGACGCGGCCAAATGCGTTCCAGAACGTTGCGTATTTTTCTTTGTTATTCTCGGCCAGATCTTCCAGCAACCCAATGATTTTTTTAACGCTGCCATTTTTGATTGCATCGACGTCTTTTGACTCTTGCAGAATTTCACGTGACACATTAAGAGGCAGGTTATTGGAATCGACCACCCCTTTCACGAAACGCAGATAGCGGGGCAGCAGGTGTTCCGCGTCATCCATGATGAATACGCGTTTCACATATAATTTCACGCCGCGTTTGGCGTCGCGATCAAACATGTCGAACGGCGCTTTCGAGGGCAGGTACAAAAGCTCGGTATATTCGTGCTTACCCTCGACTTTCGCATGCGTCCATGCCAGCGGCTTTTCCCAATCGTGCGATACGTGTTTGTAAAATTCCTCGTACTCGGCTTCGGTAATGTCGTTCTTGCTTCGGGTCCACAAAGCGCTGGCCTTGTTGATCGTTTCAAATTCATCCTTGGTCACATCTGCCTGCTTGTCCTTGTCCCATTCGGTCTTTTGCATAACGATCGGCATCTGGATGTGATCCGAGTACTTGCGGATAATCGATTTGACCCGCCAGTCATCGAGGAATTCCTTGGCGTCTTCCTTCAAATGCAGCGTAACTTCGGTGCCACGAGATGTTTTTTCGATGCTCTCCAATGTGAATTCACCATCACCGCTGCTTTCCCAGCGCACGCCGTCACTGGCCGGCGCGCCCGCCAACCGGGTGATCAGGGTAACTTTGTCGGAGACGATAAAGGCGGAATAAAAGCCCACGCCGAATTGGCCGATCAGGCTAGCGTCCTTTTGCTGGTCGCCGGTAAGCTTGGCAAAAAATTCCTTGGTGCCGGATTTCGCAATTGTGCCGATGTTGGCAATCACCTCATCGCGCGACATGCCGATGCCATTGTCAACGATGGTGATGGTGCCGGCCGTCTTGTCGACAGATACCCGGATTTTTAAATCGGTGTCATTCTCATTTAGAGCTGAATTGGTGACGGCAGAAAATCGCAACTTGTCAATGGCATCAGACGCATTGGATATCAGTTCGCGCAGGAAGATTTCGCGATTGGAATAGAGCGAATGAATCATCAGCTGCAATAGCTGTTTGACCTCGGTCTGAAACGATAAGGTCTGTTTTGGTTCGGTAGCGGTCGTCATGTTTAACTCCGTGGTAATCGATGTTTAAATCAAGTTTGCATGGCAAATGCGGGTGAGGCAGCATTTTTTCAAGTGCTAAAATCCCTGCAGCAGCATAAATTTTACCGGAGAAATTAATGCGCCATTCGCACTCAATGGGCTTGACCGCCTTTTTGGCCGCTGCATTCATGCTGCATACGGGTTTGGCGATGGCCGATACCATCAGCGTAATTACGTCTTTTCCAAAAGAGCTGACGGAGGCCTACAAAAAAGCTTATGAGGCCAAATATCCGAATGACAAAATTGAAATTCTTAATAAAAACACGTCAGCCGGCATCGCGTACATCCGCGAACAATCTGCGGGAAGTCGGCCTGAAGTATTCTGGGCCTCTGCGCCGGATGCATTTGCAGTGCTCGCATCGGCAAAACTGCTGCAAAAAGTGGCCGGAGGCAACCCAAATATTCCTGACAAAGTCGGCAATTATCCAATCAATGATCCAGATGGTCTATACAAGGGTCAGGCGCTGGCGGGATACGGCATCATGTGGAATACGCGCTACACCAAGGCCAACAAATTACCTGATCCGAAAGAGTGGGCCGATTTGATGGCACCGGTCTATTTCGGCCACTTGGCCATCTCTTCGCCGTCGCGGTCGGGCACCACCCACCTGACCGTAGAAACCATTCTGCAAGGTGAAGGCTGGGAGAAAGGCTGGAATCAAATTCTACGCATCGCCGGCAATTGTGCCGCGGTCACAGAACGCTCTTTCGGGGTTCCGGATGGCGTATCGAGTGGGCAATTCGGCGTAGGACTGGTGATCGATTTTTTTGGTCTGGCTGCGAAAAATTCCGGCTTCCCGGTAGAGTTTATTTATCCCGGCGTCACGGCAATTGTCCCGGCTAACATCGCCTTGATCGCTGGCGCCAAACATATTGAGGGAGGCAGGCGCTTTATCCAGTTCACGCTATCCGAAGAAGGCCAGGCACTGTTACTAGACAAGAAAATCAGCCGCTTACCGGTACTGCCGTCGATGTACGCCAAGGCAGGAGCAGGCTATCCGAACCCTTTTAGCGGTTCCATCAAAGCCACCGTAAATTTCGATTCCGGCCTATCGGAATCCCGTTACTACGTGGTGTCGTCGATGTTTGACCAGATCATTACCTTCCGCCATAAAGAATTGGTGGCGGCAACAAAGGCGATACACGACGCGGAAAAGCGCCTCTCGGGCAAGGCGAGTGTGCCGCTGGACGAGGCGCGGAAGCTCGCCTTTTCACCGCCTTTGTCCGATGCGCAAATTAAAGACACAGCATTAATCGCACTTTTTAAAGCCGACAAAAAAGACCCGGCCGCGACGGCGCAAAAGGCCAGGGTCGAGGAAGAATGGGCACAGAAAGTAAAAGCCAATTACGCGAAAGCGGTGGCTTTAGCTAGTAGCGTGAAATAAGTTCAACGCACTTGCATAACGTGTTCAGCCTGTAGGACGAACAATATTCGGAACTTTATCGAAACGCGTCACTCAATATAAGTGCAGTTGTTTCCTTGAAGTGAGTGAGTGAGCAGCATCGGGGGCCGCAGGAGTGCGGCCCCCTTCTATTTTGTAGGACCAGTTGTCCGTCATCTGTGGGGCTGCATGTATGAAACGGGTTAGTGCAGCTGTTCGCGACCTGAGCGTTACGGGACAGTGCGGGGTCAACGCGAACGGCCAATGTATTTTGCCGTTTTGAAAATAAGTGTTTTCGTTCATTCTGCCGTGCTTAATCCACCGAAACTAGACGATTAATTAGCGTGGCTGATCAGTGGCAGCAGGCTTTCATGAAACCGCGCGATGTCCAGCGCGTTTTCGAATCGCTCTGGCACATGGGCCATTACTTCGTGACGACTCTGCCCGGGTCCGGCGGCTAATAGCGCGGTGACCGCCGGCTGGCGGCTAACGCCAGAATGAACGTCGGCCGTGGTGGTGGTAGCCAGCTGCGTGCCAATTACCTTGCCATGTTCCATGATAACAATCAGTTTTCGCGGCGCACTCATAGCAGATTTCCCAAGTTGAGGTTGTAGTCAATTTCTTGTTTGCCATTATTGTGAATGCGTGCTGTGTAATGGATCGGCAACGCGCCCTCATCGACACCTGACGAGATCACCACGCCCGGATCACGCACGATGAGCTCGGCATTAAATTGTTCGAGCCGCAGATTAGGCGTAACCAGCGCAACGCCCACATCGGTGCCTGCGCCAAACCAGAATTCCCAGTAGTGGGTGGCGCCTGGTGCAATGGTGGTTACTGGGCCCACATTTCGAAACAGTGGCATGGCAAACCCCTTTTTTGGTCGATCTATATCTATTAAGCGTACAAAGAGCGTCCCACCGGCTAAGCGCGGCGGGAAAGTTTCAACCGGTTTCATGCTGTGCTACAACAGCATCACCACATCGCATGGGCGACAATAAATCTCAACATGCGACGTTCGTGATTTCACTGAATGGCGCCAACAGGCAAATGATGACAAAGCCAAAGTCTAGCACTGGCCTGCCGTCACAGGACTTTATGCTCTAAATACCCCGGCATTGCTGGCATTTTCTATTTCGCATCTCTAGCCCTTCAACGCAGCAGTGCGTATCGCCTGCAGTGTTGTATTTGGCGAGATCGCTTCCGGGTCAATTCGAATTTCGATCAGCGCAGGCTTGCCTGCGTTCATGGCGCGTGCCAATGCAGGCGGGAAGTCCGCAGTATTTTCAACCACTTCACCACTCGCACCAAACGCCCTTGCATAAGCCGCGAAGTCGGGATTAACCAGCGCGGTGCCGTAAACATGGCCGGGAAATTCCCGTTCCTGATGCATGCGGATGGTGCCGTACATATTGTTATTGATGACGATGAAAATAACGTTGAGCTGATATTGCACCGCAGTCGCCAGCTCCTGACCCGTCATGAGGAAACAGCCGTCACCTGCAAATGCAATGACCACGCGATCCGGATGCACCACCTTGGCGGCAATGGCAGCCGGAACGCCGTATCCCATCGCGCCGGAGGTCGGCGCGAGTTGGGTGCGAAAACCAGAATAGCGATGGAAGCGGTGAACCCAGGTCGCGTAGTTTCCAGCGCCGTTGGCGACAATGGCATCAGGCGGCAATACGCTATCCAGATGCTGCATCACATCCCACATCTGCAGCGCGCCTGGAATGGTTTTTTTTGCCTGCCAGGCTTGGTAGTCGGCGTTGGCCTCGTGGACAGCGGCCTCCCCCTCCACCGTCGTAACCCGCGGCATCGCCGCAAGGCTGCGCGCCATCGCCGCCATCGCAGCGTTGATCATGAGGTCGGCCTGATACACCCGACCCAGTTCTTCGGCACCAGCATGGATGTGCACCAATAGTTGCGTCGTTCGTCCGGCATCACGGGGTTCGATAAGGGTATAGCCACTGGTGGTCATCTCGCCTAATCGCGGGCCGAGTGCAATCAGCAAATCGGCCGCCTTGATACGCGCAGCGAGTTTGGGATTGATGCCAATACCGACATCACCAGCGTAATGCGGATGTGTATTGTCAAATAAATCCTGAAAGCGGAATGCACAGCCGACCGGCACCTTCTGTATTTGTGAGAATTGCTGCAACTGCGCGCAAGCCTGACGATCCCAGCCGCTACCGCCAACGATCACGAAAGGCCGCTTTGCCGCTGATAACAGGCTTGACAATCGAGCCAGTGCCTGTTCGCCTGGCGATGCTTCGATACGTTGCCAGGCCCGCGCATCACTAATTTCGACCGTCGCGGCAAGCATATCTTCAGGCAGCGCGAGTACCACCGGACCCATGCGTCCGGCGGTCGCCACTTGATAGGCGTGGGCGACAAATTCGGGAATGCGGTCAGCGCGATCAATTTGTGCGACCCATTTCGCCATTTGTCCATACATGCGGCGGTAGTCTATTTCCTGAAACGCTTCACGCTCGACAAAATCGCTACCGACCTGGCCAATGAAAAGAATCATTGGTGTTGAATCCTGGTAGGCGGTGTGCACACCGATGGATGCGTTGGTGGCACCGGGCCCCCGGGTAACAAAACAAATTCCTGGGCGGCCGGTCAGTTTTCCATAGGCTTCTGCCATATTGGCCGCACCTGATTCGTGGCGACAGGTAACAAGTCTGATGGCATCGCGATTTGCATACAACGCATCCAGCACTGGCAAATAACTCTCACCGGGCACGCAAAACGCGACATCGGCACCGTGAATTTTCAGCTGATCGACAATTATTTGCCCACCCGTCCGCCGTATTGGCAAGGTCATCGCTGCTCCACCTCATAGCCGTGCGCTTTCAATAATGCCACCAGACCGCGCGGGCCGATAAGATGCAGCGAGCCCACGGCTACAAAATGGGTTTCGCTGCCTTGCAGATAACTTTCAATTTTTTTCAGCATGCTGTCGTGACGGCTATACAACAGCACCGCATCTAGTTCCTCATTCAGTCGCATACCTTTGCTCAGGGCGGTAGAAACTTCCTGCATAAGACCCACGTCGCCACTCTGCCAGGCGTTGACAATGCCCGTCACCTGGTCGGGTGCCTTACCGGACTCGATCGTACTGATCGCGTTTTCCAAAAACGCTTCCTGCAATTTAGCCGGCATGTCGTTCAGCATCTTCAGCTGGCCCGCCTGCGACTCCAGTTCCAAAACCGGTTTACCGGCCTGTTTCGCCTTGCCGATCAGATAGCCATCAACGCCGAAATTCATGTCATAGCCAAGTTTCGAAAACTCAGCAATGGAAAGGAAGCCGCCGATGAGATAAGGCTTCATCAATTTGACCGTGTCGAGCGGAATATTCAATCTCGCCAGCTGTGTTTTGAGTCTCACAAACAATGCCGGCGGGATATGCTTGTCAAGGCTGTCCGGTGGCTGGTAATTGATGATGGTGCCGACGTCCTCCAACCCCTCGCCATTGGAAATGTCGGCTTCCACCACTAATCGCTGCGATTGCCGCAGTGCCTCTTCGACTTGCGGTGCCAGCGGGTAAAAATTGCGTTTGCCGACATGAATTGTGCCGAACAAATACACAACGCTGCTTTTTGACCTTATTTCCCAGAGAAAAGACTTGCTGGCATTTGACCCGGGCGCATTCATCATCAGCTTTGCAGGCGCCGCAGGAACGGAAGGATTGACCCCGGGCGCGCCAACCGCCGGCAGGGGCCTGGTGGGGTCGTAAGTCGGCGCGGTGGCGGGCGGCAGCGCGGCTGCGGGCGCCGCTGCTAATGTGGCGGCGCCCGCGGCGTGCATCATCACTAGCGTGAATGTTGCGAACAGAAAAACAACGATGGCGCGAATAAGTTTCATCAACCGTGTTCAGTACGAGAAACCCGAACAGTGACACAACGCTTCGCCTATTTCAACTCGTTCGTCATTGTTGCATCCGCGCACCTTCATAGCGAAGATTGCTAGAATGGGCGACAGCAATTAAGGCGGTGCCATGTCGAACGTCAACAAAGTGATTTTAGGTATCGCAGTCGTTGCGGTGATGATGCTGTCAAGTCTTGGCGCATCAGGCAGTTCCCCGCAGGATTGCAAAATCCGTGGCGACCTGGATGCCATATATTGCGATGAAAACAGCAACATGGTCGCCGACGCGCCGCGCGATCCGAAAAAACTCAAAAATCCCGCCGTGTTGATGCTGAGTTACTCACCACAGGAAGACAGCGTCGTTTATGAAAATCTTTGGCTGCCGTATGTGGATCATCTGAAAACCTGCACCGGAAAACCGGTGCGCTTTTTGCCGGTTTATTCCAGCGCCGCTACCGTGGAAGCGATGCGTTCCGGACGTATCCAACTGAGCCTGCTGGCGGCGGGCGATACGCCGTTTGCCGTTAATATCGGCGGCGCGGTGCCGTTCGCAATACACGGCACCGAGAAACACGGCATTGCGGCCTATCACCTTGTCGTGGTGGTAAAAAAAAATGGTCCGCTCAAAACCCTCGCGGATTTGAAAGGCAAAAAGGTGGCGCATGTGTCGCCTTCGTCTAACTCCGGCAATCTCGCGCCGCGCGCCTTGTTTCCCAAAGAAGGCCTGATACCCGATAAAGACTACAAAGTGCTCTATTCAGGCAAACACGACAACGCCGTGTCAGGCGTGATCAGCGGCGACTACGATGCGGCGGCGGTCGCAGACGATGTATTGATTCGGATGGCGCAGCGCGGCGTATTGAAGCCGGATCAGTTACGCATCATCTACCAGAGCCCGCCGTTCCCCGCTGGCAGCCTGGCGGTTGCACACGATCTCGATCCATTGCTGAAGCAAAAAATCATCGATTGCACCTTCGCCTTCCGCTTTCCTGCGGCGCTCTCCGCCGCATTCCGTGGCCCCGACCGGTTCGTACCACTTGATTACAAACGCGATTACGCGTCGGTCCGCCAGGTTGCCGCAGCGAGCGGAGAATTATTAGATCGCGCAGGCTTTGACGCACGTAAAGCCCGTGAACAGGAACTGGCCAAGAATCAAACCCCGGACTCTGCAAAAAAATGACCTGCGGCCGCTCCATACAAATCCGCGGGCTGGTCAAAGAATACAAGCGCGGCGAACCGGTATTAAAAGGCATTGATCTCACCATTGCGGGCGAAGGCATTACCGCCATCATCGGGCCCTCGGGCACGGGCAAATCGACATTGATACGCTGCATCAACCGGCTGGTCGAGCCGACCGCCGGCGAGATTTTATTTCAGGGAATGGACTTGGCGAAACTCAAAGGTGCCGAGTTACGCGTAGCCAGGCGAAAAATCGGAATGGTGTTCCAGGAATACAACCTGGTTGAGCGACTCACGGTCATGGAAAACGTGCTCACTGGTCGTCTCGGCTACATGTCCGCATTTAAAGCATGGCTGCGCAAATTTTCCCCTGAAGATATCGAAGAAGCCTTTAGCCTGCTGGACGCGGTCGGCCTCGGCAGCTTCGCCAATCAGCGAGCCGATGCGCTGTCAGGCGGGCAGCGTCAGCGTGTCGGGATAGCCCGCGCGGTGATGCAGCATCCGGAAATCTTGTTGGCCGATGAGCCGACTTCCTCGCTGGACCCCAAGACTTCGGTAGAGATCATGGAACTGATGGCCGCTCTCGCCGGCAAGCGCAACATCCCGGTGATCGTGAATATCCACAATGTGGAACTGGCTAAACGATTTTGCCAACGCATGATTGGCATGACAGGTGGCAAAGTGGTGTTTGACGGCACTCCCGCGCAACTTACCGACGACAAACTGAAGACGATATATGGCGGGGAGAACTGGATTGAATAACGCTTGCGGTGGCAGCGATTGGCCGCTTGCATCTGTGTTGGCGAGAAGCGCAAGGCCGTTCTGCCGGACAACCGCATTCGCAGTCCCCGCCAACGTTAAACGGCGTATTCGATTTCAGCCTTCGAGGCACTGAATTAGTTGTTTACTGACAGCAAATGAACTCTTCCGCCGCCACCGTTCGCCGCAACGCTTTTCCCGCCAACTGGCCTGCACGCATTGGCTGGGTGGTACTGGCGATCTATTGCGTCTGGGCGGCAGCACAGCTCGATTTCACCTGGGATCGTTTTGTTGCCGGTCTTGCCAACGCTGACCGATTCCTGGGGCGCATGTTCCCGCCCGACTTCAGCGCTGGCAATTGGGAAATGATTGTCAAAGGGCTGGTCGAGAGTCTCGACATCGCCATCATTGCGAGTGCGCTGGGCATTGCCATCTCGTTGCCGGTCGGTCTGATGGCGTCGCGCAATCTTTCGCCGGTCTGGCTGTCGTCGACCGGGCGTTTGCTGATTGCGCTATGCCGGTCCTTTCACCCTGTGATCGTCGCAATTATTTTTGTCAAAGTTGTGGGATTTGGCGCGCCTGCCGGGATTGGTGCGCTGGTGATCGGCTCGATCGGTTTCATTTCAAAATTATTTGCCGATGCCATTGAAGAAATTTCGTTAAAGCAAGTGGAAGCCGTGCGTGCATCTGGCGCGTCCTTCGCCAATGTACTCATCTATGGCGTGCTGCCACAGGTGCTCGGACGCTACCTCGGCTTTTGCTCCTACCAGTTCGATTCAAATCTGCGCAACTCGACCATGGTCGGCATCGTCGGTGCCGGCGGCATTGGCGGCACGCTGTTTTCAGCGTTCCAGCGTTTCGACTACGACTTTGTTCTGGCAATGCTTATCGCGATCATCACGCTGATTTTTATTGGTGAAATTTTATCCAACATGCTGCGCGCGGTGTTTCTGGACAACCAGACGGTGTCGCAATGGATTACCCAATCCAACACCCACGCCACAATGCGTCAGCGCGGCCTGCAACCATGACCAGCGCGATCCATGGCGCGCAGAGCGGAGTCAATCGCGAATGGCACCGCTTCACCCCCGAGCAACGGCTAATTCGCTTCGCGTTTTATTTTATCGCCGTGGCCGCAGTCGTGGTGTCGGTGCGCCACATCGAATTCTTCCCGGAATTGTTGCGCGATGCGCCGGAACAGCTGAGAGATTTTTTCGTGCGCATGTGGCCCATCGACCGCGCGTTTTATGGAAAATCGGTACACTCTGCACTGATTGAAACACTCAATATCGCGAC
>JAYVKG010000204.1:0-11224 GCA_043768625.1 Betaproteobacteria bacterium
TCAAATTGCCGCGGCCGATGATTGCAAGCGGCGACCTGGATTTTAGTTTCAGCGGTTTGAAAACTGCGGCGCTAATGCTCAAAAAGAGACTCGAGGCCGACAATGCGTTCGATACGCAGGCACAAGCCGATGTGGCGGCCAGCTTTCAGTCGGCAATTACCGACGTACTGGTGGCGAAATCCATTGCAGCGCTGAAAATCAGTGGCATGACGCGGCTGGTGGTTGCAGGCGGCGTCGGGGCCAATAAATCGTTACGGGAAAAACTCGCGCGCGCGCTCACTGTGGACGGCTTCACGGCCTACTACCCGCCATTGGATCTTTGCACCGACAACGGTGCCATGATCGCCTTCGCAGCCGCGATGCGGATCAAGGCGTACCCGGCCCTGCTGGAGAATTCACTTGCCTCGTTTGCCATCAAGCCACGCTGGCCGCTAGAGGAAATATCCACCGCCTGACGGCGCATAAGCGTTATTGAGGCGCCTTCTCGCGAAACGCTTTCTCAGCACCTTCCACTTTAGCTTCAGCTTTCTTGACGTCCGCTTCCAGTCCGGCGATTCGTTCGTCAAATTCGGGTTTACGAATAACCGCGTTGGCACCCGTGGGCCGACCGTCCTTACCTCTGCCGACCACAATCTGCCGTTCATCTGGGGTCGGTTCGCGTCCGGCCTCAAGCGTTTTCCTGGCCCTCTCTAATTGCTCCCGTGCAGCATCGACATTCTTGCGATAACTTTCGCGCGCAGCTTCCCTTTCCGACGCCCACGACCCCGTCGGTGCACGGCGTTGCGGCTGACCTTCGGAAAAATTCTTCGCTGCGGGAAGCACGGTTCCCGTGGTGTCGGTATTGACCCGTTCCGCCTTCTCGCCCGACATGGGTGCTTTATCGGCGTAAGTTACTTTGCCGTTTTTATCGGTGTATTTCCATAACTCTTGTGCGCTGCCCGAGACGGCAAAAAATGCCACGCACGCGGTGCATGCCGTCATACGCATTACCAGCAAAAAATTAGCCGCTAATCGATTCATTGCGATTCTCCTTCTTTATATCCATCGGTCCCACGTGTCCGGCACAGACCGCACAATGCGTATCGCGGCGAAACTTTACCGTTTGCCAATGCAGTGACCGGCCATCCAACATCAGCATGCGTCCCGTGAGCGGCTCGCCGATGCCGCACAACAAACGTATCGCTTCCGCCGCCTGCATTGCACCGATAATGCCTACCAGCGGCGCGAACACGCCCATGATGGCACAACGTTCTTCTTCGGCATCCGGTTGATCCGGGAACAGGCAGTGGTAACAAGGACTATCCTGGCGCCGCAAGTCAAAACTGGTGATCTGTCCATCAAAACGCACCCCCGCACCGGAAACCAGTGGCCTCTGCTGTTGAACACAGGCACGATTAATCTCATGCCGGGTTGCGAAATTGTCTGAACAGTCGAGAATAATATCCGCATTCCGTACCGCCTCAATGAGCGCATCCCCGGACAACCTTTGCTGGATCGCGTCAAGAGTGATGGTCGAATTGATGGCCCGCAATTGTCGCTGCGCAGACAACGCTTTGTTCATGCCAATTGTGTCTTCGCGGTGCACAACCTGCCGCTGCAAATTGGTGAGATCAACCACGTCACCATCGGCTATCGAGAGGCGTCCTACCCCGGCCGAGGCCAGATACATCAACGCCGCCGAACCCAGTCCACCTGCGCCAACCACCAGCGCATGTGATTCATCCAAACACTGCTGCCCCTCGAGCCCAAATTCGTTCAGCAAAATATGTCGGCTGTAGCGAAGCAGTGCCTGATCATCCATATTGGCTCCAGCCCCGGCTTGCCCGCTGATGCCGGGGCGAAAGGAAGCGCGCGGCCGTAACGGCTGAGTTTATCGCACCACTTTGTCAGACTTCTCTGCTTTTTCGACTTTGCCCAGCTTGGGTTTGTGCGTGGTCGCGGCGTTGCTGGCGGTGGTGATCAAAGCGCGCGGACTGGCAGCAACCGGCAAACCTTTCAACTGGTTCATCGCTTGTTGCAAAACGAAATCAATCGGCTTGCCGTCCAATCCGTCAAGGGGTTTGTATTCGACTATTTTTTCGTCTGCCTTGCTGTCGAGCACTGCAACACTCGCGGGACTGGTAACGGCTGGTTTGCCGTCTTTTCCGACCTTGGCCGGCAGGCCGCTCACCGGCAAGCCTTTTTTGTCTGTCGGCAAAGTAGACGTATCCGTACTGGATTCAATTTTGGCTTTCAACAATTCGGCCGCTTTCTTTTCGTCTTCGCCGACCAGGTGCCGGTCAAGATCAGCCTCGCGCATCCCCAACCGCTGCGAGCCATCGTCGACCGTGACGTCGGGTGCAATGCCTTTAGCCTGAATGGATCGGCCATTCGGCGTGTAGTAACGCGCAGTGGTCAGCTTGATTGCACTGTTATTGCCCAGCGGCAGGATGGTCTGAACCGAACCCTTGCCGAATGTCTGCGAGCCCATGATGGTCGCGCGCTTGTGATCCTGCAGTGCACCCGCCACAATTTCGGAAGCGGATGCGGTGCCGTTATTGACGAGCACCACCATTGGCACGTCCTTGATCGACGGTGGTAACTTGGCCAGATAATCTTCCCGATTGGCGCTGCGCAAATAGTTTTCTTTGCGGGCAAGCAAGCGCATCTTGGCGTCTTCAACGCGGCCATCGGTATAAACCACCAATGCATCCTTGGGCAGGAATGCCGCCGAAACGGCGACCGAGGCGTTCAGCAAGCCACCGGGATCATTGCGCAGGTCCAGCACCAAACCCTTTAGTGCACCCCCGTTTTGTTTGTAAGCATCGTTGATGGCACGGGTCATTTTTTCGCCGGTATTTTCTTCAAATTGGGTCAATCGGATAACCGCATACCCAGGTTCGATTAAACGCGAACGCACACTCTGAATTTCTATGACGGCGCGTTTCACGTTAAACACCAATTCCTTCGCCTCGCCGCGGCGCAAAATCGTCAGCTTTGCCTCGGTGCCAGCCTCGCCACGCATGCGCTTGACCGCTTCCGTGAGCGAAATCCCCCGCAGACTCGTTTCATCAACCTTGATAATGAAATCGCCTGCCTTGATACCTGCACGGAAAGCCGGTGTATCGTCAATCGGCGAAATCACCCGCACGAAACCATCCTCCGCACCAACCTCAATACCCAATCCGCCAAACTTGCCGGTAGTGGCGGTCTGCATTTCCTTGAAAGCGTCGGCATCAAGGAACGCAGAATGAGGATCCAAGCCCGTCAACATGCCGTTAATTGCCTCTTTAATCAGACGCTTGTCATCGACTTCCTCGACGTAGTCACTCTTGATGCGACCAAATACTTCAGAAAGCATCCGCAACTCTTCAATCGGCAGATTGAGCGTCGTGCTCTGCCGCTCCGCGACTGCCGAAAAATTCAGGCTTAACATGACGCCCGCGATGGCCCCGATGCCGATCAAACCAGCCGCTTTTATTTTGCGACTCAAGGTATTGCTCGTGGCGCTTTTTGGTGCGTTGTTCATTCGTTCCTCTTCATTAATATTTTCGACTTCAAATTCTGGTCAGCGCGCCACCCAGTTCATCGGGTCAAACGGCTTGCCTTCGTAGCGCAATTCAAAATATACACCGGATTCCAGAGCGCCACCGCTGGATCCGACCGACGCAACGGTTTCGCCACTTTGCGCTTTTTCACCGACTTGCTTTAGCAGGCTCTCATTGTTGCCGTAGAGGCTCATGTAACCGCCACCATGGTCAACAATGAGCAGATTTCCAAAGCCGCGCAACCAATCCGCAAATACGACGCGGCCGTCGGCAACCGCTTTTACCGTCTGCCCGGCCTCCGCGCGAATAAACAAGCCCTTCCACGTAACGCCGCCATCCTCCCTTGGTCTACCGAAGCGGCCTTGAAGTTCCCCGCGCGTCGGCAATTTCAATTTGCCCCTCAAGGTCTGGAAGGCGCGCCCTGCAAACGAATCGTCCGCCTCACTATCTACGGACTGGCCCGGCTGACGGATGCGGTTGGCCTGGCGCTCCTTGCGGGACTCTCGATTTTTCGCCAGCGCTTTCGCCAATTGGTCGATCAACTTGGCGAGGCGGTCTTCGTCACGTTTCAAACGGCCAATTTCTTGCCGGTTTTTCGTAATGTCGGTTTTAATCTTCGCAAATACCCTTTGCCGCGCCCCGCGTTCACTCTGCAATGCTGCGCTGGCTGTTTTTTGCGCTTCCGCATTAGTTGCCAGCTCCTCCTGCTTGCTGCGTGCACTGGCTTCGAGCGCGGCGAGCGTGGTCAGACTCTGGTTCAATCGGGCAATCAAGGATAAGCGGGCCCGCGACACGTAGCCAAAATAATGTATCTGCCGTTCAACATCGGCAACTTGCCGGCCTTCCAGCATCAGTCGCAGCGCGTCCGCGTTGCCGTGAATATACTGATAGCGGAGTATTTGCTCCAATAAGCCCTGTTGGTGCGCCACATCCGCGCGGCCGCCCTCAATGTTGCGTTTCACCTCCGCCAGGCTTTGCGAAATCTCTCCCTGCTCCCGATTCAGCGACGCCAGCCCCCGATTAACTTCGCTGATGGCTTTTTCCGAGGCTCGCAAGGCGTCGGCGACTTCGCTGCGCGATTCCTCGCTCTTGGCAAGATCGCGTTGCAGATTGCCGATTCGGTCGCGCAGTTGGGTGAGTTCGGCATTTTTGTCGGCGTGGCCATTGGCGCAACAAAACGCACACAGCAATGCGGCTACCCGGGCAACACATTTCCTCACTGTAACTAAGCCTGGGCCTTACCCTGATTGGCGATCGCCGCCTGCGCCTTGGCGACTGCGCTTTGGTCCCCCAGATAGTAGTTGCGGAGCGGCTTTAAGTCATCGCTTAATTCGTACACCAGCGGCACTGCTGTCGGAATATTAAGACCGACAATCGCGTCGTCCGACACATGGTCGAGATGCTTGATCAATGCGCGCAGACTGTTGCCGTGCGCTGCGATGATGACCTGCCTGCCTGCTCGTATCTGAGGCGCAATTTCCATCTGCCAGTACGGTACCACCCGCAGCACTGTGTCCTTCAGGCACTCCGTTACCGGCAGTTCCTCTGGCAGCAGCGCCGCGTAGCGGGGATCGTATGCCGGGCTTCTCTCGTCGTCGCCAGTCAAAGCAGGCGGCGGGACGTCATAGCTGCGACGCCACACCAGCACCTGCTGGTCGCCGAATTTAGCTGCTGTCTCGGCTTTGTTCAAACCCTGCAACGCACCGTAATGGCGCTCGTTAAGGCGCCAATGCTTGGTTACGGGTATCCATCGCCGGTCCATCTCCTCCTGCACCAGCCACAAGGTGCGGATCGCGCGTGTCAACAGCGATGTGAAGGCGAGATCAAAATCGAATCCCTGGTCAAGCAGCAGGCGGCCGGCACGACGGGCTTCTTCGACACCCCGTTCGGTTAAGTCGACGTCTTTCCAGCCGGTAAAGCGGTTTTGCAGATTCCAGGTGCTTTCACCGTGGCGCATCAGTACGAGTTTTTTCATTGATGGCAATCTCAAAAAGGTCTTGTTTTTGGTGCAATCGTCTGCATTTGAAGCAAAGCAATAAATTGGCGCAGAAACGAGGACTTTGTCCCGTCTTGTAGGTAAAATATCAGGTTTTCGCGCCCGGCTGCATCATTGCGCAAGCAGCCTGCCGAAATTTCATGCCCTCGACAAACTTATGAACGAATTTATCTCACAAAATCTTATACTGATTATGCTGTTCATTGCCAGCGGCGGTATGTTGCTGTGGCCATTCATTTCCAAGCTCGCCGGTGGCTCCAACGAAATAGGTACCCTCGAAACCACGCGTTTGATGAACACCGGCAACGCACTGGTGCTCGATATCCGCGACAGCGGCGCTTTCGGTGGCGGACGCATTCCGAAATCGAAAAACATTCCGCTTGCCGAAATCGACAAGCGTATCGACGAAATCGCAAAATACAAGGATAAACCGGTCATTGTTGCCAGCGGCGTCAATGCCGGCGCGGGCAGTGCCATGCGTTTGCTGAAGCAGCGTGGATTTGTCAACGTACATCAGTTACAAGGCGGCTTTGGTGCCTGGCAGCAGGCCAGCCTGCCCGTCGAGAAATAACGAGCCAACCAACGAGCGTTTAGATGCCAAAAATTACCCTGTATTTGACCGGTGTCTGCCCGTTTTGCCATATGGCTGAGCGCCTGCTGACTGCCAAAGGCGCGACCGAGATTGACAAGATTCGTGTTGATCTGGACCCGATCAAACGTGAAGAGATGATGACCAAAACCGGTCGACGCACGGTGCCGCAGATTTATATTGGCGAACGGCATGTGGGCGGCTTTGATGAGCTCGCCGCACTGGACAAGGCCGGCGAACTTGGGCCGCTGTTGGCTATCTGAGATTTTGTAATGTGCACAACTTTCTGAGGAAAATATAATGACCGATGCAGCAACCCAAGACAACCAACCTGTCTATTCCATTGAAAAGATCTACGTAAAAGATCTTTCGCTCGAAGTGCCCAATGCCCCGCAAATTTTTCTCGAACGCGAAGCGCCGCAAGTTGACGTCCAGCTCCACCATGCATCCAGCAAGATTGACGAGGGTGTATTCCAAACCGAATTGACGCTGACCATTACCGCCAAAATAGGGGAAAAAACCATGTTTCTGGTCGAAGCTAATCAGGCCGGGATTTTCGCCATTCGCAACGTGCCGGAGACCGACCTCGATCCG
Organism: Betaproteobacteria bacterium; assembly: GCA_043768625.1. GTDB lineage: Bacteria > Pseudomonadota > Gammaproteobacteria > Burkholderiales > Usitatibacteraceae > UKL13-2. The sequence continues at coordinate 6,707 of JAYVKG010000204.1, forward strand.
ATTCTGGGCATCAGCAACCCGAATATTTTGTACCCCTATGTTCGCGAGACCGTTTCGGACGCCATCGTGCGTGCCGGTTTCCCACCGGTGTTGCTGAATCCGGTCAATTTTGAAGCACTCTATCAGGCGCAAAAACAACACGATTCCCAACCGGCGGTTGCTACTCCCGCCGACGGGCAGTTGGTGACGCATTAATAATTGATGCACAATGCAGTCATGGAGCCATTGTTGAATTACCGAAACGCCGCCACTTTGTGTGCGGCGTTTTGCTTTATGCCGGTCTGCGCGTTGACGCACGCCGCGCCGCTGCCCGCACCCATATTTGCCGCGGTTGGAGACAAGCCGGCAATCCTGTACGACGGTCTTTCCACCAAAGCAAACAAAATATTCATCTTGTCGCGCTTGCAGCCGGTCGAGGTGCTGGTAAGGCTCAACAAATGGACAAAAATTCGCGACGCAGAAAACACCATCGGCTGGCTGGAAAATACATTTTTGGGCGAAAAACGTAACGTGCAGGTTGTCAGCACCAGCGCCGAAATTCGCGCCGCGCCCAACGCCAGTGCCGCCATCGTATTCGAAGCGCAACGCGCCGTACTGATGGAGGCAACGGCAGCCGCCAGCGTGGACGGCTGGCTTGCGGTGCGGCACCGCGACGGCCAGACCGGTTTTGTGCGCGTCAGTCAAGTCTGGGGCGCATGAAACTTGCAGTGCTCGGTGCCGGCGCCTGGGGCACCGCACTGGCGATTTCCCTCTCGCAAAAGCAGGTGGTGACACTGTGGGGGCGCGACATGTCGCATATCGTTGCGCATGCGGGCGCGCGCAGTAACCAGCGCTATTTGCCTGGCATCATCCTGCCCGCGTCGATTAACCTTGAAACCAATCTCGCCGCCGCGCTGGCGAAAGCAGATTTATCCCTCATCGCCACATCCACCGCCGGTCTGGCCGCAACGACAGCGCTGATACACCACTACGCGTCCGATATGCCAATCGTCTGGGCATGCAAGGGTTTCGATAAGCTTACCGGCAAGCTGCCGCATGAAACGGTAAGCCACCTGATGGGAACAAAGCCAGGCATTTACTATGGCGCGCTGAGCGGCCCAAGTTTTGCGCTGGAAGTAGCCAAAGGGCTGCCGTGCGCCTTAACCCTCGCCGCCAACGATCTGACCTTCGCCCGTGAAACGGCTGCCCGACTTAACGGCAGCACTTTGCGAATTTATTCGAGTGATGATCTGGTCGGTGTCGAGCTGGGCGGCGCGCTTAAAAATGTCATGGCAATCGCCGCCGGTATTTGTGATGGCATGCAGCTCGGGCTCAACGCCCGTGCCGCACTGATTACCCGCGGGTTGGCTGAAATCGTTCGTCTTGGCGTTGCTATGGGAGGCAAACCTGAAACTTTTATGGGTCTCACCGGATTGGGCGACCTGGTGTTAACCGCGACCGGCGACCTGTCACGCAACCGTACGGTGGGTATGCATCTCGCGCAGGGCAAAAATCTGGCTGCCATTCTCGCCACGCTGGGCCACGTCGCTGAAGGCGTAAATTCCGCCGCGACTGCATTGGCACTGGCCAACCGATATTGCGTCGATATGCCGATCACTGAGGCGGTCAATGCCGTGCTGTTCGCTCACGCCGATCCGCGCGCGACTGTGCAGCGTTTATTGTCGCGCGACAGCAAAGCCGAGTCCGCATGAATTTGGCCAGCAGACACGGCGAAGGTTAAATCGGGACTTCGCACAATTTTTCAATGTTATTTTCAATGCCACTGGAGCAACCGTCATGACTAAAAAAACCGCCGCAAAATCGGCAAAGCCCAAGCCCGCATCCAAACCAGCTGCCGTGAAAAAAACCGCGGCGACCTTGGCGCAAACGATGGCCAGTCCGCGCATTTCAGCCGCACAAAAAGCCGAAGTATTGATCGAGGCGCTACCTTATATCCGGCGCTTCTGGGATAAAAACATCGTTGTTAAATATGGCGGTAACGCGATGACTGAAGTAGCCCTGCAGGAAGATTTTGCGGAAGACATCACGCTTTTGAAATTGATCGGCATGAACCCGGTTGTAGTGCACGGCGGGGGTCCCCAGATTAACCGCACGCTGGAAAAAATTGGCAAGCAGGGCCAGTTTATCCAAGGCATGCGCGTAACCGACGACGAAACGCTGGATGTTGTCGAAATGGTTCTGGGCGGATTGGTTAATCAGGAAATCGTCACGCTCATTAATAAAGCCGGTGGCAAAGCAGTCGGCCTTACCGGCAAGGACGGCAATTTTATTCATGCACGCAAGATGACCATTGCGTCGAAAGAAGACAAACGCAAGAAAATCGATATTGGCCTGGTCGGCGAAGTGGTCAAGATCGATACTGCCATCATCGATCTGCTCGACAGCGAAGACTTCATTCCCGTAATCGCACCGCTAGGCGTTGACGACAAAGGCACGGCTTACAATATCAACGCCGACGTGGTTGCGGGCAAGATTGCCGTCGCCCTGCAAGCCGAAAAATTCATTTTGCTGACCAATACCGCCGGTGTGCTCGACAAGAAAGGGAGGGTATTGACAGGTCTCACCGCGGCGAAAGTGGCCGAACTCATTGAGGACGGCACGATCTCCGGCGGAATGCTGCCGAAAGTTGATTGCGCTCTCGATGCGGTTAAAAATGGTGTGAAGACCGCGCATATCATCGATGGACGCGTGCCGCATGCGCTGTTGCTCGAGGTGCTGACCAGCGAAGGGGTCGGGACGTTAATACGTGGGGCAAGTGCGAATCGCGGACATAATTAACGTCACGCGGATCTCTAGCAGTGGCGCGCCTGTCTGGCACAAAACAGCTGAAGAGCCGCACCGATGCTGGAGTTTTGCATTTTATATTGCTTGCTGTTTATCTGCCGCCTGCGCGCGGCTAACCAATCCCCTAATCCCACCTTTTCGCAAACCCCAGCCAGCCCATCACCCAGCGCGCGAAACCATATGCGATCCATGAACTGGCACGAATCAATCGTCCGCGTTTATGCCAAAGCTGCGGTTCAAGCGCTATTGCATTCAGGCGAATTTCCGCCATCACGGAATCGCGCAGGGTGCTGGCAAACGCCTCATCGATCACTACCGCATTCGCTTCGCGATTGAGGAACAGGCTGAAAGGATCCAGATTGCTTGACCCCACCGTTGACCAGATATCGTCGATCACCGCAACTTTGCCGTGCAGCATGCTTCTCTCGTATTCATAGATGGCGATGCCGGCACCGAGAAGCTGGGTGTACAAGGCGCGCGTCGCCAGCTTCAGCAGGCGATGGTCGGCGCGTCCTTGCAGCAGCAACGTTACCTGCACGCCGCGCTGGGTGGCGGCTATCAATGCACGGCGGAAATGTCGGCCCGGCAGAAAATACGGACTGCTAATGATTATTTCGCGACGCGCGTTGGCCATTGCCGCCAGATAAGTTCTTTCAATATCGCGACGATGACGGAAATTGTCGCGCACCGCGAACAATATTTGCGCATTTCCCTTATTTGAATTAGCTTCGCGCAGCATTGAAATGTCAGCGGAAATATCGGACCGGATGCTGTTCGGCCTGTCATTGCTGGCGGACGGTCCCTGTTTCCACCAGCTGACCATCCGCCACATCCTCACCATCTCCAGATAAATATCGGCAAGTACCGGGCCTTCTATCTGCACCGCATAGTCGTAGCGCGGACATTCGGAAAGGCACTCGGTCATATCGTCAATCAGATTGATCCCGCCGACGAAACCGACCCTGCCGTCAATCAAACCGATCTTGCGATGGAACCGTCGCAGACGACTTTTCCTGAAGTTGAAACGCTCTTTCTCCGGGCGAAACACCAGCACTTCTACGCCAGCTTGTTGCATGTTCTCAAAGAACGCGTTGGGCGTTAGGTAAGAACCGAAGCCGTCAATTAAAACCCGCACATTCACGCCGCGTTGTGCTGCGCGCTTTAACGCCTCTGCGATGTTGATGCCCGCGACATCGTCCCGAAAAATATAAGTCTCCAGACGAATTTCAGTCGTTGCGCCATCGATGGCGCTAACCAGGGCCGGAAAAAATTCTGTGCCATTCTTGAGCAACGTTATTCGGTTGCCTGGGACAATTCGCGGGCGCCTCAACCCGGTCATTTATCCGGCCGCAACGTCACAGTGAGACCAACGTGATCCGACAGCCTCCGCCAGTTTACGCCGTTCACCTTGCCATGCAGTCGGCCAAATTGTTCAACCACAAGCCCGCGCACATAAATTCGATCCAGAGCGAATAGCGGCAGCATCGCCGGGAAAGTGCGGGCGGGCTTGCCGTGCGCATCTTCAAAAACCTCGACCAGACCGAGCCCCTCGCGCAAGCGCTTGCTGGTGCCGCTGGCCCCGGCGCGCCAGTCGTTGAAATCGCCCGCCACCAGCAACGGCGCGTCCCGCGCCGCATCATGCAGAAATTCAATCAGTCGTTCGACCTGCATCTTGCGGCTGCGGGCAAACAGACCGAGATGAATGCAGACGCACGTCAGGGGAACTTTCCATCC
>JAYVKG010000205.1:0-6391 GCA_043768625.1 Betaproteobacteria bacterium
CTGGGGGTTATGTCGGGGCCTTTCGGCCTAGACGCGTCGCAGCAGGTGGCTGCGCACGGAGAAATTGATGGCTGGGCCGTTCTGGACCACCTGGGCGCGCTGGTCGAAAAATCGCTCATCGCCGTTGAAACCGATGTGGTCGGTGAAATGCGCTATCGCCTGCTCGAGACGATGCGCCAGTACGCACTTGAGCGGCTGGCGGAATCGGGCGAGCAGCACACCACCCGCGATCGGCATCTGGCGTACTTCCTGACGCTGGCCGAACAGGCAAAAGCGCATCTGACGGGTCCGCAACAAGGTGCGTGGCTGAAACGACTGGATCTCGATCGCGACAACCTGCTGAGTGCGCACGCATGGTGTGACCAGGCTGATGGGGGCACCGAGCGTGGTTTGCGACTGGTCAATGCACTGCTGCGCTTTTGGTTGAGCCGTGGGCTGCTGGCGCAGGGCCATCACGCCTGTATCGAAGCACTGGCGCGACCGGGAGCCGAGCGACACCAACAGCTGCGTTGCGAGGGGCTATTGCACGCGGGATGGTTGTGCTCGTATCGTGGCCTTGACGGCGATGCGCAAACGCTGTTGAGTGAGAGTGCGTCAATCGCCCGTCGCTGCGGTTTCAATGAACTGCTCGCCAACGCGCTATCTCGACTGGGATTCGTGCGACTGAGTTTGCAGGATCGTGCGGCGGCACGCACCTGTCTGGAAGAAGGGCTGGCATTGGCACGCCAACTCGATGGCCAAAATTGGCTGGTTAGCCTGGCCGCATCGAGTCTGGCTGAACTGGAGCGGCTTGAGGGACATCTCGACACGGCCGAAGCGCTGTACGACGAAAGCCTGCACCAGGTGCGCGAGACCGGAGACCGGCTGCGCACGATGATCGGACTAAACAATCTGGCGATGGTCGCCGTCGCAACCGGTGCCGCTGCGCGTGCACGTTCGATGCTCATCGAGTCCCTGGTGATTTCCGACGAACTCGGTTCGCGGCGCGGCCGCATGGTGGCAATGGAAGTATGCGCGGGACTGGCCGCACACCTCAAATTATGGGAACTCGCCGCGCGTTTCGATGGCGCCGCCGATATTCACACCATTCAAATGGGCAGGCGTCGCGACGTGGCCGACGCGGCGTTCCTGGTGCCATTGGTCACCCGCGCCCGCGATGCGCTCGGGGCGGAGGGCTACGCAGCAGCGCAGGCGGCCGGAAAATCATGGTCGTATGACGGTGCAGTCGATAGCATGCAGCAGTGGTTAAGGCAGGCGCATTGAAGCGCCCCTGCCGCCCCCTCCCAATCCGTATCGTTTTAATTCGCCCGCGATCCGAACTCCCCGCCATATAAAGAATCTATTCAATTCCCAGCGCAAACCGGTTGCTGCCGGTGCCGATGCCGCGTAGCCTGTTGAGGCAACTCTGCCGATCGCTGAATCCGTCACTGACGCAGGGTTATTAGCTAGCAAATAAGGAGTCGCAGCGTTATGAAAGTACGTTTCTGGGGAACGAGGGGGTCGATCGCCACGCCGGGTCCTGGTACCAACCACTTCGGCGGGAACACTTCCTGCGTCGAACTGACTACCGCCAGCGGCGACCTGCTGATTGTTGACTGCGGCACCGGCGCGCACATGCTGGCGGCAGAGCTGATGGCCCAGGGCAAGAAAGCCATCAACGCCAACATTCTGCTTGGACATACGCATTGGGATCACATCCAGGGATTTCCGTTCTTCCTGCCGGCCTTTGCCGAGGGCAATGTGGTGGCGATCTATGGTCCGGAAGGCAGCAGTGGTTCTCTGCACGACGTGTTGGCCGGTCAGATGGAATTTACTTACTTCCCGGTCGAATTGAATCAGCTGCCGGCCGCCATTAGCTACCATGAACTGACCGAAGGCATCCATCGCATCGGTGGCACGCGGGTCGCCACCCAATATCTCAATCATCCGGCGGTTACACTCGGTTTCCGCTTTGAAGTCGACGGGGTGGCGGTGGTTTATCTGGTGGACCACGAACCGTTCTCGGATCAATTGTGGCGCGCCGGTGCCACACCGGGGCATATTGATTCCATCCTCCACGAAGGAGACCGCAGGCACGCAATCTTCATGGCCGACGCAGATTTGGTAATCCACGACGCGCAATATACCCCCGATGAATATGTCTCCAGAAAAACCTGGGGCCACAGCACCTACGAGTACGTCGTGCAAATCGCTGCGGCGGCTGGCGTGCGGCGGGTCGCACTGACGCACCACGATCCGAGCCACAATGACCACTTCGTCGCCGAGATCGAACGAAAGGCCCGCAGCCTTGCCTTGCAATGCGGGACCGGACTCGATGTTTTTTGCGCCTATGAAGGCTGCGAAATAGTGCTGGAACCGCACGTCGGCTTGAAGCCGTTTGTCAGTGCTGAGCCGTTCCAGGCCTCCGTCACCCAGCGTAGCTTTCACATCCTGGTGGTCGATGATCAGCCGGATATGCTCGAGCCGGTCATTCACGCGCTGGAGGAGGATCAATACACGGTCAGCAAGGCGACCAGTGGCCTCGAGGCGCTGCGGATGATCGACCAGCACATGCCCGACCTGGTGGTGCTGGATTACAAGATGACGGGTTTGGACGGCTTGGCGGTGGTTAAATTGCTGCGCGCCAATCCTGCGACGCAACTTCTACCGGTGTTAATGCTCACCGGCATGACGGATGAACCCAGCACCCGCGCCGGTTTTGAAGCCGGGGTGACCGACTATGTGACCAAGCCGTTTTCGATCCCGCAGCTCACCGCACGTATCCGCGCCTGTCTCGCCAGAACCTAGTACGAGCGGCGACTGCTCCTGCCGACCTGGCGGATGGGTCACATTCGGTCGCCTGGTCCGACTGAAGGGCGGCAATGAATTTATTCACCCCAGCGCCAGCCCACTCACCCCCAAGACCATGCCGAACGCGGCGATCGTGCGTCGCGTCGCGTCACCTTCTTTCAACACGTGCGCGCCCAGCAACGCGGCAAACAGGATGGATAATTCACGCGCCGGCGCAACGTAGCTCACCGGCGTGAAGACCATCGCGGTCAACACCAGAATGTAGGAAAGTGGGCTCAACACGCCGATGGCAATGACCGTCTTGCGATGGTTCGTCCAGGCGCGGCCGATGGCACCGGGCTCGCGCCTCATCGCCAGCGGTGTGAGCATGACGATACGGGAGAGATTGGCACCCCAGTCGAATACCACCGGCGGGATCAGCAACACCGCCACGGCTTGTTTGTCCCAAACGGTATAGCTCGCGATCATGCAGCCGCACAGCAGTGCGAAACCGGCACCGGCAGATGCGTTTTTACCCAATAGTTTGGCGGGGTTGCCGGTGAGCACCAACGCCGAGATACCGATGAGCACCGCGCCGGCTAAAGCGGGTGCAGACATGCGTTCGCCAAAAAATAGTGTCGCGACGACAATGGTGAGCAGCGGCCCGGTCGCGCGCGCCAGCGGATAGACCACCGACAGATCGCCACCGCTGCGGTAAGCACGATCGAGCAGCAGAAAATAAATCAGGTGCAGCGTACCGGAACCGGCAATCACGCCGAGCATCAATGGCGTGAACGCAAAGCTGGCAGACAAAATGAGCAACAGCGAGAACGGCGTCAATACCGTGGTGGCAACAATGGCGGACAGCGTCAGCACGCCGATGCCGCCGCCGCATTTTTTCAGTAGATAGTTCCATCCGGCGTGAAGCAGTGCCGCGATCAGTACCAGTGAAAGGGCGTAGAGGCTCAAGAGTTTCTGCCCGGCATGGGCAAGTGTAGATCAAGCATTGGTGGGGTAGTTAGAGCAAAAAGAGCCGAAGAAGCGCGCGGGTACTCGATGTTTGCTCCTTAATTTGCAGACATGCCTCTCGACGTGGCCTTGCCCGCCGAATCTATCGATCGCTAACCGCGATGATGCCATCGCGGTTAGCGCCCGGTGCCACGGCGAAGTGTTGAATATAAATGCCACGGCAGCGGCAGCCGCAGCCGCTAAGGTCGCAAGGCGTGAATGATTTCCAGATAATCATCGCGTCCCGATTTGAAATCGCCGTGACGGATGAGGCAGTCGAGCGCCACCAGTACTGCATCGACGGTGAACTCGCGCGGATTTTCTTCGAGTCGCTGCAACATTTTCGCCATCGGCACGCATTTAAAGCTACTTACTTCGCCATCCTGGTTCTGCGGTACAAAATTGTCGGGAAGCTGCAGGTCATGCACAAATATGATTTCGTGGTGGAGGCCCTCTTCCACTTCACATTTGCAGCGCACCACCCCTGTGCTGGTGGCGGTATTGCCGAGTTCGGGCGCAATGCCGGCTGCTTCGAATGCTTCTTTGACCATGTTGTCAAATGGCGCCAGGCCGCGTGTGATACGTCCGGCCGCCAGGTTGTCAAGCTTGCCCGGATCCACAAATTTACGGTCGGCGCGCTGCGCAATCCACATGTGCCGCTGGCCATTGATGGTGGTGAGGCCATTAAGATGCGACGCATGCATGGTCAGGCCGAAGTAGCGGGTGGCGGCACGCTCAATGTGAAACAACGGTGGGGAGTAGAAGGTTTCGGCGACGGGGACGCGTTCATTGCGCCAGCCGTTGATCACCGTTTGGGTCGCCAGCGACTCCACCACTTCGGCAATCGCCACGCTGCGCTGTACCGCAGTCTCAAAACTGGCCAGCATCGCGACACCCCGTGGCCTCACTGAAAAAACCGCCGGCCATTCACGCAAGTGCTCGGCAAATGATCGTTTCATCCAGCCGGCCAGCACCCCCTCGACGGTGAACGGCAACAACGAATCGGCCGGATCGAAAGCACAGGCTGATTGGACAAAATTGGCCAGATCTTTTTGCATCGAAAAGTACCATTGATTTTTGACAATGGTAACGCAAACCCATAGACTTCGCGGCGTTGATTAGGCTGCCAGCGAACAAGCCGCGAAGTGCATGATCCGATCACGAATTCTTTGGCAATGGAGCAGCAAATGAAGGTCATCGTGATGGGCGCCGGCATCATCGGCACTGCGAGCGCGTGGTATCTCGCCAAGTGCGGCCATCAAGTAACGGTAATCGATCGTCAGCCGGGTGCCGGGCTGGAAACCAGCTTTGCCAACGGCGCGCAAATTTCGGTTTCCCAATCGGAGCCGTGGGCCAATCCTTCCGCGCCGTTCAAGGTGCTGAAATGGCTCACCCAGGAAGATGCGCCGCTGCTGTTTCGTCCAAAATTGGAATGGCACCAGCTGTCCTGGGGCATGCGTTTCATGATTGAATGTCTGCCATGGCGTTTTCGCCACAACATTCGCGAGATGGTCAATCTCGGTTTGTACAGCCGCCAGGCGTTGCAGGAATTGCGCCAGGAAACCGGCATCGAATATGACCACCTGACGCGCGGCATTCTGCAGTTCTACACCAATAAAGATGATTTTGAAGCAGGCCAGTCTGCGTCGATTTTGTTGCGCCAGTATGGAATCGAGCGCGAGGTAAAGTCGGTCGAAGAGGCGATTGCGATCGAACCCGCGCTGCATCAAATCCGTGATCGCCTGGCGGGCGCGACCTATGCCCCGACCGATGAATCGGGCGACGCTTTCAAGTTTACCCAGAACCTCGCTGCGCTGTGCCTTGCCAAAGGGGTTACGTTCAAATACGGCGCGATGGTGGAGGCAATCGAAACCGACGGCGGAAAAATCAGCGGCCTGCGCTTGCGCCATTCGACCGGCCATACCGAAACCGACAGGGCCGATATTTACGTCTGCGCGATGGGCAGCTACAGCTATCTGATGCTAAAGCCAATCGGCATCACCATCCCTGTCTATCCTGCCAAGGGCTATTCGGCGACGCTCTCGACCGAAGGCTTTGAGGGTGCGCCGATGGTGAGCCTGACCGATGAGGCGATGAAGATTGTATTCTCGCGCATCGGCAACCGTATGCGCATTGCCGGTACTGCCGAACTGGACGGTTACAGCACCCATCTGTCGCTGGTGCGTACCGAAGCACTGGTGAAGCGCGCGCGCGAATTATTCCCTTTGGCGGCGGATTATGATCATCCGGTTTACTGGACAGGATTGCGTCCGGCGACGCCGTCGAATTGCCCGCTCATCGGTCGCACCCGCATTGCCAATCTGTTTCTTAACACCGGCCACGGCACGCTGGGGTGGACCGAAGGCTGCGGATCGGGACGCGCGCTGGCTGATCTGGTTTCCGGCAGGCAGCCAGATGTCGATTACCAGTTTCTGCGATAGGTCACCATGAACACAGTTTTACTTGCCGACATCGAGGCCGCCCGTGAAGTACTGAAAGGCCATGTCGCCAATTCACCTTGCATGTATTCCCGCACACTCTCGGAAATAACCGGTGCGCAGGTATATCTCAAGTTTGAAAATCTGCAGTTCACGGCCAGCTTCAAGGAGCGGGG
>JAYVKG010000206.1:0-3655 GCA_043768625.1 Betaproteobacteria bacterium
GTGCCGTTGCTGGCGGTAACCAGCCCGCAAGTGAAGCCGGACGCCGATCGCATGGGCTTCACCGGGCGCATCGAAGCGGCCGGCGGCACGGTACTGTCGGGCATGTGTTTTTATCAGTCGTATGCGCGTGAAATCGCGCAGGCCAAAGGCTGGAAACGGCTGGTCACCAACAGTGCAAAATTGGTCAACATTCTGGGCGGCTATGGATATGAGCCGATGCTCGAATCGATGGAGGCGTGTGTGGAAGCGGCCGTCACGGGACGGCTGGCATGAGCAACGGCACCACTGTGTTTCGCGCACGTCATGCCATGGGGCGCAGCGTGCGCGGCATTGCGCTGGTCGCCCATGACGGGTTTTCGGCGCGTTACGATCTGGATCGCATTGCGGGGATCTTCTCCCGCCCCGCGCACAAGCTTGCCGGTCAATCCTACGTCGGGCGTATCCTGGTGCTCGATACCGCCAAGGGCGGGGTCGCCAGCGCCTGGATGCTGCATGAAATGCAATCCCGCGGCAAAGTACCGCTGGCCCTGGTATTTAATTCCGTCAATCCCATCCTGGCGCAGGGTGCTGCACTGGGTGACGTGCCGATGCTGGCCGGCTTTGAGGAAGATATCACCGCTGCAATTGCCGACGGCGCTGAATTGGCAATCGATCCTCAGCAGGGTACCGTTACGGTTCTGGGGTAAATGCGCGCAACAACGGTAGCGGATTTGCCCGCTTTATTTTTTCGTCGCGACAGGGTGAGAAAATCCGCAGTGGCGATCGTTTCTCGCCCGCGCCGCGCGCGAAAACAGTGCGGCTGGCTGGTGACGGCCATGACTTGATATTTGCAGATTCCACCCGACTTCCATTACACCAAACAAGAAATCACCGAATGCCAAAAGAAATCAAGGATCGACCCCTGCGCGCCATCGTGGCGGCGGTACACCTGCCCAACGTCAGCGATGTCGAGTTTGAAGCGTCGCTGACCGAGCTGCGCGAGCTGGCTAAAACACTGGGCTACGTCGTCGTCGGCAGGTTCATCCAGAAGCGCGCCAGGTTCGATGCGGCTGCCTACCTGGGCACCGGCAAGCGGCAGGAAATGCGCCGGTTTGTGGAAGGCGCAGCGGTGAGCGCGTTTGGGGAGGACGCTGAGAACGACGACGGGGCAAAAGTGGCCAGTCGCGGGCCGTCAAAAAGTGCTGCCGCGAAGGCGGCGGCAGCGGCGCAATCTGAAGCGGATCCGGATACCCGATGCGCCGACATTATTCTTGTCGACCACGAGATTTCTCCGTCGCAGGCGCGCCATCTCGAAATCGAAGTCGGCTGCGAGGTGATGGATCGCACCATGGTAATTCTGGAGATTTTCCACCGTCACGCCAGCTCGCGGGCGGCGCGCGCCCAGGTCGAGATTGCGCGCCTCGGCTACATGTCGCCGCGGCTTCGCGAGGCAGCCAAATTAGCCGGACCGAAGGGTCGGCAGCGCAGCGGCACCGGCGGGCGTGGGGCGGGCGAAACGCACAGCGCGCTGGATCGTCAAAAAATCCGCAATCGTATTGCCGAATTGCAACTGGAGATCGCCGCGATGGATGTGGAGCGCCAGACACAGCGCGCGCGCCGGGCCAGCCAGGCGGGGCACACCGGTGGGTCCGGGCCGGCCGGTGGATCGGCACAAAAACTCGCGCGCGTGGCGCTGGTCGGCTACACCAATGCCGGCAAGTCCACCTTGATGCGCGCGCTCACCGGCAGCGAGGTACTGGTCGCCAACAAACTCTTTGCCACCCTTGACACCACCGTGCGCGCACTTTTCCCCGAAACCGTGCCGCGCATATTGGTCAGCGACACGGTCGGCTTTATTAAAAATCTGCCGCACGATCTGGTCGCCTCGTTCAAGTCGACGTTGGAAGAAGCATCCGAATCTTCACTGTTACTTCATGTCATCGACGCCAGCGATCCAGGCTTTGAACGGCAACTCGCGGTGACCGACAAAGTGCTCGACGAAATTGGTGCCGGTGCGGTGCCACGGATCCGCATATTTAACAAGATCGACATGGTCGGCGCGGCACTGGAAACGGCGGCCGCCGCACAAGAGGCATGCGAGGCCAGACTGCGCGCGCAGTATCCGGACTGCATCGTGATGAGTGCCCGCCGCGAAGCCGATATTGTAAAACTGCATGCGGCGATCCACAGATTTTTTCAGCGCGACCTGATCGAAGAGGAGATATTTCTGCCATGGTCGGCACAGCACCTGCGGGGAAAAATCTTTGCCAGTTGCGAAGTGCTGGACGAGCGCGCCGACAATGACGGGGCATTTTTGCGGGTGCGTGGCGAGTCCGACACCGTGACCGCGCTGCGCGAGCAACTGGTGCCGAAGCCGGGATAAATGCGGTGGGTGTGCTGGATACGCGCGCGGCACCGGCGGCGCGCGGCATCGCCTTAAGATGGGTTCACGACACGATTGGCGACGCATCGCCGCCAACGGCGATGCGTCGCCTTACCGGCATTTAAAATCCCTGGCGCACGATCTGCTTGCTTTGCGTGGTGCCGGCAAACGGCCCGGTGGTGAACGAATAAGTCATGACCGCGTTACTGCCGCCATTAAAACTAAGGCTCATCGACCCTGCCTCACTGACCACGAGTTGATTGGCGTCATACGCGGTGCCGAGCCACCCCGAGCTGGTGGTGCTGTAGAACGGCCCGGAATAAGTGGCGCCGTTCCACGTCCCATTCGGCAATACATACCAAGACACGCGACCATCCGGCCCATAGGTGAACCACGCGCCGAACAGGATGGCGGACTGTTGCGTGATGCTGATGCCCCAGCCGTCCTGCGCGGTGCCTCCCCACCACATGTCGCCAACACTGAGCGGCGCGGCACCATAGCCGAAGATCTGCCGCTGGACGTTTTTTTGTCCGGAGATGCCGTTGATCGTGTAACGCATCACCGCCGTCGCAGCACTGGTAAAGGTGATCGCCACGCTCCCCACCGCAGTGCCGGAGGCGAAACTGGTCGCTGCGTACGCACTGAGCGGCGCAGACGTGGGTTGATAAACCAGTCCGGTGTAGGTGGTAAAAGCGGCATCCCAGCTACCGGCTGGCATGTCGTACCACACCGGTTTACCGGCACTGTCGTAAACGTAAAATACGTTGAACAAATTATTGCCGTGCTGGTGAATCGACATCCCCCAGCCGTTTTCCACGCTGCCCGCCCACCAAAGGTCCTGGTAGTTGGCGGCAGCAGTTTTCCCCATAACGCTGATGTATGCACTCGCCGGGTTGCCGATTCCATAGGCATTGCGCCCGGATACCGAATAGGTGGTCGCGGTGGCAGGCGCAACGACGCCGCCGGAAGTGTTGGTGGCGAAACCGGTGTCGACCCAAATGTAGGAGGTCGCTGCGGGCGAACATGATGCGACCAGCTTGCTGCTGTCGCCGACTGCAATCGAGTTTGGTAAGGCCACCAGACTGCACACCGGAGGGCTGCCGGTTGACATGCTCCGCCAGGCAATCGCGTGTGCGCCGGCAATGTCGTCAGCCTGTAGCGTGTCGGTATTGCTGGTGCGGCTATTCATGATCGAGCTCACCGACTGTCCGGCGTCGTCGGGATGGTTCAGGCCGGCTACGTGGCCGAGTTCGTGAAGCGCCACACGGTTGAGGTCGTTGATCCAGGAGCCGT
>JAYVKG010000207.1:0-7372 GCA_043768625.1 Betaproteobacteria bacterium
AATCCGCTGGTGATCTGGAGCGCAGCGTGTTCAACCGGCGAAGAGCCGTATTCGATGGCAATGGCCGTCATTGAGGCCTTCGCCACCGACACGCCACCGGTGCGCATTATTGCCTCGGATCTGGATACCGAGGCACTTGCGACCGCTGAGCGGGGCGTGTATGCGCTGGATAAGCTGGACGCGCTTTCCCAACTGCGGTTGAAGAAATTTTTTCTGAAGGGCACCGGGGCGCGGGCCGGTTACGCTCGTATTCGTCCGGAAGTACAGCGCCTGGTTGATTTTCGTCAGCTGAACCTGCATGACGGTCCGTGGGATATACCGGCACCGCTAGCCGCCATTTTCTGCCGCAATGTCATGATCTACTTCAACAAGGAAACACAGGCAAAAATCCTGGCGCGCTTCCTGCCGCTGTTGCGACCGAACGGCCTGCTGTTTGCGGGGCACTCCGAGAATTTTTTTTATAACGCCGCCGATATATTCCGCAACCGCGGCAAGACCGTCTACGAATTGGCCAACTGACACTCATGAGCGGAATGGACAATAGCGAGACTAGTCGCCGGGACAGCCGCAGCGAGGTGCGGGCGGAGTCGACACCGACGCGCTATTTCGACCGCAAATTTGGCATTGAAGCAGCGAAAATTTTACCTGGCGAGTATTTTGCAACCGACAAAAACATGGTGCTGGTGACCGTACTGGGCTCATGCGTGACGGCCTGTCTGCGCGACCCCCGCGCAGGTGTTGGCGGGATGAACCACTTCATGTTGCCCCGTAGCGAGAGGGATAACGATCCGACCAATCCGGTATCCATGTCGGCGCGCTACGGCACCTTCGCGATGGAGATTCTCATCAACCAGCTGCAGAAAATGGGTGCGCGACGTGAGAATATGGAAGCTAAAGTTTTTGGCGGAGGCAACGTGCTTCGCGGTTTTACGGTAAACAGTATCGGTGAAGCCAACGCGAATTTCGTGATCGAATACTTGCATAACGAAGGCATAAAAATCATCGCCGAAGATTTGCTGGGTGTGCATCCGCGTAAATTGTATTTTTTTCCGGGCACTGGCAAAGTGCTGGTAAAGAAAATCCGGGAACTCCACAACCATACGATTGTGGAGCGTGAAAGTGAATACAACCTGCGACTGCGTAACGTGGTGGTGGGCGGTGATGTGGAGATATTTAAGTGAAGATTAAAGTCCTGGTGGTAGACGATTCCGCCCTTATCAGAAACATTCTCAAAGAGATTATTAACGAACAAACCGACATGATCGTGGTCGGTGCCGCACCGGACCCGCTGGTGGCGCGCGAAATGATTCGCTCGTTGAATCCGGATGTTTTGACGCTCGACATCGAGATGCCCAATATGAACGGGCTGTCTTTCTTGAAGCGACTGATGCGGGTGCGGCCAATGCCGGTGGTGATGCTCTCATCGCATACCCAGGAAGGCTCTGATATCGCGTTCAGAGCGCTGGCCATGGGTGCAGTTGACTTTGTGGGCAAACCCGTCGCCGGCGAAACTACCGATGATGACTACGCCCAGTTGATCGTTGAAAAAATTCGTGGTGCGTATGCGGCCCGCGACAATATCCAGCCGCTCGATATCCATCGCGCGGTGGATGCCGATGAAGTATTACCGCTATTGGGCAAAGGCACTAAAACGCAGAACCGCGTGATTGTCGTTGGCGCGTCCACAGGAGGTGCCGAAGCGTTGAAAGACATCCTCGTTGCGGTACCCGAAGACTGCCCGCCTATTCTGATCGCGCAACACATGCCCGGCACCTTTACCAAGTTATTCGCCAAACGCCTTGATGGGCTTTGCAAGATAACGGTCAAGGAAGCCGAAGACAACGAACCAGTCCTGCCAGGGCATGCTTATGTGGCACCGGGCGGTTATCATCTGCGCTTGGAACGTTTCGGCGCGCGCGGTTACGGCATCAAAATCGGTACTGACGTGGCGGTAAACCTGCACCGCCCTTCGGTCGACGTGCTGTTTAATTCCGCAGCCGAAGCCGCAGGTGCCGACGCGATCGGTGTCATTCTGACTGGTATGGGCAAGGACGGTGCGCAGGGCCTGCTAGCCATGCGCCGGACCGGTGCCTTTACCCTGGCGCAAGATGAAGCCAGCTGCATCGTGTTTGGCATGCCCAAGGAAGCGATCGATATCGGTGCCGCCGAAATGGTGGCGCCGCTACATTTAATTGCGCGTCGCATCATGAACAATCTGGCGGGAGTCGGATCCGACAGCCCCGCCATCAACGGTGATGACAAGACTAACGAGTAGGTAAAGACTGCTTTGAACGGTATTTATTGCCTGGCTTGTCCGCGCCTGCGGCCGGGCGCAGATAAAAACATCTGCCGCAGATTTAAAAGGAAATGGCCAAGAGGGGCGCGCCGGTGGTGGAGTTCCCGACGATGAAGCGAGTTACCATTTATTTCATTTTATTCATTGATTCGGCCATGGGTTGCTTATGCTTGGCGAGCCACTGGTCGAAGCCTTTTATTTCCTTCGTTTGAGACTTAATGATTTCCTTCGCCATGCTGCGCAGCATGGCGTCCTTGCCTTGTTGAAGCTCGACGTTTGCCATGTCCAGCGCGCTTTGATGATGCGCCTTCATCATCATCGCAAAATCATAATCCGCGTCGCCAGACGGACGCATTGACTCCATGCCCTTCATGCCATTCATCATCGACTTGTGCATCTCCATCGAACGCACTGAGCCGGCCATCTCCTTATCGGCAGCCTGTGCGTTTCCAAAAAAAGGCAAACCCAAGGTGACCAAAGTCACAATGACTGCCGCACGACCCCTCGAAACGGGTTGAATGACATTGTTGAGAGCCCGTTTTATAAACATTGAGAATTCCCTGTTTGTTTAATAGGAAACATAGCTTAGTCAAGTTGAGCGACGTTATCCGTGCGACAGCGCACATAAATACACCACCACTTAGGATATTCTCCAACAGCCAATATGCGATGGGAAGTGCGTGCGCGGCGCGGGATAAATTGCAGGGCCAAGTAAAAACCGCGTGAAGACAGTGGCTTGATCGGCCCGCCTGACAACGCGCGCAATGACACCGGGCTGCCACCGGCGCGCTAATTTCTTATTGAAGGAGCGGGGCCATGAGCGCGTCACAACATTCGCACGACCAGGTTGCAATTCATGAGCACGCAGAGCCAATTTTGCCCGCTCAAGCCAGCACCGGTCAGCCGGTAGCGCCTTCCGCCGGTACGATATATACCTGTCCGATGCATCCGGAAATCCGCCGGGACCAGCCGGGCAACTGTCCGAAGTGTGGCATGACACTCGAACCGCTGATGCCTGCGCTTGATGATGATGAGAATCCTGAGCTTGCCGATTTTCGTCGACGCTTTTGGTGGACATTGCCGTTGACAATGGTTGCGGTACTGCTCGCCATGTTTGGGCATCTGCTTGAATGGTTCCATGGCAGCCAGCAAAGCTGGATCGAGCTGGCGTTAACCACGCCGGTAGTGCTGTGGGCGGGTTGGCCGTTCTTTAGCCGCGGCCTGCAATCGGTGCGGTTGCGCAGCCCCAACATGTGGACGCTGATCGGTCTTGGCACCGGTGCGGCGTACTCGTACAGCATTGTTGCCACTGTCGCGCCCGATATTTTTCCCGCCAACTTTGTGGCGATGGGCCGCGTACAGGTTTATTTCGAAGCTGCCGCGGCAATCATCTCGCTCACTTTGCTGGGACAAATACTGGAGCTGAAAGCGCGTTCGCAAACGTCGGCCGCCATAAAATCTTTACTCGGGCTGTCACCTAAAACCGCGCGCCGTATCAAGCCCGATGGCAGCGAGGATGACATTCCGCTTAGCCATGTGCACTTAGGTGATCTGTTGCGGGTGCGACCAGGCGAACGGGTCCCGGTTGACGGTGCAGTCACCGACGGCAACAGTGCGGTGGATGAATCAATGCTTACCGGTGAGCCGATGCCGCTAATGAAAAAAACCGGCGATAAATTAATTGGTGCCACCATGAACACCACCGGCAGTCTGGTGATGCGGGCCGAAAAAGTCGGTAGCGAAACCATACTGGCGCAGATCGTGCAGATGGTGGTACAGGCGCAACGCTCGAAAGCACCGTTGCAGCGGATGGCCGACACCATCGCAGGTTATTTTGTCATGGGCGTCGTCGCCATCGCGATCGTTACCTTCCTGGTGTGGGGCGTGGTCGGGCCCGAACCGAGCTGGATGTTTGGACTCATCAACGCCGTTGCCGTGCTCATCATTGCCTGTCCCTGCGCGCTGGGACTGGCAACACCAATGTCCATCATGGTGGCAACCGGCAAGGCGGCCACCAGCGGAATACTGTTTCGCGATGCCGCCGCGATAGAAAATTTTCGTCGCATCGATACGCTGATCGTCGACAAGACTGGTACGCTGACTGAAGGCAAACCCAGCTTCGAACGTGTGATCCCTGCGTCCGGGTTCGACGAGGCTGACGTGCTGCGTTTGGCGGCGAGTCTCGATCAGGGCAGCGAACATCCGCTCGCGCATGCGCTAGTGGCGGCGGCGTTGGCGCGCGGCATCACGCTCGCCAAGGCGGACGAATTTGAATCGGGTACAGGCGTCGGTGTGCGCGGCAGCGTGGGGGGCAAAAAACTCGCACTCGGCAACGCGGCTCTTATGGCCGATTTGAACATTGATTTAGCTTCCAAACTAACTGAGGCCGACGCCATTCGTCTGCAAGGTGCCAGCGTCATGTTCCTGGCGGTCGATGGCTTGCTGGCCGGGCTGCTCGCCGTGTCTGACCCGGTGAAAGCGAGTAGCGCCGAGGCACTGGCACAACTGGGGGCGGCGGGCATTCGCGTGATCATGGCCACCGGCGATGGCATCACCACGGCCAAAGCGGTCGCGCTCAAACTTGGGATTGAAGAAGTACATGGGGAAGTAAAACCACAGGACAAACTTGAACTGGTCGCAAAGCTGCAAGCCGAAGGTGCAGTAGTGGCCATGGCTGGCGACGGCATTAATGACGCTCCCGCATTGGCCAAGGCCAACATTGGCATCGCCATGGGCACTGGCACCGATGTGGCGATGAACAGCGCGCAAGTCACTTTGGTGAAAGGCGACCTGCGTGGCATCGCGCACGCGCGCATGATCTCTTACGCAACCATACGCAACATGCAGCAGAACCTTGCCTTCGCTTTCGTCTATAACGCGCTGGGCGTGCCACTCGCGGCGGGCGTGTTGTATCCGTTCACCGGTTGGCTGCTTTCTCCGATGATCGCCGCGCTGGCAATGAGCTTGAGTTCGGCGTCGGTGGTTTTCAACGCATTGCGGCTAAATAGAATCGGCACGTTTTGATGTCGATATAAATCTACACCACTAGCACCGGCGCGGCACGCGGGGCTAAAGACGCTGAAACGCCCCGCCAGTGCTAGTGATTTCCTGTTAATTTATGGCAATAGCTGCCCTTTTATCATTCACCCGTAACGGCAATAACTTGGCAGTTATGTGCGTTAACAGACAGTCGTATGGCGATTGTTGGCGCAGACTAACTCGTCAAACAAGCAGCCTTTGCCTATTAAAAATTTGCCGGATGTTGACGCTACACTCCACGCCGCTGATTGCCGCAATCGGTTCTGAATGCGAGGACAACACAACGCGAACCAGATGGCCATCAGCAAGACCCGCTTGTCGGGGGAAGTAAAGCGGTTGAGATGCCTGTGCCGAAGTTGTGTCCGTGTTGCCGCGACAAGCGCATTTTGAAATGGACGCATTGTGCCTGCATCCTGAGCCGTTGCTGATCACATGACTAAACGAAGTTGTGAACTCATGGTGGTTGAAACTCCTGAATTGCTTGCCAGCTAGGAAAAATGATGAACGCCAACACTCAAAAGCTGCACGACCTTGGCCAGCGTTTGTGGCTGGACAACATTACCCGCGCCATGCTGATAAACGGCACGCTGGCCGCCTATATCACCGATCTGTCCATAACCGGGCTAACGTCGAATCCAACCATTTTTGAGCAGGCCATCAGCAGCGGCAACTTCTATGACGAAGCGATCCAAAGCCGGTCCGGCATGGGCTTGTCCGACGAAGGTATTTTTTTCGAACTTGCGCTGGAAGACCTGACAAAGGCGGCAGACCTTTTCCGACCGTCCTTTAACGCGAGCAACGGAATTGACGGCTGGGCCTCGCTTGAAGTCTCGCCACTGCTCGCAAGCGATACCACCAACACCATCAAAACCGCCGCGCAACTGTACACACGCGCGGCGCGCCCCAATCTGTTCATCAAGATTCCCGGCACGCCTGCAGGTATTCCAGCCATCGAACAATCCATCTTCGACGGGGTACCGGTCAACGTCACGTTGCTGTTCTCGCGCGAGCACTATCTGGCTGCAGCGGAAGCTTACCTGCGGGGAATCGAACGCCGCGTCAATGCTGGACTAGATCCACAAATAGCATCGGTCGCCTCGTTGTTCGTTAGCCGCTGGGACGTCGCGGTTAACCAAGAAGTGTCGCCACAATTTCACAATCGCCTCGGCATTGCAATCGCCATGCGCACTTACCGGGCTTATCGCGATCTGCTCGCATCGGAGCGGTGGCATAAGCTGGCCGCTGCCGGCGCCAGACCACAGCGGCTGCTCTGGGCCAGCACAGGCAGCAAAGATCCAGCGATATCCGATACGTTCTACGTCGAGGCGCTTGCCGCACCGGACACAATCAACACGATTCCAGAAAAGACCCTGCATGCCTTTAGCCAGCACGGCAAGGTAGGCGCGCCCTTGCCTGTCGATGGCGGCTATGCCGATGTGGTGCTGGAAGAGTTTCGACGCGAAGGCATCAACGACGAACTGCTGGCGGCAAAGTTACAAGACGAAGCCGTTGCATCCTTTGCCAAATCGTGGCGTGCACTGCTGTCGCGGATTAATGATAAGCGCTCACAACCACGGTGATGTCGCCCTGCGGAAGGTTGGCCACCAAAACACGCAATGGCCTCGCGTCACGCAACGTTGCAAATCGGCTGTAGCTCAGTCAGTTTCGCAACAAGGCTTGCAACGCGGCTTCATGGTCGTTCGCGACGGAAGTAGCGTTACCGGAGGGAGTAATAATCATGAACATGCCTGCTAACCCCGCGTCGCCCTCGGCACCCGAACTCAATTTGACCAGACTCATTGATGCGCCAGCTGCAAAATTGTTCGGGGCCCGGATCGCGTCGGCACTTCCTAAATGGTGGTCTGCACCGCTGCCATTTGCGGTTTTTGCTGCGGAAACGCAGGTCCGGCCCAGCGGCGCAAACGATATCGGGATGCGCGACCGCGCGCCAGCTTATTCGCTGCGGTGTCTTCCGGCCGGATAACCGCGGACCTGCGTCGTCATTGCGATTCGGCACTCGTTCGACTGATGAAGTTG
>JAYVKG010000208.1:0-5255 GCA_043768625.1 Betaproteobacteria bacterium
GATCTGAAGACTGCGCGTATGCTGAATTTGCCGCAAAGAGCACGACTGCTGCGATAAAAAACAGAATCTTGTTCATGATGGTTTTCCTTTTCCTGTTAAGACGTTATGTCTGATTTACAACGCAAACTTATGGCGACAGATTGAAAACTGGCAAATAGTGAATCTGAAGACGGCTATCAAAAACGACGGTTAAAACTTGAAAAAAAACTCAATTCCACCTATAGACCCGGAAGAATCTTCAGTGCGAGAACCTTTTCGCGGTCGAGTCCGTGATCCGGCAAGCCGTCGACATTCGGACCGTTCAGTGTCAGCAGAAATCCGCGGGCGCCCTTGCGAACGTAAAGAGTGGAGCCGTTCGACCCGTTCAAATTTAGCGCCTCATCCCCCACGCCGGAGATCGCGGTCGGCGGGCGCGCTGCACCACCGCTGGTCGCCGCGCCCTTGATACCTTCCCAATCGCCGACGGTCAGGGCGGCGCCATAGAATTCGGGCGTGTTGTAACCGCACATGCCCAGCGGAATAATTTCAGTGGTTTTGGGCAGGGGAAGCCCGACTGCGAGTTCCGCGTCTTCCCGTTTCATGTATTCGCAAGGATTGCGATTGAATCCAGCAGGCGTGCCGAGACCCAGATTGTTTATCTGGTTCGCGAAACTGCCATCCTTGCTGGTCTCGCTCGCAGCTTGTGGTGCCGGGGTATCTCGTCCGCATCCGGCAAGTGCAGATGCGGTCAACAGCGCGGCGAGCAACAATAAAGGCCGTCGCGGGATATTCAGGATCGAATGCGTATTCATGGTGGTCACATCTCCGCTAATGATTTTTGGCTTTCACGGTAGAACGCCATTGGGCGGGCCTTCCAGACAGAAATTGCCTGAAGATCCGCTCCAGCGCTGGTGCTTCAACAAAGCATTGCGTGATACTTTCGAATGCCTGCCGACATCAAACACGGTCTGGCATTCATTGCCGGATCGTGAATGGCAACTATTGCCCGGGTGACCGCGACCAGCCTTAGCGCAAGCGCACAGTTTTTTGTTTTCGATGTCGTGTTTTTGTCGGGTGTTGAACGATGTTTGAAGTTCCTCATGGTGTCTCCCTTCATGGGTTGTGTGCTGCCGACGGGAAGCACCGCATGAGATCGCGCCCGGACAGAGACTGAAATCTAGCGCCTTGGATAATTTGCTGGCTATGGCAACAATCACGATCCCACCAACACAATACCTCTCGACCGCGACGGTCTAACCCACGGATCACACGCGGATGTGGATTTTTCCTGAAACGGTGACCGGGAAACACGCGATTGGGAGCGGCTTTAGGCGGCCCTAGTGTAGTGCTTCACTCTGTTCGGAACTTATGCGAGTGATCGCGTGATCGCCACCAATCTTGCCCCTTCCCCCGCTATGTGGGGCAACGGGGATGGGGGCGATGCCAGCGACAGCGCACGATCTGCAACGACACCCCCATCCCGGTTGCCCCCTCGCCTCGCTTGCGAGTGGCTAAGGCAACACCAATCCCGAGCGTGCCTTCACGGCTGAGACATCCGTGGCGTTAATCGTGCCATCGGCATTCAGATCAAATACCGCGATGGCGTTAGTCGTGACAAGCTTGCCCTGATTGGCCTTGACCGCACTGATGTCGGCGGCATTGACCGCGTGCGAGTTGGTTACATCCCCGACCAGGAAACCCATCGAAGCCATTGCCGTACCGGATCCGTTGAGTCCAGTCAGCGTAAGGGTAAGGCGTTTGTTATCGGCAACGTTGGTGAGTGTCACCACCACATCGCCGTTCACCGCCTGCGCTGTTGCAGTCCCTGCCGAAGCCAGCACACTGTCAAGCGCGGTCGCCGCTGCATTCACGGAAGTAACGGCACTGTCAAAATGAAATATCAGCGTGTGCCCGCCGCCGATGCCACGCGGCTCAACGGTGATGTTGCCGTTGAGTGGCGCCAGCCGGTCGATGGTCACGAAGAACGGTGTTGCCCCGTGAAATTTGCGCGACAACACGCTCAGCAAATTCAACACCGCATGTGGCGCGTTAACCTGTGCACGAAACCCGCTGCTCAATTTAAAGCTCACGCTCGTGATCGAGCCGGTTGCCACCGCGTCGCCTACCGACGAACTGAGTTTAAAGTTTGTCGAACTCATGTCGGCGACACCAGCGTTGATGGTGTCCTTGGGGATGGCGAAGTTAGTGCTGGTTTGGCCGGCGGCCGAGACGAGCGTACTTGCCACCAAGCACGCGCACCCAAGGGTGCGTTTTGTCAGATTCATCATTGCCGTTTCCTCCTCTGATTTGCCTGTCGAGCAACAAGCATGGCTTCGATACGTGGCCACTCGCGCTCAGGCGCATGCATTGTCTCGCGTGGCAGCTTATGGACTTTATTCAACATCGTGGGCAGCCAATACTGGTGTTGTTATACGTTACCGTTGCGTGATCGATCCCTGCTGATTGACCGCGACCCATTGGCCGGCACCGCCGTACACCAGTTCAAGGGTCGAAGACTGTCCGCCGCCGAACGTCGTGCCGGCCCAAGCGTAGATCTGACCCCCATTCACCACCGCCACCAGCTTGGTGCCGTCCGCCGAGGAAGCGACCGAGGACCAAGGTCTCCCGGTCTCGCGCGGGGTCCAGCTCACGCCGCTGTCGGTCGAGTTGTATATCTGACCAGCACTATTAGCCACTACCGCCACCAGCCTGGTTCCGTCCGCAGAAGAAGCGACCGATTGCCAGCCTCTTGCGCTCTCGCGCGGGATCCAGCTCACACCGCTGTCGGTCGAGGTGTAGATCTGGCCACTACCTACCACCGCCACCAGCTTGGTGCCGTCCGCCGAAGAAGCTACCGAGGACCAGAATCTCGCGGTCTCGCGCGGGGCCCAGCTCACGCCGCTGTCGGTCGAGGTGTAGATCTGGCCATTACGCACCACCGCCACCAGCTTGGTGCCGTCCGCCGAGGAAGCAACCGAGAACCAGGGTCTCGCAATCTCGCGCGGAGTCCAGTTCACGCCGCTGTCGGTCGAGGTGTAGATCTGACCCCCAAACGCCACCGCCACCAGCCTGGTGCCGTCCGCCGAGGAAGCGACCGAGAACCAGGGTCTCGCGGTCTCGCGCGGGGTCCAGCTCACGCCCCTGTCGGTTGAGGTGTAGATCTGACCGCCATTATCCACCGCCACCAGCTTGGTGCCGTCCGCTGAGGAAGCGACCGAGAACCAGCTTCTTGGGCTGTCGCGCGGGATCCAGGTGATCGGCGTGACATTGATGATTCCCGAAATGGTTTGGCCGGCATTTGGCGCGACCGTGAAGCCGCCGGCACCCGGCGCTGTCACCTTGACCACGTCGCCGACGGCGGGGGCCGGCGGCAAGGTAAATGCCGTGGGCGTTGCCCCGGTCACAATGTAGCTTGTGTTGGAGGCAGCTAGCTGGCTCGGCCCGCTCACGACCACCCATGGCGCAACACCCGGGCCGACTGGACCGGCGACACCTTGCACACCCTGTGGCCCTTGCGGTCCCGCCGGTCCTGAGGGCCCTGTCGCGCCGGTCGCACCCGTTGGTCCTGTCGTGCCCATTGGCCCTGCCGGTCCGACTGGCCCCTGCGGCCCCGGCACCGAGCCGATCACCTGCGCGACCGCGATCGTCGCGGTCGGCGATACGCTATCGGCCACCACCGCGCGGTAGGCGTGCGGCACCATTTGTAGCGGTTGCCGCGGCGACATCTCAGGATCGGAGTTGACGGCGACCGTAAGGAAGTATTGCTGGTCGAAGATCAGCGCCGATGGGAAAGGCGTCTGCGGCGACGCCTGCCCGAGGACAGTATTGAAGACGCCATTTGTAACCGGCACGGCGAGCTGGGTGTCGCTCCATAACAGGTTCCCGGCGGTCAGGGCGTCATAGAGCCGAAAGGTGAGCACCTGATTGCCGTTCACCGGCACGCCGGCGTTGGTCGTCAGGAACCCCTGGTAATTGATTGTCCGCGGCGGTGGCGCGGCGATGGCAAGCGTTGCGAGCAGCGCGAGACCTGCGCAAAGCATGAAGCGGAAAAATTTGTTCATGTTATTGATTCCTTTCAGTCAGGTCGCGCCATCGATTACCGAGACGTTGCCAATCGAAATGCTGTTGGCCACGTAAATTTTGTTCGTCACCGCGCCGCCTACGGACGCGCTGAGTTTATAGTTTGTCGAACTCATGTCAGCGACACCGTTGTTGATCGCGTCGCGCGACGTCGCAAAGTTGGTGCTGATCTGACCAGCCGCGATCGTCGCCGTGGAAAAAACAACACTGGCGAGCGCTACCAAGCATTGCCCATTCATCACAATTTTGCGAAACATAGTCTTAGCGTATTCCCAGTCGCGTTTGAATGGTCGCTAACACATCTTCAAGCAGCTTGATACGGCTACTCTGTTTCTTGATTTCCGCGTCTTTTTCTTCCACCAACTGATTGAGACCCTGGATAGCCGCCAGTGCGACGCCTTGTGCATCGGTGGTCGAGATCATGGTGTCGGTATCACCAAGATGGAAGGCGGCAAAGAAATCCTGCGCCATCGGGCCGATTTGTTTGCGCCCAGGCATCCCTTTCATTGACCAACTTGAGACGGGCATGGCCGCCACACGCTGCAAAATCGCGAGCGGATTGATGGGCTGGATGTCGGTTTTCAAATTGCGGTCGCTGGAGCACGCCCAGCCACTGCCACCAGACAATATGCAGCCGCCGCTGCCAACAGGCCCTGCAAACAAGCGGATAAACTGCGGTGCATACACCACAAAATCGCCAGTAGCATTGCTAATCGTATCGCGATTGGGGTCTCCACCCCATACAAAAGAGTTGTCTTGAAGTGCCTTCGCTCTGGTTCCTGCTGCAAAGCTGCCTATCCCTTGAGCTAGGTTGTTATTACCGCCTGGTATGGCACTATAAGTGCCTGATGCAGTATTGAGGTACCCGCCACTGACCGTGCTGGAAGGTCCTGACGCCGTATTGCTGGCGCCGCCACTGACCGTGCTGTAACTGTCTAACGCAGTATTGTTGCTCCCGCCACCGACCGTGCTGAAGAAGAAGGCTGCGGTATTGACGTTATTAAGAGCGCCCCCGCCTGCAACGGTCGCGCCATACTTTATGCCAAAAAATCCATCAGTAATGCCAGCGACATTTCCAAAATACCCCCCTGTGATGTTGGGACTGGTCGCATTTGGCTCATACCGCATGACCCGCGCACCATTCACTTTTATCTCGACCGCGTTGTTGTCGGCGGTACCCAGGACTGCGGTGGCGG
>JAYVKG010000209.1:0-6651 GCA_043768625.1 Betaproteobacteria bacterium
AACACCACCACGCTATCACCCGACTCATTGCTACGCTCCGACCGGCGCAACGCAGAGCGGACGCGGGCCAGCAATTCGCCCACGCCGAACGGCTTGGTCAGATAATCGTCGGCACCCAGGTCGAGTGCCGCGATCTTGTCGTCCTCTGACGAGCGCGCCGACAGGACAATCACCGGCACGTTGGACCAGCCGCGCAGGTCACGGATCAATTCCAGACCGTCACGATCCGGCAGCCCCAGATCAACGATCACCAGATCGGGTTTGCGCGTCGCGGCTTCGATCAGGCCGCGCGCGACATTGACAGCTTCAAATACCTGGCAGCCATTTTCTTCCAGCGCAGCTTTTACGAAGCGCCGGATGTGCGGCTCGTCTTCGACAAGGACGACATGACGCGCCTTCATGTCGGCTGTCTTCGGGAGTGGGTTTCTGCTATCACCACCGGTGGCGTGTCCAACGGCAAGGTGAAGACAAATCTGGCGCCACCGGAAGCCAGATTTTCGGCACGGATACGACCGCCGTGGGCCTCGACGATGGCCCGGCAGATGGCAAGCCCCAGTCCCACTCCCGGTATCGCCGATTCCGGCTTAGCACGTGTGAATTTATCGAACAGCCGCGCCGCGAATTCGGACGGAAATCCAGGGCCGTTGTCCGCCACCGAAACTTCCAGCCAGGCATCCAGCTTCACTGCCGCGATTGAGATCGTTGAACCGGCGGGTGTGTATTTCGACGCATTCTCCAGCAGGTTGCACAGCACCCGCTCAATCAGCACCGCGTCAAATCGCACCAGCGGCAGGTCGAAGGGCAAGTGGGTCACGATTTGGTGTCGCTGCAGGACCGTCCGGCTCACACGCAATGCACTGCCGACTACTTCTTCCACCGGTTGCCACTGTGCGTTCAGTTTGACCTCACCCGCTTCCAGACGCGCCATGTCGAGAAGGTTATCGACCAGTTGTGAAAGGCGCTGGGCCTCTGCGAGAATTGACTCCGCCCACTCGATCTGATGTCCGCCGAGGCGCGGCTCAGACCGCGTCAGCGCATCCGCCATGCCGATCAACGCAGTCAGCGGCGTACGCAGATCGTGGGAAAGTGCCGCCAGCACGCTGTTGCGTAAGCGCTCAGATTCCATCTTCAGAATTGCTTCGCGCGCCACTTCCACGTAGTGCACACGCTCCAGCGCAATCGCGATCAGTGACGCAAAGGTGTCGAGCTGCCGACGCTGTTCCGGCACACGCAGCCAGCGCGGGTTTTCAGTCTCGATTGCCAGCACGCCGCGCGTGCGCATCGGTGCTGTCAGCGGCAGATAAAGTATATTGCTGCCCGCCAGCGTATCGGTGCCCAAACCCGCAGGTTGGCCACGATCATAGACCCAAAGCGCGATCGCCTCATCGATACGCGAGGGTCTGATGATATCGCTGCCCGGCGAAAAATCGAGACGGTCGTTGCGATCAGGCAGGATTAGCGCGACCTTGGCGCGGAAGGTATCTTCGATGCGCGCATCGCTGATGTCGACCACTTGTTGGAACGTCATCGCGCCCGACAGCTCTCGCGCCATTTCGTAAAGTGCACGGGCGCGACCTTCACGGTGCCCTGCTACTTTGGCCTGATACCGCAAACCCGCCGTGAGTTGCGCCGTAATCAATGCGACCGCGAGCATGATGGCGAAGGTTAGTAGATATTGCACGTCCGACACGGCGAATGAAAAACGCGGCGGAACAAAAAAGAAGTCGAAGGCCGCGACCGACAGGAATGCCGAGAAAATCGCCGGCCCACGCCCCAGTCGCGCGGACACCAACACCACGTTAAGCAGGAACAACATAACGATATTGGCCAGATCGAAGTAGGGGAACAACATCGTTGCAACCAGACTGGTTGCGGCGCACGAGGCTAGCGCGATCAGGTAGCCAGCCGTGCGGGGTTTGGCGCTACCGCCGTTTGAAGTCTGGTATTCAACCGTGATGGCCGTGGTCAACGGGCGGCCAGTGGCTTCGGTGCAGCGTGCGATCTGCATCACATCCAGCTCCGGAGCCGAACGCAGCACCCTGTCGCCCAGCGTGGTGCGCCACGGCCCGCGCAACTTCCATTTACGTCCGTCGATGGATTCGCGACCGATAACGACTTTGTTAAGATTGTTTTCGCGCGCATAGCCGACCAATGTTTTGTCGATACTTTCACCCGCGAGCGTCGTCGTTCGCGCACCTAGATCCTGCGCAAGCTTCAGCACATTGAGGATGCGCATGCGTTCCGCCTCAGGCAGTCGTTGCAGTTTCGGCGTTTCTACATAGACCGCATGCCATGGCGCATCGAGGCTGTCGGCCAGCCGCGCGGTGGCGCGCACTACGCGCTCGCCGCCTTCGCGCGGACTCACGCACGCGAGCAGCGCATCGCGCGTGGCCCATACGCGCTCGATGGATTTCTGATCGCGGTAATCCTTGACCTGCGCATCGACGTGGTCGGCCGTACGGCGCAGCGCCAGTTCACGCAGCGCGATCAGGTTTCCTTTGCGGAAGAAATTCTTCGCAGCGCGCTGCGCTTGTTCGGGCAAATAAACTTTGCCGTCTTGCAGCCGCTTGAGCAATTCATCCGGCGCAATATCGACCAGCGTGACTTCATCGGCCTGATCGAACACATGGTCGGGCACGGTCTCCCAAACCTTCACGCCGGTGATACTGCCGACGACATCATTCAGGCTCTCGATGTGCTGGATGTTGAGCGTGGTGTGAACATCAATGCCCGCCTGTAGCAACTCCTCCACATCCTGCCAGCGCTTGGCGTGGCGCGAACCGGGCGCGTTGTGGTGCGCGAGTTCGTCAATCAACAATAAAGCCGGACGGCGTTGCAGCGCGCCATCCAGATCAAATTCCTCGAACGTGCGACCCGTTGTGACGATCGCCGACGCAGGCAGTATTTCGATACCTTCGAGCAGCGCGGCTGTCTCTTTACGGTCGTGAGTTTCGATGACCCCGATGACGACATCCGTACCCTCAAGCAACGCCGCACGTGCTGACGACAGCATCGCGTAAGTCTTGCCGACACCGGCATTGGCGCCGACAAAAACTTTGAGCCGCCCGCGGCGTCTCCTGGCTTCATCTTCCTTAAGCTGGGCTAACAGCCGGTCCGGGTCCGGCCTGGTCTGCTCGTTCAAGTTGGTTATTTCATGGCGTCGAGAGAGAGGTTAAGTTTTAGCACGTTTACGTGCGCGTCTCCAAATATCCCCAGCCATTTGGCCTGGGTATTTACCGCGACCAATTCACGCACTTTTGTATCCTCTAGGCCGCGCACTTTTGCGACTCGTGCCAGTTGAAATTCGGCTGCCGGCACACTAATATGCGGGTCCAATCCACTGCCTGAAGCCGTCACCAGATCGACCGGTACTAACCTGGTCTGCTTGATGCCCGCGTCTTGTTCGGCCTTGGTCAATGCTGCGATGCGTGCGTTGGCATTGTCCGCAAACGCCGGGTTCAACGGGCCGAAGTTTGTGCCACCCGACGCCGACGCGTTGTACGGGTACGTGCCTGCGCCTGACAGGCGCCCCCAGAAGTATTTGGCTTCCGTAAATTGCTGACCGATCAGGGCCGACCCGACAACTTTTCCATTTTGCTCGATCAAACTACCGTTAGCTTCGCGCGGAAAGATCAACTGCGCGACACCGGTAGTCAAAAGCGGGTACATCAGGCCGATGACCACCGTCATCAGCAACAGCATCAGAATTGCGGGTTTTAGTTGTTTGAACATGTTCATTTCCTTTGTATGCAGCGCCTATGCCCAGCCAGCGCCGACGAGAATGAGGTCAATCAATTTGATACCGATGAACGGGACGATAATGCCGCCCAGCCCGTAAATCAACAGATTGCGGCGCAACAATACCGCGGCGCCCATCGCCCGATACTTCACGCCTTTCAGTGCCAGGGGAATCAGCGCAATTATAATGAGCGCGTTGAAAATCACTGCCGAGAGAATTGCCGAATTAGCGGTGGCGAGGCCCATGACATTGAGCGCTCCAAGTTGCGGGTAGGTCGCAGCAAACGCAGCGGGAATAATCGCAAAGTACTTGGCCACATCATTGGCAATCGAAAAAGTGGTGAGCGCACCGCGTGTCATCAGCATTTGCTTGCCGGTTTCCACCACCTCGATCAACTTGGTCGGATTGGAGTCAAGATCAACCATGTTCCCGGCTTCCTTGGCGGCCTGCGTGCCGCTGTTCATCGCGACCGCCACATCGGCCTGCGCGAGCGCTGGTGCATCATTGGTGCCGTCGCCGGTCATGGCCACCAGCCGGCCTTCGGCCTGGTACTGACGGATCAGGCTGAGCTTCATTTCCGGAGTGGCTTCCGCGAGAAAATCGTCCACGCCTGCCTCGGCGGCAATCGCCGCCGCCGTCAACTTGTTGTCACCGGTAATCATTACAGTCTTGATGCCCATGCGGCGCAATTCCGCGAAGCGCTCGCGAATGTCGGGCTTGACGATGTCTTTGAGTTCAATCACGCCCAGTACGCGACCGTTTTCGGCGACAACCAGCGGTGTGGAGCCACGGCGCGCCACATCATCGACCTTGCGTGAAACATCATCAGGGAAATGCATTTCTGCGTGCTCGACATGCAGCCTTATTGAGTCGGCGGCACCTTTGCGAATGATCTTGGTGCCGACATCGACACCACTGATGCGCGTTTGTGCCGTAAATGGGATGAAAAGCGCATTCTGTGCAGCGTTGTCGATCTGCGCGAACCGGTGCTTTTGCTGTGCCAGTGCGACGATGCTTTTGCCTTCCGGTGTTTCATCGGCAAGTGACGCAAGATAAGCCGCCTCGGCCAGCAGTTGCTCACTGACACCGGGTGCTTCGAAAAAGGCAGAAGCTTGTCGATTGCCGAAGGTAATCGTGCCGGTTTTGTCGAGCAACAACACGTCTACGTCACCAGCGGCCTCCACTGCGCGGCCGGATGTTGCAATCACGTTGGCCTGCATCATTCGACTCATGCCCGCCACACCAATGGCGGACAGTAAACCGCCGATGGTCGTGGGGATAAGGCATACCAGCAAGGCGATCAACACCGTCACGGTGACAGCGCTGCCGGCTTTTGCCGCTTCCACGGCAAACAGGGAAAACGGCAGCAGCGTCACCGTTGCGAGCAGGAACACGATGGTCAGCGCGACCAGCAGAATCGTCAACGCGATTTCGTTAGGCGTCTTGCCCCGCTTGGCGCCCTCTACCATTGCAATCATGCGATCAAGGAAAGTTTCGCCGGGATTAACGGAGACTTCCACGATCAGCCAGTCCGACAGCACAAGCGTACCGCCAGTGACGCTGGAAAAGTCGCCGCCGGATTCACGAATGACCGGGGCTGACTCGCCGGTGATGGCGCTTTCGTCCACCGACGCAGCTCCCTGCAGGACGACCCCGTCTGCGGGAACCACGTCACCCGCCTGCACCAGCACAACGTGGCCTTTTTTCAGGTCCTCCGAGGGCACGCTGGTTACGGCTGTACCGAACACAGGTTGGGACATCTTTTTTGCCCAAACCGACTTGCGCAATCCGCGTAAAGAAGCCGCCTGCGCCTTGCTCCGACCCTCGGCCAATGCCTCGGCGAAATTCGCGAACAATACCGTGAACCAAAGCCATAAAGAAATCGCAAGGATGAATCCCGCCGACGCTTCGCCGGCCCCGGTCAATGCATGGAAATAGAGTCCACTGGTAAAGATGCTGCCGACGTAGACCACGAACATCACCGGGTTTTTGATCTGCGTCATCGGCGACAGCTTGCGGAAAGCATCAGCGATTGCCGGTGTCAGAAGCGCGGTATCCATCAGAGAGAGCGTTTTGGTTTTCATATAAGCGTCCTATTTCGCAGCGAGCATCATCAGGTGCTCGACAATTGGCCCCAGCGCCAGCGCAGGAATATACGTCAGCGCACCGATCAGCAGCACCGTGCCGATCAGCAGGACGATGAACAATGGTCCATGAGTCGGCATGGTTCCGCCGGAAACAGGGATGCGCTTCTTGGCTGCCAGCGAACCCGCCAGCGCCAACACCGGAACGATGATGGCAAATCGGCCGAACCACATGGCGACGGCAAGGGCGACGTTGTAGTAAGGCGTGTTAACCGACAGCCCGGCGAATGCACTGCCGTTGTTGTTGGCCGCCGATGAAAACGCATAAAGAATTTCAGAAAAACCATGCGCGCCAGGGTTGAGAATGCCGGCTTTGCCATCGATGACCATCACCGAAATGGCAGTACCGGCAAGCACCAGCAGCGGTGTCACCAGTATCGCGACCGACACCATCTTGATTTCAAAGCTCTCGATTTTCTTGCCGAGATATTCCGGTGTGCGGCCTATCATCAGGCCAGCCAGGAATACCGCCATGATGGCGAACACCAGCATACCGTACAGCCCCGAACCCACGCCACCGAAAACCACTTCGCCCAGTTGCATCAGCAGAATCGGCACAAAACCACCGATCGGCGTGAAGGAATCGTGCATCGCATTCACGGCACCACAGGAGGCAGCGGTCGTGATGGTGGCAAATAGTGCGGAAGCGGCAACGCCAAAGCGCATTTCCTTGCCTTCCATATTTCCCGTCGACACGTCCGTTGCCGCGCCGCTACTGAGCTTGGCGATCAGCGGGCTAGCCGTCTGCTCAGCCGACATTGCAACCAC
>JAYVKG010000210.1:0-33706 GCA_043768625.1 Betaproteobacteria bacterium
CTTTCTTCCACCTGTGCGGCAAGTTCGCGGGTGGGCGTGAGAATGAGCGCCCTGACAATTTTCGTGGTGGTCGGTTTGGCAACAACACTCAGGCCAAGGCGTTGTAACAAGGGCAATACGAACCCAGCCGTTTTGCCGGTGCCGGTCTGCGCGCCGGCCAGCAAATCACCACCGTTCAACACGGCGGGGATGGCTTGCAGCTGGATGGGTGTTGGCGTGGTGTAGCCGTGTTCGGTGACGGCACGCACCAGTGGCTCGGCCAGGCCGAGAGCAGAAAAACTCATGGAAAACTTTCGAAAACTCGAACCTGTCGCCTGCGCCGTTAAGCGGGACGCCAGCCTAGGCACGAAGAGGAGAAATGGGGTCGGATTTGACGATGGCTCGAGGACTGGAACGAGTGCCAATGCCTCTTATTTTACCAGCCCTGCAGGGCAGAGGCGAGTATGATTTGCGCGCTGCGCTGCTGCTGGGTACAGCTGCAACAGCGCTGCGCCAGGAATTTGATTTCGCCAGTCGATCTGCCGCGACTACAAAAGATGGTGCGCCAGGCGCGGGAGAAGTGACGGCGCGAGCGCCCTGCCGCGCTAGCCATCGGTCAACGCTGGTACTAGCCGCCTTCTCCCTCACTGCCGCCGTTGCCGTTGCCGTTGCCTCCGCTATTGCCGGGCGGCTCGCCCGGCGCACTTGAGGCAGGCGCACCAGGCCCTCGCGTGGCAGAACCTCTGGGGCCGCGTCGCATACGTCGCCGGTTTTTCGGATTCTTTTTTCTCTCGCCGCCGACAATTGCGCCAGCCTCAACGCGATTGCCGTCCTGCGCTGGGGATGCCGTGCTGGGCGCATCATGGCGTGGCGCGCCTTGCGGCGTGCCTTGGGTCAGACTTTGATTGCCTTCCGTTGCCATCGATGGTGATGGTGGCCGCCTGCCGCGTTCACCACCCCTGCCGCGACCGCCGCGGCCACGCAGATTTCGCCCGCCGGAGCGGGGTTCGGGCTTATCGAGACGAATGTGGTCCACATTCACCACGCCTGCCTGGTGCTGGTCCACCGCCATCGCATTGCCAATGTCATCGGCGGCATCCATGGCATGCAAATCGATTACCGGCCCCAACTCGTTGCCGCGTTCCGCTGACGGATGCGCATCGGTCCCGCCAGTGGTGCCACGCGGTGCGCGCGGCGACTTCTTTGCATGCGAGGGCGGTCGCCCGGCCGCGCCGCCTTCGGTTTTCATCCCGACCCATCCGAGCACACCGTTAACCTGACCTGCGTCCAGCTCCATCAACTTGCCACGCGCCAGGCGCGGCGGCAATTCGATCTTGCCGAAGCGGGTACGTATCAGCCGCGACACCGTCAGTTTTTGGGTTTCGAACATTTTGCGCACTTCACGATTGCGGCCCTCTTTAATGGTGACGGCATACCAGTGATTGGCTCCTTCGCCGCCGCGCGCATCGATGGTGTCGAAGCGTGCCGGGGTGGTTGGCTCGTCCGATTCTTCATCGGCATCGATATTTACGCCGGTCAGCAAATTTTGCGTCTGCTGCTCGGTTAGCTCGCCCAAAATGCGCACGGCATATTCGCGCTCGACCTCGTAGCGTGGATGCATCAACCGATTTGCCAATTCGCCGTTGGTGGTAAAAATGAGCAGGCCGGAGGTATTGATATCGAGGCGTCCAATCGCCACCCACTTGCCGTTTTCCACCCGTGGCAGATTATCAAATACCGTGATGCGGTTGCCCGGGTCGCTGGTCGTTACAATCTCGCCCTCGGGCTTGTGATACAGCAATATACGTGGCAATTCTTCGTCGAACTTCAACTTAACCGGACGCTGGTCGACCATCACATTGTCACCCGGCGCCACCTGCGTACCGGTAGTGGCGACAATGCCGTTGACCATTACCCGACCCGATGAAATCATGATTTCCATGTCGCGGCGCGAGCCGTGGCCGGATTGGGCGAGCACCTTGTGCAGGCGCTCGCGCTTAACATTCGCCTCACTGGCGAGAGCTTCGGCAAACTGGCCGGTTTTTGCCTCGTCGCCAACGCGCCGAAAATCCGTGACTTCGGACGGCGACGCGCTCATCGGCGGTGCACGAAACGGAGTCTTCTTGCCACCCCGGTTGCTGCGCGGGGGCTTGCGCGGCTGCCCGCGTGGCGCAACGCCCGGCACGTTATTGGCACCGAGGATCTGACCTTGCCCGTCCTGTCCGCCACGTCTGCCGCGCTTATGGTTTCTGCCCTGTCCCGCCTCTTGCCCGACTGCACCCTGGCCCGCTTCCTGCGGAGTGCCCTGGCCTCGTCGCTGGCCCTGCGGTCGTGGCTGCCCATCGCTACGCGCGGTGGGCCCGGCACTGCGTGGTCCGCCTTGGCCGCCGCGCCCTGCAGGATGGCGGCTTCTTGCCTGTCCACTACCCGGCGTCTGCGACTGCCCGGGTGTTTGCGCCTTGCTCTGGCCGCCGCGGCGGCGCTTGCCGCCAATGCTGTTGCCGACATTGTCTGCATCGACATTGGCACCACGTCGTTTGCCGCCACCTGGCAAGCCGCCACCACCGGCCTTGCCGCGGCGCGCGCGACTGCGGTCGCGATCTTCCGCGCCGCGATTGGTTTCTTTTTCCTCACCCAAATAACGGCCATCGACGTAGCCGCGTGCCGCCACACCGACCACCACGCGCTTAACCATGACGACGCTCCTCGGCGTTAATGTTGACCATTTCGGCAGCCTCCTTGCTGGCCTGCCCTGGATGTGCTTGGCTGACTTCCGCTTCGGACCTATCCGCGTTTTCGATACCGGGCAGCGCGGGATGCGCACTGCCTCTGCCATCAATGCTGCCCGCCGAAAGCACCGCACCTGCCTGTGTCAGGTCGAGCGTGGCTTGCAACTCGTGCAGCGGCGGCAATTCTTCGAGGGAACGCAAATTGAGGTCATCGAGAAAGTGTCCGGTGGTGGCGAACAAGGCCGGTCGGCCCACCACTTCCTTGTGGCCGATTTCATCGATCCAGCCACGATCCTGCAATGTTTTCAGAATGTGCGGTGATACCTGCACGCCGCGAATATCCTCAATGTCAGCACGGGTGACCGGTTGACGGTAGGCGATGATGGCAAGCGTTTCGAGTACTGCGCGGGAATATTTCGGCGGTTTGTCGTTGCTCAGCTTGTCGAGATATTTTTGATATTCCGGTTTCACTCGAAATCGATAGCCACTGGCCACCAGCGCCAGTTCGACGCTGCGCCCGGTCCATTCCTCACGCAGGGCATCGAGCAGGTTGCGCAGGATTTCACCGCTCAACTGGCCGTCAAACAGACGCCTCAGTTCGTTGAGCGATAGCGGCTCCGAAGCCGCCATCAAGGCCGCTTCAAGCGCGCGCTTGGCTTCAAGGAGCTCGACACCGGGCGCCGCCGCCGCGTCTTCGGCAAGGTTGCCGATCGACCCATTCGGCGTGAGTTGATCAGAATTCAAATCTGCCTGTTCATTGGCCATTGTCATTACGCCTGCTACGAAATAATTTCATCACGACGGCTCCAGAACTGGCGGCCCAGCTTCACGCAGTTTTACGTAAATAGGTTCAAATGCAGCGCTCTGGCTTAGGTCAATAAGCGACTCGCGGGCCAACTCCAGCACCGCCAGAAAACTCACTACCACCACAGCCACGCCTCCATCTGGTTGAAACAGCTCGTCGAACCGTACGAACCGGTGGCCGCCCAGATAGCGCAAAATGCGCGACATGTGGGAACGCACCGAAAGCTCCTCGCGGGTCACGCTGTGCTTGCGCACTGCCCTGGCGCGATTCAAAATTACCCGCCACGCCTCTGTCAGATCCGCAGCCAGCACCGTCGGTACTCTGGCGACAAGGCTCTGTTCGATCAGCACGTCGACGATCGCAAAATCGCGATCCTTGCGCGGCAACTGATCAATCGCCTGTGACGCGGCCTTCATCTGCTCATATTCCATCAGACGCCGCACCAGTTCGGCGCGCGGATCATCAGGCTCGGCTTCGTTCTCGCGCGGCGGACGCGGCAGCAGCATGCGCGATTTTATTTCAATCAGTACCGCCGCCATCAACAAGTATTCAGCTGCAAGTTCAAACTGGTTTTCCCGCATTGCTTCCACGTACACCAGGTATTGGCGGGTAAGATCGGCCATCGGGATATTCAGAATATCCAGCGAATGTTTGCGGATCAGATACAACAGCAAGTCCAGCGGCCCTTCAAATTCGTCGAGAATGACCGACAACGCATCGGGTGGAATGAACAGGTCGGCCGGCAGGTCAGTGATTAGTTCACCTTTAATCCTGGCCACAGGCATCGCCATGTCGAGCGATCCCTGTGTCGCCTGCGTATTGTCGACAATCAGTTCCACGCTCATAGGCTAGGCATACACCGTCATGTGAAATTCAAGCCCATGGCATCGCGAACTTCGCGCATGGTTTCCTCGGCAACATCGCGTGCCTTTTCACATCCATCGGCTAAGATATTTCTGACCAGGGTGGGATCTTCTTCAAATGGCGCGGCGCGTTCACGCATCGGTTTTAACTCTTGGATGATGCCGTCGATTACCGGTTGCTTACACTCGAGACAGCCGATACCCGCACTCTTGCAGCCTTCGACCACCCAGCGTCTGGTGGCGTCATTTGAATACACCCGGTGAAGGCTCCATACCGGGCATTTTTCCGGATCACCCGGATCGTTGCGCCGAATACGTGCAGGGTCGGTCGGCATCTTGCGAACTTTTTCACTAACGGTTTTTTCATCGTCACGCATATCGATGGTATTGCCATAACTCTTCGACATCTTCTGGCCATCGAGGCCAATCAGTTTTGATGTCGGGGTGAGCAACGCCTGTGGTTCGGGCAGGATCACCTTGCCACCGCCCTCAAGATAACCAAACAAGCGCTCGCGATCTCCCATCGATAAATTCTGCACATCGCCCAGCAACTCATGGGCCTCTTTCAGCGCGGCATCATCACCATCCTGCTGAAAACGCGTCCGCAACAAATTGTATAGCTTGGCTTTTTTGGAACCCAATTTTTTGATTGCCGCTTCGGCTTTTTCTTCGAAACCCAATTCGCGGCCGAACAGGTGGTTGAAACGCCGCGCGACTTCGCGGGTCAGTTCTACATGCGACACCTGATCCTCGCCTACCGGCACACGATTGGCGCGGTAGATCAGGATATCGGCCGCCTGCATCAGCGGGTAGCCAAGAAACCCATAGGTGGCAAGGTCGTGACCACGTTCGCCCAATTTTTGCATCTGGTCTTTGTAGGTCGGCACCCGTTCGAGCCACGATAGCGGCGTAAAGAACGAAAGCAGCAAGGTCAATTCAGCGTGCTGAGGCACCTTTGATTGTGCAAACAGCGTCGCCTGCGCGGGATCTATGCCGGCGGCAATGTAATCGATCACGAGTTCATACGTATACGCTTCAATAACCTGGGGCGTTTCGTAATGGGTGGTGAGTGCGTGCCAATCGGCAACGAAAAAGTAACACGGATACTCGTGCTGCAATTTGGCCCAGTTTTTCAGCGCGCCGTGGTAATGGCCGAGATGCAATCGGCCCGTGGGCCGCATACCGGAAAGTACTCTGTCAGGAAACATACGTGGGTTTTAAACCCTCAATAAACTAAGTTTTACGCAATCGTAGTGCTGGTTCTGCGCAAGGTAGGGTGATTTAATCGATCAATGGATCAGACCACGCGGTCGTGTTGAAATCTGTTCACCGCACGTGATCAATCAGCTGCCGACCGCCTGCCGGACTTGAAGAAGCGAGGCTAAAAATGGGCTGTACGGCGGCAGATTTTCACGCATTCAAGCCAACCACAGATTTATCGGCGAAGGAGTGCGGGGAAATATGCACCGGCCAGGACATTTTGCAGCCGATTTCCTTTAAGTCCAACCGGCTGCTGTGAATTCGCCGGGAGGCGAACCGAGTACGGCGACAGCGATCAAGACAACCCTATTATAGCGTATATCGATTTCATGCTGATATCGATCAGTGGCCACATGAATCTGCCCATCACGCCGGTAACGATGAGGGCAATCAGGATCAGCATTCCGTAAGGCTCAGTGCGCGAGAATGTATAAGCCATCCGGGGGGGCAATAACCCGGTCAAAATGCGCCCGCCGTCCAGTGGCAGTAGCGGAA
This sequence comes from Betaproteobacteria bacterium, assembly GCA_043768625.1. GTDB lineage: Bacteria > Pseudomonadota > Gammaproteobacteria > Burkholderiales > Usitatibacteraceae > UKL13-2. The sequence continues at coordinate 6,132 of JAYVKG010000210.1, forward strand.
ATAAATTGAAAACCATCAGCAGCGCATTGACGAAAATACCCGCTTCGGCCACTGAAGCCATGAAGAAAGTCGGCTCTGAAGCGCCCATGGTAATTGCAATTTTCCCCACAACCGCCCATCCGACCATCATGGCTAGATTGGCCAGCGGCCCAGCCGCTGCCACCCAGATCATGTCGCGTTTCGGATTGCGCAGAGCGGCGAAATTTACCGGTACGGGCTTGGCCGCGCCGAACACGAAGGGGCTTACCAGTAATGTCACAATCGGCACCAAAATTGTCCAGATGGGATCGATGTGTTTAAACGGATTTAATGTCATCCGTCCCAGCATATAGGCGGTCGAATCGCCGAAATAGCGGGCGGCATAGGCGTGCGCCGCTTCGTGCATGGTGATGGCTAAGATCAATGGTATGGCGTAAACGGTGATTTTTTGAACGATGGAAACGTCCATGGCGGGTCCTGGGTTGCGGAGAGAGAGAGAGAGAACTACGGCGGCAGGGGCTAATCGGCAAAGCCGAAACTGGCAATCTCGCCCTTACCCTTACGTATCAAGATGGGCTCGGAAGCCGACAAATCAATCACGGTCGTCGGTTCGATGCCGCAAACCCCGCCGTCAAGAATGAGATCGACCTCGTGTTCAAGTCTCGCTCGAATCGCCTCTGCGTCGTTCAACGGGTTCTCGTCACCCGGCATCATCAGTGTGGAGGAAAGCAGCGGCTCATTTAGTTCGGTGAGCAAGGCATGCGTAACCGGATGCTCTGGAACCCGCACGCCGACAGTCGCCCGCTTGGGGTGGGCGAGCCGCCGCGGCAATTCACGGGTAGCGTCCAGAATAAAAGTATAACTGCCTGGCGTATGCGCCTTCAGCAATCGATATTGCGCGTTGTTAACCTTGGCAAAGGTGCCGATGTCAGACAAATCACGGCACACCAGTGTGAAGTGATGCCGCTCATCCACGCCGCGCACGCGCCGTATCCGCTCCATTGCTCCTTTGTCGCCGATATGACATCCCAGCGCATAGCAGGAATCGGTGGGATAGGCGATCAAACCGCCGCCGCGCACAATGTCGACCGCACGCTTGATCAGTCGCGGCTCAGGATGGGTGGGGTGCAACGTGAAAAACTGGCTCATTGAAGCACGGTCCAGACCGGTACTAAATCCGTCGGCAGCAACGGTAAAGTACCCGGCCGGAAACGGCTTTCACCGTGACCGTGAAAATCCGATCCACGCGAAGCCATAAAATCAAATTCACGCGCCAGCGCCGCGTATTCGCGATATTGGTATTTCTCATGGCTACCGGTAATTACTTCAATGGCTTTGCCCCCCAACTGCTTGAATTCCGTCAGCAACTGACGCATTTCCTGTTTTGAAAGCTTATACCTTCCCGGATGCGCCAAAACCGCCACGCCGCCCGCGCCAATGATCAATCGCACTGCCTCGTCCAGGCCTGCCCATTGATAGGCGATAAATCCCGGTTTGCCCGGTGTGAGGAAGCGTTCAAATACCGCACCGAGGTTCTTTGCCAGCCCGCGCGACACCAGGGCCCGCGCAAAGTGGGTGCGACCTATCATGTCGCTGTTTTCCGCCAACGCCAAAGCGTCCTCGAACACACCCTCGATACCCATCCGCGCAAGACTTGCACCCATTTGTCGGGCACGCTCCAGGCGTCCCCCGCGAATAGAGTCGATTCCCAGGACCAGTGCGGCTTCGTTGGGATCTATGCCCAGTCCCACTACGTGAATCGTGATCGGGTTAGTATCTGCAGTGGCGACGGACGCCGCGCGGCCGGGCCAGGTAACGGATAATTCAACGCCGCGTATAAAGCGAATATGCATGTCCGCGGCCGCATTTTCGGCCTCCTCCAGCCCGCCAGTATTATCGTGGTCGGTGAGCGCGACAGCGTCGCAGCCGCTGCTTTTCGCCAGTGCAACCAAATCTCTTGGCCGCAACAGGCCGTCTGAAAATATGGAATGGTTATGACAATCAAAGTTTTGCACAAAAACAATCAAACTATTATGAATAAGGACAATCATAGCAGGGCCGATTCCACACACGTCTCTCAACGGCATGTTTTCACAACCTGATGCAGCAATGGAAATTAAACCAATTCGTATGACTATTAACGCCGGCCTGGACGTCAGGGATGACCTGCAGGCGTCGTTGCACGCGCATTTTCGCCAAGCCGCCGAGGCCGTGCAGGCAGCCACTCGCGAACGTTACGCGGGTGCCGCTGCCGGAGCAGCGCCTGACGCCCTCGCACTGATCGAGGTGGTTGGCGATTTTCTCGCCGTCATGTCGCGGCTGGATGGGCAATACGGTGTCAATGCGGCCCTGCCGGTCGACAATGCGGAGGCAGCCGCTGACGAAGCGTTGCGTGCCCTCGCCGAACTGGAAAGCTGGCTTATTCGTTTCGACCTCGGGCCGCAAATCCCGCACCTGCAGACACTGGAAATTGGCGTCGGTTACTGGTCGATGAGGCACGGCTTGACGATTGGCACCGCGGAACCGATTGTCAATGCGCTGGCCGCACAGTCGAACGCGGCCTGCTCCACCCAGGAAACGGCGGCTGTTTATGCACTGATGCAGGGTTTCATCAGCCATTTTTCACCGACCCTAAAAGCCGACCTGGAGCGCTCCAACCCGCTGCGGCCTTGGCGTCTGCTCAATCTCAATTTCGCCATCACCGCCATCCGCAGCGGAGACGTCGCCCTGATGCTGTATGCCTTCGATACGCTTAACGCCCATCTTCCAGACGAGCGCAGCGGCTTTTATGGCGAAGCTCATGCATTGGCCAGCCAGCCCGGCTTCCCTGACGCGACGCGCGAACTGATCGAAGCCGAATTGGTGAGATGGACGCGGGTCCATTAATCGTGAGAAAATACGCGGTTGTTTTTTCGCGCTGCGCACGCAACCTGACTGTCGCATAACCCTTCCCACAACGCTCCATTCTTTACGCCTCACCTATATTTTTGATGAAACTGCTGCTCGATTTTTTACCGGTGATCCTGTTTTTCGCCGCCTATAAGCTTGGCGATATTTATATTGCGACCGGCGTTGCCATCGTAGCGACCGTGGGGCAGATCGGCTGGGCATTCTGGCGACGCGAAAAAATCAAGCCCGTGCAATGGATTGCCTTGGCATTTATTCTGGTCTTTGGCAGCGCCACGATTCTGTTGCACGACGAGTATTACATCAAGATCAAGTGGACTCTTTTCTACGGTTTGATGGGCCTCATGATTCTGGGTGCTGTGTTGCTGCAAAAGAATCCCATCAAGAGTGTGCTGGGCCAGGAAATCGCGTTGCCTGACCATGTCTGGCGCAAACTGTCGATCGCCTGGGGCGTTTTTTTCCTGGCGCTGGCCGGATTGAATCACTACTTCGCCAGTACTTTGTCGCTCGACGCCTGGGTCAAAGTTAAGGTTTTTGGTGGCTCAGCGCTAAGCTTTGTGTTTGTCATTGCGCAGGCGCTATGGATGGCGAAATATTTGCCCGATGATGCTGCGCAGTCCCCTAAAGAATCCTGACGCGAAAAATTGCCATGCTCTACGCCATCATCTGTGAAGAAATGCCCGGCGCACTGGAAAAGCGCCTTGCCAACCGGGTGGCGCACGTGGCGCGGCTGCAACAATTGCAGGACGAGGGGCGATTGATTCTGGCCGGGCCTCACCCGCAGATTGACGCAGAAGATCCTGGTCCCGCAGGCTTTGCCGGCTCGTTGATCGTCGCCGAATTTACGTCGCGCGATGCGGCCGTCGCCTGGGCATCGGAAGATCCTTATTGTGCGGCTGGCGTATTTAGTTCCGTCAACGTGAAGCCATTCAAACGCGTTTTCTAGGCAGCTGATGAGTTCCATTTGCGACCAAATCACCGAACGTCTTCAAGTATTGGCACCCACGCTGATCGAGGTCACCGATGATTCTGCCGCTCACGCGGGCCATGCCGGTGCGCGGGCGCATGCCGACCGCACTGGCGCGATTGATGGCACGCATTTCGAGCTCGTCATCGTGTCACCCGCGTTCAGCGGAAAACCTTTAATTGCTCGACACCGCATGATTTACGATCTGCTCGGCGAATTGATGAGATCGCGTATACATGCGTTAAAGATTGATGCACGCGCCGGATAGGCAAAAAGTTGGTGTTTTTTTGTATTTTTGATCGTTTCACGACTGTCCCACTCAACAAAGGAAGACTTATGCACCACAATTTGAAACCCATCGTTGTCGCCCTCTCGGTGGCACTTGCCGCAATCTCATCGCCGGTAGCGTTCGCGCAAACCAAAGCCGAAAAAGCAGAAAAAATGTCAGCCAAGGCGCCCAAGGCTGATGGCCGCTTGAGTGTCAATGGCGTTGCCATTCCCAACGCATATTTCGACGCAATGAACAAGGAACGCGAACAGTCCGGCCAGCCAACATCACCTGAATTCGCCACCGCCATGAAGGACGAACTGGTCAACCGCGAGATCTTGTCCCAGGCGGCGAAGAAGAAGGGACTCGACAAGGTGCCAACCACTGCCGCACAGATGGACATGGCACGGCAGGCCGTGCTGATCCGGGCTTTTTTTGAGGACTACGTTAAGGCCAACCCGATCAGCGATGCACAGCTGAAGACGGACTACGAAAAGTACGTCATTCAATTGGGCGACAAAGAGTACAAAGTTCGCCATATTCTGGTCGACAAGGAAGACGACGCGAAGGCCATTATCGCGTCGCTGAAAAAAGGCGAAACGTTTGAGAAGCTGGCGAAGGAAAAATCCAAAGACACCGGCTCCAAAGACAATGGCGGCGATCTCGACTGGGCACCTGCCGGTCGTTATGTGCCTGAATTCGGCAACGCCATCAAGACTCTCACCAAGGGCCAGCTTACCGATGTGCCAGTCAAGTCGCCGTTTGGTTATCACGTGATTCGCGTCGATGATTCGCGAGCGATGAAGGTGCCTGGCTTTGATGAAGTGAAGGACAAATTCCGCCAGCAAGCGCAGCAGGAGCAGGTCGCACGTCTGGTGCAGGAATTGCGCGGTAAGGCCAAGATCGAGGAAAAATGATTTCCCGGCCAGGTCCCTGCCAGAAAAACATTTCGAACTGAGCAAAGTCCAAAGGGCGCCATTCCCGCCTGCAGCGTTGCTCTGCGGCGTTCCGAACATGCGGAATTGAAACAGGCAGCCAAGGCTGCCTGTTTCAATTCCGCCGCGGCGCACACGCCACGAAGAACCACAGATGCTAATCCAATCTTTGCAACTTGCCTAGCATTGCGCTAAACCCGAGGTTGCATTAACTTATCGTTATGAATATTCCTGTTCACGTACAGTTCGCAAAGGCGGGCAACCTGTTTCGACTGGAAGTGAGCGTATCGCCGCTGTTACCGCGCGAACTGCCCCAAGTTGTGGAGGCCTTCACCACCAATTGGTGTAAGCCCGAAGAAGTCGCGCGCGGAAAGGTGAAGGATGCAATCGCGATCACACTCACCGCCGACCACGAAATCCGCGCTGGCGAAAAACCGGCCGACATCGCTCGCACGCTCACTTACGCAATCTGGCAAAAGCTGGATCGCTATGTGAAAGTGACGGTGGAAGCGACTTATCTTGGCGAAACGCCGGATGACCATTTCGAGTTCGGCGAGAGTGCATACGCAGATGCGTTTGGCGCGCGGTTTGAGCACTGACGCATCACCTAAGCCACGATAACCCAGCGTCGACCGGCATCTTCAGCCTCTTTATGGCTACCATCCGCGCCGCACGGCGATGCGCTTGTTGACGGCATGCGCGAATTTGTAATCAGAGCGCCGACTGGCGGCTGTTCATACCGGCAAAAATCCCTCAATGGAAAGGTAGCGCTCACCGGTATCGTAATTAAAACCCAGCACCGTCGCACCGGTGGCAATCTCGGGAAGTTTTTGCGCAATGGCGGCCAGTGTGGCACCCGATGAAATGCCGACCAGCGTGCCCTCCTCCCGCGCCGAACGCCTAGCCATTTCGCGGGCTGGTTCTGCGTCGACCAATATCACCCCATCTAGTACCGACATGTCGAGATTTTTCGGAATGAAGCCGGCACCTATGCCCTGAATGGGATGGGGCGAATGCTGCCCGCCGGAGATCACCGGGGATGCGGATGGTTCGACAGCGAACACTTTCAGTTTAGGCCACTTGGCCTTTAGCACCCTTGCGCAACCGGTGATATGACCGCCGGTACCGACACCGGTGACCAGCACGTCCACCCCATCCGGAAAATCAGCAAGGATTTCCTGCGCGGTGAAACGGGCATGGACAGCAATGTTGACAGGGTTTTCAAATTGTTGCGGAATCCATGCGCCCGGCGTCACCGCGGCGATCTCTTGCGCGCGGGCGATCGAACCCTTCATGCCTTTTTCGCGCGGTGTGAGTTCGAACGCGGCACCATAGGCCAGCATAAGACGGCGGCGCTCTACCGACATGCTGTCGGGCATCACCAATATAACTTTATAGCCCTTGACTGCAGCCACCAGCGCAAGACCGATGCCGGTGTTGCCTGACGTAGGTTCAATAATCACGCCGCCGGATTTCAGCGCGCCGGATTTTTCTGCGTCCTCGATCATGGCCAGCGCAATCCGATCCTTGATTGACCCGCCGGGATTACCACGCTCGGACTTTATCCAGACTTGGTGCGTATTGCCGAACAGGCGGTTGATCCGGATGTGCGGGGTGTTGCCAATCGTGTCGAGGATGGAATTTACTTTCATATTGGGGTCCGGGATGGTCGATTACGGAAGTAATAGTTTGACTGATTCTGCTGCGGCGCGCAAAGTGCCTGTGGACGTCTAGTGTGCATCGGCTGCAAAAGGCGAACAAAAAGGCCTGCGTTGCGCACCCGGATATCGATATTGCGCTGAATGAAACCAACCCCGCCTGCGAGATACCGGCACCAACACGAGCGGCACCTGAATGACCAAAATCATAAACTTACGCAGCACGGAATTTGTTTTGGGCGAAGACGGCAGGCCTTGCGCCGACTGCGGCAGTAGCGAGCGCCTTCCATTCCAGTTCAGCTATGCCTTTCAGCCCATCGTTGACATCGAAACGAGGCAGATATTTGCTCATGAGGCGCTGGTGCGCGGGCCCAACGGTGAGGCGGCTTTCACCGTGCTTTCGCAAATAGACGATGCCAACCGCTATCGTTTTGACCAAGCCTGTCGGGTCAAAGCGATCAAGACCGCTGCGCAACTGAATATGCAAACGATGCTGTCGATCAACTTCCTGCCGAATGCGATATACCAGCCCGAGGTTTGTATCCGCACCACCCTAGCCGCGGCGCGCATCCACGGTTTTCCAATCGAGCGCATTATGTTTGAAACCGTCGAAGGTGAGCACATTCAGGACGGCAAATGGCTGGCAGAAGTATTTCGCGAATATCAGCGGATCGGTTTTCTGACCGCAATCGATGATTTTGGTGCCGGCTTTGCCGGACTGAATCTGCTGGCGGAGTTTCAACCAAACATCATCAAGCTCGACATGGAGCTGGTACGCGATATTGATCAGCGCCCCGCCAAGCAGGCGATCGCCCGCGGGTTGGTGCTTATTTGCAAAGAGCTCGGTATCCGGATCATTGCCGAGGGCGTCGAGACTGGGGGAGAATACATATATCTGCAGCGCCTCGGTATCCACCTGATGCAAGGCTTCCTGTTCAGCAAACCGCTATTCGAAGCCTGCGGACAGGCGGCAACGATCCCATGGCTGGATTGCTAACTCTGCCGCGAAACACAATCCCGCACTATTACAAACTGCTCCCCGCGTGCCGCTGCGGCATTTGTTCCATTCATACCGCAGCATCCGTTGTCCCTGGCACTTAGGCGCTGCACATCACAGCGATCGGCATTGCGGCTATTTGTAAAGCGCGAAAATTACAATGCCGGCAATGGCGACAAGGGCAATGGTGGCGATGATAACGACTGGCCGCCACTGCCGCTCTGGCTTTTGCTCATCGGATGCCTCAATTGACGCTTGAACCAAGCCCTCGACTTTACGGGTGGCGGTGGGATCGGCGGAGACGTGCAATAACGACATCACGCCCTGAATCATTGCGTCGTTGAACAGGTAAGGATCAAATTTTTTGTATCCGCCGCTGGCCAACAGACGACTCATTTCCTTTTCAATCGGCACAAATTTCATCGACCACTCGGCGTAGGAAAGTGCACTTATCTGCCTGCGCGAGAAAAGTTTTATATCCTTGTGGCGGGTGTCGGACTGCAGGCGCGCGTACAACGCGTCGATCTCCACCTCGTCTCCCTCCAGACACTGAAAAAAACAACCATCGCCAAAATACAACACACCAACCAGGCCATTGCGCCGATTGTTGATGCGCGATTTGGCGAGAATCCGCGCAACGTTAGGCTCGATGCCCATCGTCGATCCCGACGGCGTGAACGTTGAGCGGCTTACATAAATAATCTGAATCAATCGTTGCATTTATTGCCCTCTTTTGTCCATGACATTTTTGTACTGAATTGCGACCGTCGTTCTGTGCCCTATTTTGCGCTAAAGATTCGATGGACCGGATCTGACTGCAGCCCCTAAATTGGCACGGCGTCAGCCGACCCAACATTTGCTGCCAACCTGGCACCATTCAAAATCGACGTGCAAACGGATACATCGTTACGTATTTCAATTTCACACTAAAGCATATTGCCACCAAGATCGCCAGGGCGCGGGCCTACTGGCCATAAAGCGCCCATAAACCCGCGCCAGTGCTAGTGCTTACTTAGTTCACCCAACTCCGCGCGTTGTGAAACATCCGCATCCAGGGACTTTCGTTTTTCCATGTCGGCGGATGCCACGACAGATTCGCCGCGAGTACCACACGTTCCGGATGCGGCATCATGATGTTAAAGCGGCCATCGGGCGTGGTGAATGCAGTCATACCGATTGGGGATCCATTTGGATTCGCCGGAAATTGTTCAGTGGCGCGACCCCGATTGTCGACGAACTGCGCGGCGCATTGCCAGCGAATGGCGTCTTGTTGCGTCTGATCACGAAACACCGCCCGGCCTTCGCCGTGCGCGGTGGCAACGGGAATGCGCGAGCCCGCCATGCCGGCAAATAAAATAGAAGGCGAATCACGAATTTCCAGCAGCACCGTGCGCGCTTCGTATTGCTCGCTTTTATTCTTTTCAAAGTGCGGCCAGTTATCAGCACCCGGAATGATTGCGTGCAGATTGGACATCATTTGGCAGCCATTGCAAACGCCAAGGGCAAACGAATCATCGCGCTGGAAAAATGCCTCGAAACCATCGCGCGCGCGTTGACTGAACAAAATCGACTTTGCCCAACCTTCGCCCGCACCCAGCACGTCCCCGTAGGAGAATCCGCCACAGGCCGCAAATCCCTTGAAATCAGCCAGCGAGATGCGGCCACTGAGAATGTCGCTCATGTGTACGTCAATCGCGGTGAATCCTGCTCTGGTAAACGCATGGGCCATTTCAAGTTGGCCATTCACCCCTTGTTCACGAAGGATGGCGATTTTCGGCTTTCCACTGGTGGCGCTGGAGGTAGCCGCCTTATTATCAACCGGGTCGAATGTCAATTTAGCGTTCAGTCCCGGATCGCTGCTATCCAGAAGCCGGTCGTATTCCTGTCTCGCGGTAAGCGGGTTGTCGCGCAGCGCTTGAATCAGATAACTGGTCTCGCTCCACGCGCGGTGAAGATCAACGCGTTTTTCAACGAGCACTGGTTTGGCCGCGCGAACGACGCGCATTTCGTCGCTGGCATTCAAATGCCCGATCACATGCGCGCAGGCACCGAGGCCGGCCTCGCGCAATGTTTGCATCACGGTTGGGCGATCAACCTTACGGATCTGGATTACCGCACCCAGCTCTTCAGTGAACAGCGCCGTCAGCACCGCATCTTGTTCGCCTAGCTTTTTAGACGTGTCGGCGACATCGTAATTATCAACGTCCGATTCACGTTCTGAGAAGATCAGGGCATCCAGATAAATAGTCACGCCGACATGCGCGGCAAACATCATCTCGGCCAACGTCACGAATAAGCCGCCATCGGCGCGGTCGTGGTAAGCGAGGATTTGTTGCGCTCGCGACAATTTGCGCACGCCTGAAAAAAAACTGCGCAGCATGGCGGCATCGTCCACATCAGGCGCGACCGCGCCAACTTGCGCGGTCACCTGCGCCAGTGCCGATGCGCCCAGTCGATTTTTGCCGTTACCCAAATCGATCAATATCAGTTCGGTATCGGCGGTGGCCGCCCCTGTGAATAATTCCGGCGTCAACGTCAAGGTGGCGTCGGTCACTTTTGCAAACGCCGAGATGACAAGCGAAACCGGCGAAACAACTTGTTTTTGTTCTCCGCCATCAGTCCATTCCGTTTTCATCGACAGCGAATCCTTGCCGACAGGAATAGAAATACCCAGCGCCGGGCAAAGCACCATGCCAACCGCTTTCACGGTCTCGAATAATTTGGCATCCTCGCCCGGGAAACCGGCGGCAGCCATCCAGTTGGCGGAAAGCTTGATGTCGCCGATGTCTTCAATATCGGCGGCGGCGATATTGGTAAGCGCCTCGCCGACCGCCATGCGCCCCGACGCGGGCGCATCGATCAGTGCGATGGGACTGCGCTCGCCCATGGCCATCGCTTCGCCTTGGAGCGTGTTGTAGCCCATCAGCGTCACCGCACAGTCGGCGACCGGCACCTGCCATGGGCCGACAAACTGGTCGCGCACCGTAAGGCCGCCCACCGAGCGGTCGCCGATTGTAATCAGAAAAGATTTATCGGCAACCGCCGGCAATCGCAGAACCCGATACACCGCTTCTTTCAAGTCGATAGTGCCGGCGTCGAAGGCAATCAAATCGGTAGCGACCGACGCGACCTCGCGATGCATGCGGGGCGGCTTGCCAAGCAGTACCGTCAGATCCATATCGACCGCATGATTGCCAAATAATGGATCCGCGACAATCAGTTGTTGATGTTCGGTTGCCACCCCAAGCACGGCGAACGGGCAGCGTTCCCGTTCGCAAAATTGCCTGAACAGCGGCAGCGCATCCGGCGCAATCGCGAGCACATAGCGTTCCTGCGATTCGTTGCTCCAGATTTCTCGGGGGGACATGCCGGGCTCTTCGGAATGCACTGCCCGCAAGTCAAGGCACGCACCGACACCGCCGCCGTGCGCCAGCTCCGGCAGCGCGTTCGACAGTCCGCCGGCGCCCACATCATGAATACTCAGGATAGGATTGGCCTCTCGCAGCGCCCAGCATGTATCGATTACCTCCTGGCACCGACGCTGCATCTCGGCGTTTGCCCGCTGCACCGAATCAAAATCCAGCGCCTCGTGGTTGGTGCCGGATGTCATTGACGAAGCCGCGCCCCCACCCAGCCCGATACGCATGCCGGGCCCGCCAATCTGAATCAGCAGCGCGCCGGGCGCCAGCATTTTTTTGTGGGTGTGTCGGGCAGAAATGTTACCGAGACCGCCCGCGATCATGATCGGCTTGTGATATCCCCGCACCACGGCACCATCGTGCTGCTCGTAACTACGGAAATAGCCGGTGAGGTTGACGCGGCCGAATTCATTGTTGAATGCCGCTGCGCCGATCGGCCCGTCAATCATGATCTGCAGGGCAGACGCAATGCGCGAAGGTTTACCGTAATGATTTTCCCATGGCCGGATACTGCCGGGAATATTTAAATTGGAGACCGCAAATCCGGTTAGCCCGGCCTTCGGTTTGGAGCCCAGCCCGGTTGCACCCTCATCGCGAATTTCGCCGCCCGCGCCGGTCGCCGCGCCCGGCCACGGCGCAATCGCGGTCGGGTGATTATGCGTTTCCACTTTCATCAAGACGTGCGTTTCCTCTTGATGAAAGGTGAATTCTCCATTCGTATCCGGAAAAAACCGCTCGATCGTCGCTCCCTGCATGACCGACGAATTATCCGAATACGCGACGATAGTGCCGCGTGGCGACACCACCTCGGTATTTCTGATCATGCCAAACAACGTCTGGTTTTTGACATCCCCGTCGATGCTCCACGAGGCGTTAAATATTTTGTGTCGACAATGTTCGGAATTTGCCTGCGCAAACATCATCAGTTCGACGTCGGTCGGATCGCGCCCGATACGTTGGAAATAATCGAATAAATACTCGATTTCGTCGACCGATAGCGCCAGGCCCATTGTCTTGTTAGCGCCTGCCAGCGCGGCTTTGCCTTCAGTGATAACGGGCACCACTGCCAATGGTTGCGGGGTTTGGGCGACAAATAACTCGTCTGCACCAGCTAACGTCGAACGTACTGTTTCGGTCATTGGGTCGTGTATGGCGAGGCCAATGGCGTCACGCGCTGATTCGCTGAGGATGCCCGCGCTGTTCACATAGAAAACGGTACCGCGCTCGATGCGCCTGATGCCCGCCAATCCACAATTGCGTGCAATGTCAGTGGCTTTGGAGGACCACGGCGAAATTGTGCCGATGCGCGGGATCACCAGAAAAAGTTGCCCCTCGGTTACAGAGGCCCGCGGCCCGCCATAAGTCAGAAGTGCTTCGAGCACCGCTTGCTCCTGCGCGCCCAAAGTTGAGAACGTTTCGACAAAATGGACGAAGGCGCATTCGACCGATCGAACCGCCGGTACCAAGGCTTTAAGTGAAGCGAGCAATTTCTGCAAACGGAAGGCCGAGAGCGCCTGGGCACCGCCCATGATGAGGATCGAATGCGGGGCGGAAGAGACAACGGGCGGGAAATTCATGCGAGGCGAAGCGTTTGAGACCAGAAACCAAGATTATACCGGAGCCACCCCGCGTCACTTCACTTCCATTTGAGCGCCACACGCAGGCGTCGATAGCGCTCCGCTGCCAGACTATCGGGCCACAGTGGAATGATATGCGGCCACCATTTTCGCCATCGAGGATCCAGCGGCAGGGTATAGCGCACCGCCGTAAACCAGGGCGACACAAATGCACCGCTAAGAATAACCCCCTGCGCCTCGCGCACAACCTGCAGTCCGGACAGGGTTGCGTAGCGAACCCGAATGCCCATCTTTGCAGGTTGCGGCGCATCGAGGCTTTGTTCCGGAGGCGTATCGAGGTCGAACAGATAAAACGCGTTTACCGATTGGCGACTTCTGAGCAGTATCAAGCGCAAATCCCAACCAAATGCGGCGATGAAAACCAACGCAAGCCCGATCCGCCACCACATTGGCAATGGCACCCATCCGAGGCTACCAAGCGCCAGCAATACGCCAATTACATCAATCAGCAGATTGATTCGGGACACCCGCAACCAGATCCATCGCGGATCGTTGGCGCCGTTTGCAGAATCTTGAACTATCGACATGTGAACCAAACTAAAATAGATATCATGAACGCAAACATTCTCCCATGAGCGAGCGCTGGCAGGCTGAACTTGCCCGGCAAGGGGCACAGTTTTCCGACGGACGCGTCGCCACCTTTGGCAATGGCCCCGAGGCCGGATTTAGCGCGCTGCGCGACGGCGTTGTGCTGTGCGATCTCTCTCACTATGGTTTGATGTTGGCGTCTGGTGATGATGCACAGGCATTTTTACACGGCCAATTTTGTAATGACGTGCTGGCACTTGGCGACAACGCCCTGCAATGGAACGGCTGGTGTTCGCCGAAGGGCCGCCTGCTGGTCACCCTGCTTGCGTGGCCGGGCCGGCAGGGGATTTGCATGTTGCTGCCGCGTTCGCTGCAGGGACCGATCCAGAAACGATTGCAGATGTTTATATTGCGGGCCAAGGTAAAAATTACCGACGAAAGCGAAAACTGGGTTCGTTTCGGCGTTGCCGGCAGCAGGGCGGAAGTGCTGCTGCGCGAGATTATGGGCGCGGTGCCGGCAGACGCGATGTCCACGCTGCGCAGCGGGGACGGACGCATCATCAGGCTGTCGGAAACGCGATTTATGGTGATTGCGCCCCTCGACTTGGCCGTCACTTGGTGGAATGAATTGGCAACAAAGGTGGTGAAGGTGGGTGCAGCAACGTGGGATTGGCTGTCCATACAGCAAGGCGTCATCACGGTGCTACCGGAAACGCAGGACGCGTTTGTGCCGCAAATGGCGAATTTTGAGCTTATTGGCGGTGTGAGTTTCAAGAAAGGCTGCTACCCTGGACAGGAGATTGTTGCGCGTACGCAGTATCGCGGCATACTGAAACGCCGCATGGTGCTGGCGCACATGGCTGGTGCGAATTCGCCGATGGCGGGCGACAAATTGTACAGCGAAGAATTCGGTGACCAGGCTGCAGGCGAAATTGCCAATGTCGCAGCCGCGCCCGGAGGCGGCGTTGACATGCTGGTAGTGGCGCAAATTGCCGCGATCCGCGGTAACAAATTGAAATACTCTTCGCTGGATGGCGTGGATGTCACCATCCAGCGACTTCCCTACGATCTGCCAATGTCCTAAATGCGTTTGCGCATTTCCTGGTGCGGAATGCCGGCCTCGAAAAATTCGCTGCCGTATGACAAAAATCCATGGCGAAAATAAAATGGCGAAGCGTGGGTTTGGGAATGGACCATCACTTCGTTGAAACCGCGCAGTTTGGCCGCATCGCATAGCTGTTCAAGCATTTCCCCGCCGGCACCCGCGCTGCGCCATTTCTTCAACACGGCCATTAGGCCGATGCGCGGCGGCGCCTGATTCATTATCAGGCGTGCAGATCCAATCACGTTGCCGTCCGCGTCACGCGCCGCGGCATGAACTCCATCAGCGTCCAGGCCGTCCATGACTATTTCTGCTGGTACGTTTTGCTCTTCGACGAACACTTGCAGGCGAATCTTTGCCACCGCCTCATGCATGCGGCCCCAGTCGACGAGTCGAACGGTAAACGGTTTTGCTGGTGCCATTTTCATTGACTCGCGGATTTTCAAATATTCGACGCGCATCATAACCGTCTTTTGCCGCTGGTTTCCCAAGGGCTAGGCACCAAGCCAGAAATTAGGCGAATCCCCTAGCGTGAACTTATGAGGAGGAGCACACCGGCGCGTTGAGCGCCTGATATACCTCGCCGGTGCGTAGATTCTGCACAAACGTTACCACCCACAGGTCGGCAGGCTTGCAGAAACGATCCAGCGTGAACGGTCGCTTGAAGGACCATTTGCCGTCAATACGATCCTTCGATTCAACAACCAGCGTGCGAACGACATGATCGTGCTTAAGCGTAACGCCGCGATTTTCTCCTGTGGTCACGCGGTTGGCCAGCATACTTTCGGTAATCGCCAGCAATGCGGCCGCGTCAGCACAATCAGGACTCTGCGGCAGTGTCACCGTAAGGGATGCATCCAGTTCGGTGGTCGTCGTTGTGAATTGCAATGCAAGGTCTGCGCGCGCACGCTGATATTTTTTTATCCCGCTGTGAACTGCGACTGATCGCTCCAGCGACGTCAATCAAGGCCATTCAACATGACTTGTGGTGTATAGGACGTTCTGCCGCCCAGCAGCCGCACTGACTCGCGTTGCCGATCGGCGAACGCCGCTTTGGCTAAGCGATTCTGCCACCCAATGTGGTCCCAATAATCGACATGAAACGCGAGCGGCACGACACCGTATTTCTTAACGCTCAAGCTGGAAAACCAACTGTCTGCCGGTGGGCAGCTCTTGCACCCTCTCCGCCGTATATAACTCGGCGATGGCGATGGTGGACGACCCACTGAAAACCTGTTGCGTGACCGCGCAATCTGTTGCCGCCGCGACAAAAACTGCGCTGCAGAACAAAAATGCTGCGGCCGTCCCTATCCGCATACCTATCTCCGAAGTTTGCACATATGGGCTTGGTCGGCAAATGACGACACGGCTTACACCATGTTCGCAGATGCAGCGCTGGCGTATGTGATAGCCGGCTATTTCGTGGCCTTGTTAAAACGGCTCACGCCCTCGTGAATTGCTTTCTTCGCTTCCTCGGCATCAACCCAACCCTGCACCTGTACCCACTTGCCTGGCTCAAGGTCTTTGTAGTGCTCAAAGAAATGCGTGATCTGGCTTTGGGTAAGTTCCGGCAAATCGCGACACGACTGCACGTTACGGTAAATCGGCGTAAGTTTGTCAACGGGCACCGCCAGCAATTTTTCGTCGGCTCCCGCTTCGTCTGTCATCTTCAACATGCCGATTGGACGGCAACGTACTACCACCCCCGGGATCAGCGGGTAGGGGGTCACCACCAGCACATCGACTGGATCGCCATCGCCGGAAAGCGTGCGCGGGATGTAGCCGTAGTTGCAAGGGTAGTGCATCGATGTGGACATGAAACGGTCGATGAACAATGCACCCGTTGCCTTGTCCAACTCGTACTTGATAGGGTCACCGTTCATCGGGATTTCGATAACAACGTTCACGTCGTTAGGTACATCACGACCTGCGTCAACACGATCTAGATTCATGGGGGCTTTTCAAAGAGGAAAAATTGGTTTAGCCTCTAACAGTCGGGCGTTTCTACCGATTAGCGGAAGCGGATTATTTTTTAGAGTTCGTATTATCGCCGGTCAATATCGTTCCGCCAAGTAGAGAAAGGATTAGCACTGTGCAGTATCGGGGCAAGGCAGGTTTACACGGTAAGCAAAGCGGCAAAACAGGCAAATCGCATTTGGTTGCGCCGCCATTGCTGGATAAAGCCGCCAAAGAAGCGCTAGAGCCTGCATTTTCGCTGTTTTCCTCGGAGGCGAAACGCTATCCTCTGATTCTCACGCTGGATCAAAATGGCATTCCGCATCGCTGGGTGACCTGGCAACACGCCGTCTGGTACTACGCCAAGGAACGCGTCGCGTGGGAAACCGGTTCGGCCGCTTTCACGGTCAACGGCGGCAAAAGCCGCGATACCGGCGAAATCTCCAGTGTCAGTGCGGCATCGATAATCGCCATTCGCGGCAAAGCGATGGCGATGAAAAGTTTCAATCAGATTCCGCCACTCAATAATCGCGAACTTTTCCACCGCGATCGTCATGTCTGTGGTTACTGCGGCGGTATCTTTTCGCATTCAAAATTAACCCGTGACCACATCATTCCCTATTCGCGTCGCGGCATGGATACCTGGATGAACGTGGTCGCCGCTTGCCGTTCCTGCAACGAGCGCAAAGGCAGTCGTCTTCCAGAAGAAGCCCATATGGAGCTCGTCTATGCGCCCTACGTGCCGAATCGGGCGGAGTTTTTGATTCTGGCCAACCGCCGCATTCTTGCAGATCAAATGGAATTTTTGAAGCAGCACGTGAGCGCGCAAAGCCGGGTGCATTTGAGCTGAGTGGACGCAGCTCCGGGCAATATTTTCATGAGAGAAAATAGATGCGCGGATCATTCACGGGAGCAGTTGTCGGGCGATATCTGTCTGCAACGCCGCGCCAATGCTCGCGTTCAAGCTACATCCGCAGCGCGCCGCTCCAGCAACATCGCATCGCCGTAGCTAAAAAACCGATAGCGCTCGCCAATTGCGTGCGCATATGCGCGCTGTATATTTTCCATTCCTGCGAACGCCGATACCAGCATCATCAGCGTCGACTTGGGCAAATGGAAATTGGTGATCAGCCGGTCGACGGTTTGAAATACATACCCCGGTGTAATCATGATTTGCGTTTCCGCGCTCTCAGCTTGCAAGATGCCGCTGCGTGACGCCGCTTCAAGCGTACGCATGCTGGTGGTACCAACTGCAATTACACGCCCGCCTGCCGCCCTGGCCCGTTCAATCGCCGCGACCGTCTCCCAGGGCACGTGGTATCTCTCGCAATGCATCAGATGTTTGGAGATATCGTCGTCGCGCACCGGCTGAAAAGTACCTGCCCCCACATGCAAGGTCACATAGGCAAGGGCGACGCCCTGGCCGCGCAGCGTTGCCAGCATGGCCTGATCGAAGTGCAACCCTGCGGTCGGTGCCGCCACGGAGCCTTCGTGTCTGGCGTATACGGTCTGATAGCGCCCCTCATCTTCAGTGCCGGCGCGATGCGTGATGTAGGGCGGCAACGGCACTTCTCCATGGCGACGTAATATTTCGTATACATCAAGCTCGCCTTCAAAGTGCAATTCAAACAAATCATCCACGCGGGCTGCCATGGTCGCCCAAACCTGCGACGCGAACAAGAGGCGGCTACCAGGCTTTGGCGATTTCGACGCTCGCACATGGGCGAGCGCGCTCGTGCCATCGGCCAACACGCGCTCAATTAACACTTCAACACCACCGCCGCTTTCTTTCCTGCCCAATAGCCGGGCTTTGATGACTTTGGTATCGTTGAATATGACAATGTCGTTGGCAGCAATAAGCCCGGGCAGCTCGACGAACCGTCGATCTGTTATCGCGCCGGAATTACCATCGACATGCAGCAGTCGGCTTCCCGCCCGCTCTGTGGCCGGATGTTGCGCGATCAAATTTGCGGGCAGGTGGTAATCGAATTCGGCTAACTTCATATTTTTCGGTGCAGGTTCGCGCGCAGATTACGCTATAATTTGTGGCTAGCCAAATGAATAATTTGCGAAATGCGTCGAATGGGGCTACCACCTCATGTTGTTGCACGGTGTGCGGCACAAATTCATAAGCCGGGATGGCGGAACTGGTAGACGCACGGGACTCAAAATCCCGCGCCTGCAAGGGCGTGCCGGTTCGATTCCGGCTCTCGGTACCAAATTAAAAAAGTCCACCCCGGTGGACTTTTTTAATTTGGCCGAACGAGACCGATTTAATCGACGCTCGCCATTGACTAAACACAGATTGGGAACATTCTGCGCAACGCTTACAGACAAGTTGCTAGATTGACTGTGCCGCCCTGCTTCGAAGTCTGTCTTCAATTGAGCGATGCAAAAAAACATTAGCGCAACATCCTGTATCTGTAGCGGCCTGCACGGTGGGATTTCAAGGATTGAATCCAAGCGCCTAACCAGGAAGGTTTCTCAACGCCATTCGCTGCAAATTTTGCTGCTTTGCCATGGCGAGTCGATCGTTTTTTGGCTTTCAACGCATTCTTTCGGGACGACATTTCCCTGCCCAGGCTAATCAGATTTAAATTCGTTTCCCGCAATTCGGCAAACGTCGTATTTTCCTCTTCCAGAGTGTACTGATCAATCTTTGCGCCCAATACCGCGAAGCGTTTGCAAGTAATCGAATTGGCCGCACTGCCGCCTTCAATCTGGGCGACCAGCTTTTTGGCGACATCGTGTTTACCCTGTGCCACGTTGTGCGCGCCGTGCTGTATAGGCAGTGTTTTTTGAATGGCAGGGTAGAAGATTTCTTCCTTGATCCGCGCATAAATTTTAAACTCGGTGCACACGGCGTCGATTATTTCCTGCTTCAAATCGTGGAAGTCTCCGTAGGTGCATTCGTGGTATTTCTTGAAATTTTCGAACAAAGCGTTCATGTGTTTATGGTCATCGATGAGAAGGGTGATTGCATCTTGCAACTTTGGGGAGACTTTTTTGGTTGCCATGCCGTTTTCTGTAAACCTTTACATTGATTCATGAATGCTCACCTCGCGCTAACATACGTGGGCAGAACTGCTGAAAATCAGTGCGCGTTTTAACCATTGCATAAACGGTACGCGTAGACTGAATTTGCGGGTAGTGATTGCCACCAACACCAATGATGGCAGTATGCTTTCGGCCTGAAAGTAGGAATTCAATTGTGTTTTTTGTAGGAATTTTTTACTTGCAGGGCCATATTGCACGCCCAACACATCAGCGCTCATTGCCCCGCTGACGCGCTTGGACACAGCGCATTTTCCAATCGAACAATTGGACTTTCGTGATATTTAGCGATAGGCGCTGGCGGAACTCACGTAGGTTAGCCGGTCACTCAAAATAGCCGTTGGCTCGGAGACTTGATCGGCAATGCAAGGCGAACCGCCGAAATGGTGGCCTCCTTTCGTTTTTAGCTCCTGCCTTCGTGCAGTAATCTTGTTGCCTAACAAAACCAGGTCAAGATTCGCACGCCGCACAATGGGCAACATTTCAATTTCTTCTTCTTGGGTGTGATGCTCCATATATCTACCCAGCACGATAAATCGGGCGCAAGTCATCGGGTCGTCGGCACGCCCAAATTCGATATCCGCGATTAGCTCTTTCGCCAGGACGTGTTCTACTTGCGCCTGATTAAGCAGATTAGACTGGTTGGGTAACGCTTTCCGAACAGCGGGGATAAAATATTTCTGCTTCCACCTGCGCGTGCATTTTCAGTTCCCCACATACGGCATTAATCAACTTTTGCTTTAAATTATCGTAATCGCCGTCTGTAAAGGCTTCAAACTTTTTGAATTCCGTGAACATTGCTTTCACGCGCTTATGATCGTCGATCAGGATGGTAATCGCGTCGGTCTCTGCTATCTTGGATTTTTTGGCTGGCTTGCCCATGTTCGTCCCTGCTGGTTTTATGTCTGCTGGTGGCCCAACCGCACGTAAAGCCTGCTCGCGGTCAACTTCGCTTCAAATAGATTGGAAATGCACTCGATTACGGATGTTTTTTCCCTTTACTGCGTTTACTGCTGATTCGCATCTCTGCGGCGCCGTGTACGTAGGAACGCCTGCGTATCGGCAGGCTTTTTAATTTGTCCACGACCACAATGCTCAACCTGTTGTCGCCATTTTGTATCGACCCGGATCGCGCCAATCCATGCAAGACACGATGCGCCAGAATTACGCGAAAACAGCGAGTGGGCCGGAGCTGGATAACTGCTCGCAATACATGTGCACGCACCGCTTCGGACAAACAACGATTGACTTCCATCTGCCTGTCAGTAGGAGAATGCTTGCGCTTTTTGTAGGCGTTGTCTGAGCCGTTGCGCTGATTGCCGGCCCGAACAATGCTATTAACTAGTGACCAATGCAGGCCTGGGGTAAACTTCTGGCATAGCTAATACGCGTTTTCTGCCTGACCTCGTCAACACCAGGTCATGTTCCAATCAGTTGATCGCGTGCTTAGTCGTGAATCAGAGAATTTGCGGTTTTAAACGCAATTTTTTCAAGGTACAAAGTTGTGATGGAACCGAGTTACGCTACCCTCGAAGCAGAATATAACAACCGCGCGCTGGTTCCCGAGCATCCCGCTATTTTCGAGCGTTGGCGGCGCACCTCAAGCATTTTGCGCGCAAACGCGCCCTGTACGCTCGACCTCGCGTACGGCGCGGCAGCGCGTCACAAGCTCGACCTGTTTCATGCAACAAATCCGCGTGGCACCGTCGTTTTTATCCACGGCGGTTACTGGCGCTCCCTCGATAAATCGGATTTTTCGTTCGTGGCCAAGCCATTCCTCGAGGCCGGACTATGCGTCGTCGCCCTCAACTATCGGCTGTGCCCGTCGGTCCCGATCAGCGATGTGGTCGAGGATTGCCGGCAGGCAATCGCCTGGATAGTGACGAAGGGACCCGCGCACCAATTGCCGATGGAACGTGTCGTCTTAGCGGGTCACTCCGCAGGCGGCCATTTGGTGGCCATGTTGTACGCGACCGATTGGCGGCAGCGACAGTGCGATGTCAGTTGCATCATCGGCGGCATTGCGCTTAGCGGTGTTTATGATCTGCAGCCATTGATTCACTGCTCGATGAATGCGGATCTGAGGCTTGACCAACGCTCCGCCCGTGCGGCCTCGCCCATCAACCTTGAATCCACATTGGCGATCCCGCTTCATCTCACTGTGGGTGCCGCCGAAAGTGCCGCATTTCGCGCGCAGTCGCGGCTGCTTTGCGCAGCGTGGCCAACAATTTGTGCAACACCCGAAGAAGTGGCCAACGCTAACCACTTCACCGTTGTTGATCATCTCGCGCAACCAGCGCACCAGACGTGCCTGCGGGTGCTACGATTTTTTAGGTAGCCAGTTCCGTTCGCGCCGCGAGGCGGCAATTCCCGCCGCAAAACTTGCCGTCTGGCGTTTTATACGCCTTTGTACGACGGTTCATCCCCTATAATTTGACTCTTCAGTCAGTTACCCCATTCCAGGATAAAACGTGTCTGCGACCGACCTCTCCAAGCTCACAATTTCGCGCGATAAGAAAGCCTTTTCCGGCAAAAAAAACGGACGCAAAAAATGGTTGATCATTGCTGGTCTAGCGGTAATTGCAATGCTTGCCTTCCTCGGCCTGCGCGGTAGCGGTCCAACCCAGGTCGAAACTGGCATCGTTGCCACTGCCTATCCCTCCCAAGCCATTGCCGTGCTGAACGCCACCGGTCGCGTTTCTGCGCGCACCAAGGCCGCCGTTTCTACCAAAGCCACCGGACGCCTTGAATATCTGGGCGTACAGGAAGGCTCGATCGTCAAGGCTGGCGACGTGCTGGCACGAATCGAAAATCGTGATGTCACCGCAAGTCTCGACCAGGCGCAAGCCAGCCTGCGGGCGGCCAAAGCAAATCTTGAACAAGGTCTCGCTGAATTTCGCGATGCGCAAGCGAATCTGAAACGCTCCGATGATCTGGTGAAGAAAAATTTTATTTCGTCGGCCACCTACGATACTGCGCTGGCACGTTTTGATAAGGCCAAAGCTTCGGTTGCATCGTTCAACGGCGCAATCGGGGTGGCGGAAGCCAACGTCCGCGCCGCCCGTGTCACGGTTGAGCAGACCTTGATCCGCGCGCCTTTTGACGGTGTGGTACTGACAAAAAATGCCAATGTTGGTGACATCATTACGCCATTCTCGTCGGCGGCCGATTCCAAGGGTGCGGTAGTGAACATGGCGGATATGGCCACATTGGAAGTTGAAGCGGACGTGTCAGAAGTGTCATTGGGCAAAGTCAGCGTCGATCAGCCGGTCGAACTTCAACTCGACGCCTTCCCCGACCTGCGTTTGCTTGGCAAGGTAAGCCGCATCGTGCCGACCGTGGACCGATCCAAGGCGACGGTGCTGGTCAAAATTGAATTTGTCGAAAAAGACAAACGGGTTCTTCCCGACATGAGCGCCAAGGTTTCTTTCCTGCAGCGCGCATTGACAACAGCGGAACGTAACCCGGTGACCGCTGTGCAGCAGGCAGCGATAACCAAGCGCGATGGCAAAGATGTGTTGTTTGTGATTGACGATAAAAACACCGTCAGACAAATCGAAATCGTCGTTGCAGGCAAAGTCGGCGACCTGGTGCAGGTATCCGCAGCCAAACCCGGCGACAAGGTGGTGCTGAATCCTTCGGAAAAACTCAAAGATGGCGGCGTGGTGACCGTCGCCAAGAAATAGGGCCTGCAGCACGATGTCGCAGCCACTGGTGGAAATCAAGCATCTCGTCAAAAGCTATGTCCGCGGCGATCAAATTGTGCCGGTGCTGCACGACATTTCGCTCAACATTGCCCGCGGCGAGTTTATTGCGTTGATGGGCCCTTCCGGCTCCGGAAAATCCACGCTGTTGAATCTGATTGCGGGCATCGACAAGCCCGACGCGGGCGCGCTCAGGATTGACGGCGAAGATATTACCCGGCTGACCGAAGGTGAATTGGCCGATTGGCGCGCGTCAAACATCGGCTTTATTTTCCAGTTCTACAACCTGATGCCGGTGCTGACCGCATTCGAGAATGTTGAGCTGCCGCTGCAGCTGACCAACCTGTCAAAAAATGAACGCCGCCAGCGCGTGGAAATGACGCTCTCTCTGGTGGGACTTGCCGACCGCATGGCGCATTACCCGAACGAGCTTTCCGGCGGCCAACAGCAGCGCGTCGCCATCGCGCGCGCCATCGTCACCGACCCGACAATTCTGGTTTGCGATGAACCGACGGGAGACCTTGACAAACAGTCTGCCAGCGATGTCCTGACAATGTTAAAGCGACTGAACGAAGAAATGGGCAAGACCATCATTATGGTAACGCACGATGCGCACGCGGCCGAGGCGGCCAAACGCATCCTGCATCTTGAAAAAGGCGAGCTTCTCGCTGAAACGGAGCCTGCCTGACGTGTACTATCTCAAGCTAATTTTCAAGAACGTGTTCCGCGCCAAGCTGCGTTCCGGCTTGACCGTCACCGGACTCATCATCGCCATTGTTGCCTTCGGATTATTACAAAGCGTGGTGGACGCCTGGTTTGCCGGCTCGAATGCGGCGTCTGCTTCGCGTTTGGTTACACGAAATGCAATTTCGCTGGTGTTTCCCATGCCCATTTACTATCGCGAACGGATGCGCACTGTCAATGGCGTCAAGTCCGTGACGCTGCTGAATTGGTTCGGCGGTGTTTACAAGGAACCGCGGAATTTTTTTCCGCAGTTTGCCGTCGATCACGAAAATTTTTTCGGTCTCTACCCCGAGTTCCTCATGCCTGCGGATCAACTAATCGCTTTCAAGCGCGACCGCCAGGGTGCTGCAGTCGGCCGCAAACTGGCCAACGAATTTGGCTGGAAAATTGGTGACACCATTCCCATCCGCGGCACCATTTTTTCAGGCACCTGGACGTTTACCCTGCGAGCGATTTTTGACGCGAAGGACGATACGACCATCACCAGACAGATGTATTTTCATTGGGATTATGTCAATGAATGGCTAAAGCAGAAATATCCGCGGCGCATGGAGCAAATCGGCACCTTTGTGGTCGAGGTTGACGACCCCTCGCGCACTGCAGATATTGCCAAGGCGATTGACGCTGAATTCAAGAATTCCCTGGCTGAGACGCTGACTGAAACAGAAAAATCCTTCCAGCTAGGATTTATCTCGCAGATGGAGCAGATTATTCTGACGATACGCATCGTTTCTTTCGTGGTGATATTCATCATCATGGCGGTAGTGGCCAACACAATAGCGATGACGGCACGCGAACGATCAACCGAGTATGCAACGCTCAAGGCGTTGGGCTTTGGCCCTGGCTTTGTTGCCGCATTGATATTTGGCGAAGCGCTGATGCTGTCGCTCATTGGCGGCGTGTTGGGTATTCTGCTTACGTTTCCGTTGGCCAAGGGGGTCGGAATAATGGCGGCAGCGGTTTTTGCCGTGTTCAAGGTATCGACGTCGACCGTGCTCATGCAGCTCGCGTGCGCGGTGGTGGTCGGTGTGGTGGCCGCTTTGGTGCCCGGTTGGCGCAGCGCGCGCGTGAATATTGTTGATGGACTCAGACACGTCGGATGAAAGTACCTTTTTTCTATGTGTTCCGCAATCTATGGGCACGCAAGCTCACGACCCTGCTCACCGCCGGTGGCATGGCATTGGTCGCCTTTGTATTTGCAGCGGTACTGATGCTGGATGCAGGTCTGAACAGGACAATGGCGGGCACCGGCAGCGCGGACAACGTGATATTCATCCGCAAAGGTGCCGAAACCGAGATCCAAAGCGGAATCACGCGCGAACAGGCTGCGCTTGTCGAGAGCCAGCCGCAACTGGCGCGCGGAGAAAATGGTCAGGTAATGGCCTCAAAGGAATCGCTGGTTTTGATTTCGCTGACCAAGACAGGACAGGACAAGAGCTCCAATATCGTAACGCGCGGCGTATCGCCGGTGGGCGCACTGTTGCGGCCACAGGTAAAAATTGTCGAGGGCCGCATGTTCAGGCCCGGCTCCGCCGAGATTGTGGTGGGTAAAAGCATCCATGATGAATTTGACGGCGTGGCCATTGGCCAGAAACTTCGCTTTGCGCAGCATGAATGGCTCATCGTCGGGTCTTTCGATGGAGGTAAGAGCGCATTCGATTCGGAAGTCTGGGGGGATGTTGAACAACTTATGCAGGCATTTCGTCGCACCAACTATTCTTCGGTCATTGTCAAAATCTCCAACGTAGACAATTACGATGCACTGGTCAAGAATGTGGAAGACGATATTCGCATCGCGCTGGAAGGTAAACGCGAGCGGCTGTTCTATGAGGACCAGTCACGCGCTTTGTCGACCTTCATTTCATTTCTGGGTATATTTCTTTCGATTATTTTTTCTGTCGGCGCGATGATCGGCGCGGCGATAACCATGTATTCCTCGGTTGCCATGCGCACTGCCGAAATCGGCACCTTGCGGGCGCTGGGTTTCCGGCAGCCATCGATATTGGTGGCGTTTTTAACAGAGGCGCTGCTGTTGGGCGCAGTAGGTGGCTTCGCCGGTCTGGCTTGTGCGGCTTTACTGCAGACGATTACTATTTCGACGATGAATTTCCAGTCGTTTTCACAACTTGCCTTTAGTTTTTTGCTGACATTCAAAATTGTTCTGCAGACCCTTACTTTTTCACTCGTCATGGGTTTTATCGGTGGTTTTCTACCGGCAGTGAAAGCGGCAAGAATGAAGATTGTGGATTCGCTGCGTGCCGCCTGATGCGTGGCGGACCCTTCGCCGCGGTGACCGCAGCAGTCAACTTGGCCTAGCGTAAAACTTCAATATTATCGATTAACCGGGTGGTGCCGATACGCGCGGCGATGAGCAATACCAGCGCTCGATCAGCTGTGGTCGGTGGCAACAAATCGTTCTGGCGGCGAATCGCGACATAGTCCGGCTGCCAGCCACGCGCCATCAATGAAGTGTGCGCCGCCGTTTCAAGCGCGGCGTAATCACTATTGCCGCTTTCCAGGGCCGACCTGAGCATTCTTAACGTCGCATTAAGCTGCGGCGCTTCCGCGCGCTCGGTCGCGCTCAAATAACCATTGCGGGAGGAGAGTGCCAGGCCGTCAACATCGCGCACGGTTTCGGCCAACAGCATGTCGATGGGCAGATTCAATTGCCGCACCATGCTATCAAGCACCAGGCATTGCTGGTAATCCTTTTTGCCGAATACCGCCACTTGCGGCTGCACCATGTTAAAAAACTTGAGAACAACCGTGGCGACGCCGCGATAGTGTCCCGGTCGCATGGCGCCCTCGAGCAGGTGTTGAATGGGTGGCGGCTCCACCAGAAAGGTCTGCGGCTCCGGATAAATTGCGGATTCATCCGGCGCGAACACAATATCGACAGCGGCGACGCGGCATTTGTCGCAGTCGTCGACCATGGTGCGCGGATAATTGCCGAAATCCTCCCTGGGGCCAAATTGCAAGCGGTTAACGAAAATTGACACCACGACGCAGCCGTTTGCGCCCACCCGTTCCCGCGCGATCCGCATCAAATCAATATGTCCGGCATGCAGACTGCCCATGGTGGGCACGAGGGCAACCGACACTTCTTTTTTCAGACGCGCGCGCAATGCGGCAACAGTGTGAATAATATCCATCACCGCGGCAAATCAGGAGGCGTTGAAATACTCGCGCCCGCCGCGCAAGTTTTCGATGCGTGTAATCAACATCGCAAGGTGCTCACGCTTATCAGCGAAATTAAACGGGTCGCTGTTGACGATCAGCAGCGGCGATTCGCGGTAATCGTAGAAATATCGTGTGTAGGATTCCGACAAGCGCATCAGATATTCCTCGCTGATACCCTTCTCCATCGGTCGTGCACGGCGTTGAATGCGTGACATCAGCGGGCCAACCGAAGCTTGCAAATAAATCACCAGGTCGGGTGTCGGTGCCTGTGGTTTCAGATGATTATATAGCTGCGAATAAAGGTTGAATTCGTTGTCGTCCAGCGTCAGCCTGGCAAACAGTGCGTCCTTTGCCAGCATGTAATCGGCGATCGTTTTTTTTTCAAACAAGTCCGGTTGGCGGACCGCGGCCAGTTGATTGATACGTTGAAACAAAAAAAACATTTGTGTAGACAGTGCGTGCCGCCGCATATCGCGGTAGAACAACGGCAGGAACGGATTCGCACCGGCGTCCTCCAGCAACAAATCGGCCCCGTAATGC
>JAYVKG010000211.1:0-1731 GCA_043768625.1 Betaproteobacteria bacterium
GCGATCCATGACGACGCTCCCGCCACTGCGCGCTGGCAGAGTGGCACCCGTGTCGTGGCCAGCCATGCGGACGGTACCCAATTGGTGACCGATATGCCCAGCGAACTCGGCGGCAGCGGCGATCAGGTTACGCCGGGCTGGCTGTTTCGCGCCGGCCTCGCCTCCTGCGCGGCCACACGCATTGCGATGGGCGCTGCGGCCGCCGGTTTTGATCTCACCGTGCTGGAAGTGCGTGCCAGCAGCCGCTCGGATACCCGCGGCATGCTCGGCATGGCCGACGATGCCGGTGCACCGTTCTGCGCCGGGCCCCGCGATATGCAAATGCACATTCGCATCGCCGCACCTGGCGTGCCGCCGGCGCAGCTGCGTGCGCTGATCGAACATAGCCAGCGCTGTGCGCCGATATCGGCGGCGATGCAGGACGCGGTGCCGGTGGCCTTGCATATTGACGTTGTTATGCAAAGCGGCTGAGCGGTACGCCGTGGATGCACTCTCGGAAATCCTGCGGGTCGTGCGCTTGGTTGGCGCGATTTTCATCAACGCCCGATTTACCGCTCCGTGGTGCTATCAATCGCCCTGCGCTGACGTTGCGGCGCCGCTGCTTGAGCCCGGTGCCGAGCGGGTGGTGATCTTTCATCTCATTACGGAAGGCGAATGTTTTGTCGAGATCGGCGACCAACCACCTATGCATTTGAGGGCGGGCGATGTGGTGCTGTTTCCAAAGGGCGACGCGCACCGCATGTCCTCGGCCCCCGGCTTGCTGCCGGCGACGGGCGGGCGCAGTCTGGGTGAAGTATTGGCGCGCCGTCCGCGCCAGATGACATATGGCGGCGGTGGCGCGACCACACGCCTGGTCTGCGGTTATCTGGCTTGCGATGCCCGCCTGGCGCGGTTGCTGCTGGCGGGGCTGCCGTCGGTGGTGCGCGTCAATGTGCGCGGTTCCAACGCCGGCATGTGGCTCGAGGCCTCGGTTCGCTATGCGCTTGATGAGGCGCGCTCGCCGCGGCCAGGCGGTGCCGGGGTGTTGGCCAAGCTTTCCGAAGTGCTGTTCATCGAGGTGCTGCGCCTCTACATGATCGAACGCCGTCCGGACGGCACTGGCTGGCTTGCCGGCGTCGGTGATCGTATCGTTGGCGCTGCTTTAAACGCGCTGCACGCACGGCCTGCTCATGCGTGGACACTGGAGGAACTGGCGCGCGCGGCCGGCAGCTCCCGGTCGGTGCTGGCAGAACGTTTTCAGCATCTGGTAGGTTGCGCGCCAATGCAATACCTGACGCAGTGGCGCATGCTGCTCGCCGCCAATATCCTCTCGCGCAGCAATGCCCCGCTGGCGCGGATTGCCGAAGATGTCGGCTACCAGACCGATACCGCTTTCAGTCGCGCCTTTCGACGCGAATTTGGTGCGCCGCCTGCCACCTGGCGACGTAATCATTCAGAACAACAAAAGGGGTCGGCGCGAATTGTTTTTGAAAACAAATAACGCTGCCCCGAATGGCACTTACTTAAGGTGGATTTAGTTTAAAAACAATTGGATGCTTGGCGGCCACTTTCGATTCGATTGGCGCGGCATAGCGGTCACATTGGCAGAGTGAAACCTCCATCAAGTACGGCATGCGCCGCTACTCAGGAAAAACCGGGTTTCAATGCCATGATTTCAACCAGAAATCCCGTAAGTAAGTGCCATTCAACGCTGACCCCTTTTGATTAATGCAAGTTGCTAGGGTGTTAGCA
>JAYVKG010000212.1:0-13873 GCA_043768625.1 Betaproteobacteria bacterium
GATGCGCTGCGCGTGCCCAGGCAACCACGGTCAACAAATCAGCGGTTTCACCGCGTCCGTCATCGTGGTGCCCTTCGCTTTGGCCAACGCCACGAAAATTAAATCGATAGGTTGCGGCACCGGCGTCAAACAGGGCGTGTGCCAGGGTAGTTACGACTTTATTGTCCATGCTGCCACCGAATAGCGGGTGTGGATGCGCGACCACCGCGATGGCAATCGGCCCGCGCCCCTGGCTTATATGCGCTGCCACTTCGATGGCACCGGCTTCGCCTGTAATTAAGGAATTGCTTACCGGAAAAGGGCTGGCCATCGAAGCTATATTTTCAGGCGTTCGACCACACGGCCATTCTGGATGTGTTCAGAAATGATTTCGTCGATGTCGGTCTGGTCGATGTAGGTGTACCAGACGTCATCCGGATAGATGACCATGACTGGGCCTTCTGCACAACGGTCCAGGCAACCGGCCGAGTTGATGCGTACCCTGCCATGGCCGCTCAAATTCAGTTTCTTGATACAGTCTTTAGCGTAACCACGGAGGCCTTCCGCGTCGTGCTGGTTGCAGCATGCGCGTCCATCGTCGCGCTGGTTGACGCAGAAAAATACGTGATGACGGTAGAAGCTCATGGGGGATATCTTGCAGTGGAGGCTGAAGTTTAGTGCGGTTCGCGGTGCGACACAAATAACCAGGCGAGAAAAATTACGGCGACCAGCGGCCAGATCTCATGCATCCAGCGTGTCAGGCTGGCAAAGTTGACCAGTTGTCCATGCGGCCAGTCGAACAGACGCAGGGTTTCGTCGAAGGCACCGTAGATGCTGGTAATTTTTGCCATGAGGCCGCCCGCGAAAACAAATAGCGTGGCGCAGAAGGCGCGCCAACGATAGCCAAAGCGCGAAAAGTAAACCGCCAGGATCAATCCCGACGTTAAGCCGATGACGCGCGCGGGCGCGATCCAATCGATCATTTGCGGCGCTTTCAACATCAGCGCCGCCATCGCCACTTTGATGATAAAACCGGCGGCCAGCAGCAGCATCACATTGACCAGCACACTCCTGTCAGGGCGCATCAACAACGCCACGAACAATACAAATCCACATACATTGAGGGTGATGCCGACGGCCTGCGGCATTAGCACCAGCGGATTATAGGGGTGTGCGCTGGCCGCGTCGAAAGGATTGGCAATATGGCCGGCTTCAAAAAATGGAATCGCCGGGTTCAGCTGCGCAAATATCCAGCAGCCAAGCAGGATCAGTCCCCAGCTAGTCTCATTGGATGAAGTAAAGCGCTGTTGGCGCCAGCGCCGCCATCTGCTTATCAGCAATCTGCCCGGAGTCGCCAATACCAGCGCCGCGCCCATCGCAGCGCCAGCCGTGTTGGCCAGCAAATCGACAACCGAGGACACCCGACTTGGGAGGAATGCCTGCAGCATTTCAAAGCCGAAGGAAAGCGTCACGCTCAGCGCCACCGTAAGCCACCAGATTTGCACGTTGTGGGAGAGGTTGAACGCCGGACGGCGTGCGCGCCGGCGCAATATTGTCGCCAGCATCGCGCCGAACGGCGCATACGCCGCAACATTAAGGATGATATCGAAAGCAATTACGTACCTTGGCCAGGAGAACAGCGTGAACAGTTCGGGCCAGCGCCAGCCGAAAAATGGATTGAGGCTCGCGTAAGCCAGCATCAGCGAATACGCCAGCCATGCGCCGCGATCTGCGCGCATCATCGGGGTATGCGCAGTGTGCGGAACAGTGCCTGGCTGAACTGGAATCATCGCCGATATTATAGGGAGCATGGGCGACTACTTGAACTCGGATCTGCCACGTTCAGCGGCTTTTTCTGCGATGTTTCGTTGAGCGCTAGACGTCGCAGCGAACGATACGAAACTCCACCCGACGATCAAGTGCGTCGCGAAGGTCGTCGGTACCAGTGCCGACCACATTTTCCCTAAACCCCATTCCTGTCTGTCGCAATCGTTGCGCCAGCTCGGGATTTTCGGATTCCAGTTTGCCCTTGACAGCCACTGCTCGCTGAAGAGACAAGCGCTCATTCACTTGTTCAGTCCCGGTACGACTGGTATGACCGACAACGTTTATACATTGATTGGAGGCCGCCGCCACACGGGCAATCTGGCGCAACCAGATCGGATAAGGTTCGCTGACGCGCGAATCGGAAACGAAGTCGGTTGATCCTGGCTTGAACAAGAATTTCACGCTTAAAGTGTTGGTTGCGAACGCCAACCTGACAATCATTCCAAACGCGTTCTCTGCTTCCTCCCGTTTTCCCATGCGCCAATGGGCCAAATAGAGTCCGTTGAAGACCTTCATCTGTTGACCATCGGGCCGCTTGGCGGCAGCTTCATACAAGGTAAGCGCGTCCTGTATACGATCTCCGTTGTAAGCATTAATCGCATCGGTTAAAAGTGCCGACGTGGGCAGTCGCTCGAGGTAAACAGCATCGGCGGAAGAACCTGGTTTGCTTTCTGCGGTGCGGATATACCCCTCAACGACCCGGTCTTTGGCGATGACTGGACTATCGCGAAAAAAGGGCGCTGGATTGGTATCGAGATTGTTTTCGTTGACTCGGGCGGCGGCTTGTGCGACTACCAGACCACTTTTGACCTCAGCGAGCGCCAGGCTAATGCGGTATTGCCCACGATCGGATACTTCAACACCGGTCGGGGAAAGCGTCCCGGTGAGCACATAGGAGGCTTGCCGCAGTTCTGCGACACCGAGCGGAAGTATGTCGAATTGTTTGAAGCGCGAGGCGATCCGCGTGATGATGCGCTGTTCCGCGCGCTTGGTGAGTGCATTTTGCTGACCGGTCGAGGAATCCAACAGTGGATCGACCACGATGGTGCCGAGCTTTATTCGCGATTCCATGTTTGTCATGAATGCGGGAAGTCGCTGCGTCTGCGCAATCAGATCATCCACAGCCAGATCAAGGGCGACGTCGAAGGGAACTGGCTGTGCGCGTACCGACGCCACTGGAGCAGCGCAGGACGGCAACAAGATAACGCTACAGCAAAGCGCTATTGCGAAAATGGTACGGCGAATCGGGTCGGTTATCTGCATGAGGTTGTCAGAAGTTTATGTTCGTCGGGATTGAGTGTCTCGCCAAGTTGCGCTTTGTCGAGCAGGTTGTTGCAGCGCAAACGCAATCCATCCGAGGTACCAGCCGGAACTGGTTTGGTCGAGGACATACGGTGGACACTTGTAGAGCGGGGCGCCGCCTGAGTATCGCTCATTTTTTGAACGGCATCGTCTTGCGCGACTACTTTAGCCGGTTGCTGGACGGGGTCAACTGGGGAAATTGATTTGGCCGGTGGCGAGATTTCGAGCGCAGGTGGAGAAGCCGATTCCGCCCCGGTAACGGACCTTGCAAGAGGGGAAGGGCGGGCGCTTGACGTGTCGACCGGATTTGCCGATCCTGCAGGTCGCAACGCCGCTGCGGCTGAAGGGATTGAGGATAAATTATCGGCTGGTGCGCCGCGCGATTGGTCTGTTATCACCCAACCGATTGCGAACATGGCAGAAACGATGATGGAGATGACGGTCGACGTTCGGCTTGCCGTCAGACGGGAAAGTGTGGCGTGCCGAATCCAGAACGCTGGCATGACACCGTTGCTGCGACCGGTATCGAGCACCAAAAGCATGGCAGCGACCGTTCCAGTGAAAATAAATCCGATTTTGGGGAGCTGTCCGCCAGGAGCGATCCGCTCCAGACCCGCAACAATAAGCCCCACAAAAGCAGCAAGAGAATTAAACGGTACGAACCATTTGCGTATCGCCTCAGCTGCCCGCAGGACGCTGCTCTCATCAGTTGCCTTGTTCGCCAGGGACAGGTGCGTGATATTGGCTGGCTTTGGTACTGCCGCATGCTTCGCAGCCATTCGAGCATCAATAATCGGCAATGAAATTTCGCCGACCGAAAAGGCTTCGTGTGGACGATCATGCTTGTCTGCGTGTATGCCCGCCGGCTGAAACAGTTCCCGGTACTCGTCCGTAAGGCGGGAGACGGCCTCATAATATGAGCGAGAGACAAAGAGGCCACCCGGCGGAGAAAAGCTCATGATGCGTTCGGCCGTGTTGATTCCGTCTCCCAGCAAATTCGGCAGGCCATTCAAGTCCTTGACGATTTGCGCCGGCCCAAGATTGATGCCGATCCGCAGACGGCTCGATCCGGGTTCGCGCGCGGCAGCCCGCAATCTCAGGGCGACCAGCAGGGCTGGCTCAGGATCGCGCAGGAAGGAGACCGATCCGCCGTCGCCGGAATCGAGGATGATTCTCTTGTCTGCAGGAAAGTCGCCGATGGCCGCCGCAAGTTGCGCGTTGAAGCGCTCCTTTGCCGCTATTTGCCCTTGAACGCTCAGCTTTGAGAAACCGACGATATCTGCGAAGACGACGCTGCAGAGTAGTGTTGCATTTGCGCTATCGGTAGTCATGAAGCCAATTTACGTTGACGCATTGCCAGATCCCGAGGTCTAAATCGTTGATTAGTTTAGCGTCCTGTGCGGAACTGCTTACAGAATAATATATCGGGTTGACTGCGGATGCATCAATTAATGCAACTCTGCGCGTGGCTCGTTCTCACTCTTGATTATGGGGCCATGGCCGCGCCACGTTTGATCATGCCCCCACAGGGGTCGCACATACGGCGCCGGACGGAAAATTGTTAACGGTGGATGGCAGCGAACGCGAGGCCGATTGCGTCAGGCACAATAACGCAGGATTTGACATGCAGTTCGCCGGAAATCTGTTTTAACCTTTTGTGCGCATGCATTACTCACTGCACTTTCCGGGCATCGGTATCGGTCTCGCAACGGTGAAGCCTATCTTGCAGTGGCATGGAGGAGAAATCTGGACTGAGTCCGCCGAACAACAGGGGACCGCCTTTTACTTTACGTTTGCAGACGCCAGCGCCAGTTTGCGCACCTGACTGCCCCACCCGCGCGAAAAAAATCAGCGCTTGCCGGTGGCCCGCATAGTCGCGATTGCTTCACAGTGATGGAAGGATTCGCGTCCGAAAGTGTTCGAGACAACCAACGTACGCGCGATGAGATCGACGCGCTTTCGGCAATAAAACCAAACGCGTTTCTTGCGCCGCTGGAGCCGGTTTCGGTGCCGTTAGTACACGGTGAGGAAGAAACATAAAGAGCCGCGCTGAACAGCACCCTGAAGCCGCTTGGGCAGGAAGCCGCGTTAGTGACGTGCTAGAGCAAATAGGCTCAAGTGAGGACAATCGTACGTAGCCTCCGTGAAGCTCGCTAGATAAGCCGAGCGCGTACCGCATTGAAGTGCATAGTGAAATTCAAACGGCGGCTGTGATGCTGCATCGTGCGGATACCTGTGGCGTTTGAGGCGGTGTCGGACGGCGCGGGGGTGGATGAAAAGCTTGACGACATGGGGAAATAGCTGACCGTCAAATAGCGCTAGGAAATTTGTGCCAGCTGTTTCAAATAACGCGCCGCATTATCCACATAATGTTGCGCAATCCAGCGTACCTGTGACACCTCTTCATCGCGCAATTGACGCACCACGCGGCCGGGTGACCCCACTACCAGCGAACGGTCGGGAATCACCTTTCCTTCCGCGATCAGCGAATTGGCACCAATGAGACAATCGCGGCCAATCACGGCGCCGTTCAGCACGACCGCTTTGATGCCGATCAGGGAGCCCTGTCTGACCGTGCAGCCGTGCAACATCACCATGTGACCCACGCTCACGCCGGCCTCCAGCGTGAGTTTGACGCCTTCATCGGTATGTAGCACCGAGCCGTCCTGGATGTTTACGTTTTCACCGATGGTAATGGTGTCGTTATCGCCGCGAATCACCACGTTCCACCATACGTTGGCATTTCTGCCGAGCACCACATCGCCAATGACCGACGCGTTTGGCGCGATGTAGTTATTGCCGTGAAGTACAGGTCGCTTGTCACCGAGTGCGTAGATCATTTATTTGCCCGCTTGAGTTTGCCGTTCGATTTTACCGGTTGATCTTATGATTTGAACTTATTGCTATTGTTTGAGGTAACTCGATTTGCGCGCGCAAGCAGAGCCAGCCACCAGCGGCCTGGTTTCGCCGGAAACCGGCAGAGACGCGGGCGGGAGCTCGGTTCAAACGAAGGTGTCGGCGTTTTCAGGAAACAAAGGTCCGCGTCCAGCAAGCTGTTCAGGGCGAAAGGGCCTGAAGATGCCCGTCACCCCTGCTTTTACCCTACATCTGTTTGAACAAATGCGAGAACGGACGACTCACGGTGAGATTTTCCTTGCGGCCTTTTATTTTCACCGTTGCCTGGCCGCGAAAATCACGCACCACCGCTTCGATTGCGGTCGCGTTGACGATGGTCGAGCGGTGAATTTGCCAGAATTTTTCGCTGTCGATGCCGTCCAGGATTTCTTTGATCGGCGTTTTGATCAACGCATCAAATTCTTTCGTCGCCACCAGCGTGTATTTTTCGTCAGACTGGAAAAACAATACATCCTCGATTGAAATCAAGCGCAAATTAGAGCCGATATTGGCTTTGATCCATTTCAGTTTTTCGCTCGGCGGATTGAGCCCCGCTGACAGCTGGGCAACCAGCGCTTCAAGGTTTTGCGGCGCTGGCGCGGGCACGATCGACAAGCGTACTTTTAACCGGTCGACGGTCGCTTTCAATCGGTCATCGCTGTAGGGTTTCAGCACATAGTCAATGGCACCGGCCTCGAATGCTTCGACCGCATACTGGTCGAAGGCCGTGACGAACACAACGTGGCATTGCAGGGTCCGATTCGCGGCCAGACTCTTGGCCACTTCCACACCTGTCATCTCCGGCATCTGGATATCCAGAAACGCCAGTTGTGGCTGGTGTTCGCCAATGGCCTCAAGCGCGGCCTCGCCGTCGCCCACGTCAGCGACAATATTTAGCTCGGGCCAGAGCTTGCCGAGTTTGGCTTTAAGTTGCGCGCGAAGAATCGGTTCGTCTTCGGCGATGATCGCGGTGATGCTCATGTGTTTCACTTCCTTAGCTTCGTTAGTTACGCCAGCGCCGTTTGCCTGCCGACAGCGCACTCACCGCCGACAATAATGGCCGCTATCCCAGCGTCGATAGCCGCCTTATTATGCCGCGACTAGTTTTTGCTACCGTCAAACTCAGTCGACGGGGCGCGTTTGCGCCACCAGAACCAGTAGACCGCAAACCCCACCGGCGCAAACAGCGCCAACACCGGGAACAATGAGATCAGGATTGCCAGGGGAATAAATATCATCAAGCCGGCAAACAAAAATCCCAAGCCGTAAATCACCGCGACAACAATCGATATTGCCAGGGCGGCCGCGCCAAAGCCTATCAACAAGCCCACCGAGCCAAGCGCCATGCCTTCGAGGCCCCCCAGGCGCGATGACCCCATATGTATCGGAATCCAACCCGTGTAGAGCGCAATCAGGCCTACCACCAGTAACACCGCAAGCATCACCATCAAGCTGACAAACAGGGTCGAAAGAATTCTGGTCCATACGCTATGCGTCCTGGTGGCCGCGCCCCACGCGCGGCCCCAGCCACTCTGCCTCGGTGAGGCTGGCACAGCGGCGGAAGCGGATAACGTTGGCGACGCAGCTTGCTGTGCGGCCAGGGTGGCGGGCAGCTCGATGGTGGCGACCACACCGTGCGGATTATTTGATTCAATTGTGAAACGCGCCTTATCGCCATAGAGCGCATTGAGGCGTTCGCGCAAATTGGTCAATCCAACGCCGCCCCCAGACTGAATCGGCGCGTCTGACAGGCCTTTGCCGGTGTCTTTAACGCTCAAGCGAATGCGCTCGCCATCAGCCGCGAATATGCGCGTCACCACCACGTCAATGCGACCGCCTTCGCGCTGCGGCTCCAATCCGTGCTTGATGGCATTTTCCACCAGCGAAGGCAGCATCATGGGTGGATACGGCGCCGCCAGCAAATCGTCAGGCACGTCGATGCCAAATTCGAGGCGTGTGCCCATGCGCATTTTCAGGATGTTCAGGTACGCACGCACCCGCTCGATTTCTTGGCCGACGGTCGAAGAATTCTCGCGCATTTTAGGCAAAGACGCTCGCAGATACTGGATAAGGTTACCGACCATCAGATTTGCCGCCGGTGGATCGACTTCGGTTAATGCCTGCACATTGGCCAGCGTGTTGTACAGGAAATGCGGCTCCACCTGTGCCTGCAACGCCTGCAGGCGCGCTTCGGTCACCTGCCGGTTCACGTTGCTCAGTTCGGCCTCCTGATTTTTTTTGTCGGCAAAGGCCAGCGCGCGACGTGAGCGGCCGATGTAGACCTTGGCGATGATCAACATGATGAACAACGGGATAAAGGTAAGGATTAACGCCGACCCCACGCCGATACGCCAAACGTCACCGGCAACTTTGGCGTGAATGTCGGCGCGCGTTGCGGGGGCTAGCGGGACCAGGGGTGCGACTGGGGGCAGTGCAATGCCGGGCTCGTCGAAGTTAAAATTCACGTCGAGACCGGTTTTGGCGTCTTTCGCCGTATCTGGCGGAAGTGGCGGCCGAGTTGCACCGGGTAGCACCGGCTTGGCAAGCGTATTCTTGGCAAGGTCGCGGTCTGTTCCGGTGCTGGTTGTCGCGCCCGATGTTGCCGCAACTTGACCGGTGCCAACAGAGGCCTCTTTGCGCGGTGGCTTGTTAATCAATTTCAGTGCGCTTTTTGCCGCAGCCTCGCGCAGCTTCGCGTTCTTGACCAGGTCATCAAACGACTTGGCTGTCGCCGTGGTATCGATACCTTTGTCGCGCAGTTTTTCGAGGGCGCCGCTGCGCGCTTCCTCGATGGTTTCGCGTGCATCGGTGGCAGCCTCAATCGCGCTCTGGGCAACATCGCGCGCCACTTCGCGGGCGCTGGCGTCGGCTTCGCGCGCCGCCTCGATGGCCTCACGGCTCGCCGAACGCATCGCGCTGCCCACCTCCGCCTGCGCGCTGGCAAGCTCTTTGCGCGCACGTTCAATTTCACTGAGTGCGCGATCAAGTTCTATTTTCCGGGCCGGGTCATTCGCGCGTTCTTTGAGCGTGCCAACGATGCCTTCGGCTACATTGAGCGCGCTGTCACCGAAGGCCAGATCAATTTCACGCTTGATAGCGCGCTTTTCTGCCGGTGTTGAACCGCTTTCAGATAAACGCAGGACATGCACCGGCGTGGCAAACAAGACCAGCGTCACCAGGGTGAAAAAGCCAAGAATGGCAACGCCCCACCAGGGAGTTTTGTATATGAAATTGCCGATCGCTTTAAACATGTTTTCACTTGCGTTTAAATAGGGAGTTTACGGGAAGTGCCGCGGCGGAATGCGGCACGCAATCTGTCGAAGTAGCCAGATTAGGCCTGCCCACAGCCGCGCTCAATCGACAGCCGCTGGATTGCAGAAGATGGGTAATGAGTTGCGTGGCACGCAGACAGAACTGGCAAAAATTGGCCGGCGGCGCGGGTAAATCAGTACCAAACAAAGGCGGAAAGCCAAGAAAAAATATAACAGGCCCTATACAGTACCGGGTTGTCAGAGGCATTTCGGTTGAAACGCCGCGCCTGTGGCCGACTTTGATGTACTTGTGGGTTACTTCACAATACCGCGCTGCGTACCTTTCGCGACAGCGCATCAAACGCGACCACCAGCAAAACGATCGCAATGAGGATGGTCGCGAGCCTTCCCCATTGAAACAGCGATACCGCCTCCGATACCAGCAATCCCAGGCCACCTGCGCCGATCAAGCCGAGCACGGTGGAATCGCGAATGTTGTATTCCCAGATGTAGAGATGGTTGGACAGAAAATTCGGCAACAACACAGGCCACACCGCGAACAAAAACACCTGCACCGGCGACGCACCGGTAGCGCGTACCGCCTCAATCGGCCGCATGTCGAGTGTCTCGATTGACTCTGCGTAAAGCTTTCCCCAGGTGCCCATCGAGTGCAGCGCAATCGCCAGAATCCCCGCCATCGGCCCCAAGCCGACGATGCCGACGATGAGCAGCCCGAACACCAGCGAGTGGATCGAGCGCGCGACATCGAGCACGCGGCGGGCAAGCCACTGCAAGGGTATGGGGGCGCGCATGTTTTTGGCCGACAGGAAGCCCAATGGCGCGCCGAGGATGGCGGCGAGCAACGAGCCGAGCGTGGCGATTTTTAGCGTCACCCAGATCGCATCGGCCAGTCCCATCAGGAACTTCGCTTCCACCACGCGTTGATCTTCCACGCGCAATACGCGGCCATCGTCGGCGGTATATTCAAGATGCGGATTACCGAACCAGACATCGATGAAGCTCGGGCGCGACAGTTCACTCGCGGTGGTCGCCAGATTCTCCCAGGGTCTCCTGCCGAATGAAAAATCGCCTGCGTTGATCAGACTTGCCACGCATACCAGCACCAGCACCGCATACGCGAGCAGCAACACCGCGCTGTTGCGACTGGAAAAGCCGCCAATCGTCGCCCAACTGGAAACCCGCGGCGCCGGTGGGGTGCCAGCGGCGTGTTCGGCAAACGAGTTAGGGATCAAGCCCGGCTTCATGAAATTATTGTTGTACCAAATCTGTTGCGAGGTTGATGGAACCCAATATGCGCTGTTACTTCTTGATGGGCGCAAGTTTGCCCGTCGCGAGGCCGGCATCGCGAATCGGTGCGTAGTATTTGTTGTCCTTGGCGACAAATCCGGTGTAGTTATTGGGCAGTAGATTCGGCTGCGTTTTCAGGGCCTCATTGATGCCCTCGAGCGCGCGCACCAACCTGGCGGTAAAAATTTTGTCCTTTGCCAGATCCTTTGACAACGCCAGCGCGTCATTTGGCAATGGAGCGGAAGTCCAGATGATGCGCGAGTCGGCGGCTTTGATCAGCCCCTGCTCAATCATCGCATCGCGGTTGCGGTTGTAATCTGCGCCGGCGTCGAGCTCGCCGCGCGTGACCTGCGTTTCAATCGCCTGGTGCCTGGTATAAATCACCTTCGAAAAAAATTTGTCGGGATCGATACCCCGCATCATGAATTCATAATTTGGAATCAGGTAGCCGGAAGTGGAACCCTTGTCACCGAAAGCGAACGTCCTGCCTTTCATGTCGTCGATCTTGTTGATGCCGCTATTGGGGCTGGTGACCATGATCGCAAAGTATTCCGGCTTACCCTGATAAAGAATTGTTGCCACCGCCTCAGCGCCGGCCTGGTGGTTGGCCAGAACGTAGCCCCATGGACCCATCAGCGCCAGGTCGGTTTCGCCGGAGGCCAGCGATTTGGCCAACCCCTCCCACGAATCGACCGTGTGCAGCCGCACTTCCCGACCGAGTTGCCTGGCCAGATAGTCGGCCAGTGGTTTGTAGGTCGCGTCGTTTTTTTCTTTATCGGGCTGAAACAGGCCTACGCCAAATTCGAGTGGACGTTGCGTTTGTGAAAATGTGGGGACGGTTGCAAACAAAAATACTACGGCGGCGAACAACGACAATAAAAAATTCATGAGGGACATCCTGAATTAACGAAAACGGCCTGCTATTGAAATCGATACGTGAGGCGGCAGCCTGCGGATGTTACAAAGTCATCATCGGTCTGGCGAAGGCGTTGAACATTACAGGCTGGAAAATAATTAATAATCTGACATTTCTATGGCTTCCGGGTGATGAACGCCTCATTCACTGCGGCCGGCCGAAGTTTTGCTTTTCACTTTGCCATACAGCGCCAGCGCCGCCAGCCGCTGTGTCGCATGGTCCACAATCGGTGCCGGATAGTCTTTACCAATCATTACAGCACGCGCATGCTGCTCCAACGGTGGCAGCATCCACGGCGCGTGGATGAATTTATCCGGTACGGTTTTGAGCGCGGGCAAATAGCGGCGAATAAATTGCCCTTGCGGATCGAAGCGTTCGGACTGTGTAACCGGATTGAAAATACGGAAATACGGCTGTGCATCACAGCCGGTGGAAGCCGCCCATTGCCAGCCGCCGTTGTTGGCCGACAAATCAAAATCATTCAGTTTGTCGGCGAAATATTTTTCACCCCAGCGCCAATCGATCAACAAATCCTTGGTCAGAAAACTGGCTACGATCATGCGCAGCCGATTGTGCATGTACCCGCTTTCGTTGAGCTGGCACATTGCTGCGTCAATAATCGGGTAGCCGGTGCGCGCTTCGCACCAGGCCGCAAACAAGGCCTGGTCGTTCGGCCATTCAAGCGCATCGTATTCGGGGCGAAA
Source organism: Betaproteobacteria bacterium (assembly GCA_043768625.1). Taxonomy (GTDB): domain Bacteria; phylum Pseudomonadota; class Gammaproteobacteria; order Burkholderiales; family Usitatibacteraceae; genus UKL13-2. The sequence goes on from JAYVKG010000212.1 coordinate 12,183, forward strand.
TGCCGAGCGCGCCGCATGCGGATGGTGATACAAAATCTGCATATAAAAGTCCCGCCAGATCAATTCCGACAGCCAGGTGGCAGCGCCCATTTTTGTATCGCGGTGGCTATGCATTTCGGCATAGGCAGTACGCGCCAGTTCTCGTATTGAGATGGTGCCAAAACGATTGTGTACCGATAAATACGACACGCCCTTAACCGCAGGCAAATTACGCGCGGTTTTATAGTCACTCATCCGGTGGACAAAATCGGCCAGCAGGTGCCGCGCCGCATTTTCGCCACCCTCAATGCCAAGCGCTTTCAGGTTGGTGCGCTCAAATCCGATCTTAGCCAACGGCATTAGCGGCTCGATGGCGGGCGGCTTGGCAAAATGGGCACGGTATTTTTCAATCGGGTAGGCATCAAGCTGGCTAGCCTCCAGTTTTTTTAGCCACGCGTTTTTGTACGGCGTAAATACGCTGTAGGTGCCGCCGACCTGGGTGAGCACTTCGTTTTTTTCAAAAATCACCGTGTCTTTGAAGGTGTGAAAGCCAATGTTGCTTTCCATCAGCGTGTCGCGGACTGCCAGATCACGGGCGATGGCGTCGGGCTCATAGTCTTCGTTGGTAAAAACGGCATCTACAGCGAGTTCGCGCGCCATTCTGGGAATGACTTCATCGGCACGCGCATGGCAGACCCTCAATCCGCCGCCCAGTGCCCGCAATGCCGCCTCCAGTTCACGAACACTTTCCCAAATAAACTCTACACGACGGTCATGTCTGCTGGGTAAGGCATCGAGAATCTCGCGATCAAACACAAATACGCAATGCACACGGCGGGCGGATTTCAAGGCATGGTAAAGCCCTGCATTGTCGGACGCGCGCAAATCACGGCGGAACCAGAATAGGGCGGCATCTAACTTAAAGGAGGTCATAGTCAAGCGAGCAGTAAACGGGTAAACTTTGATTTTAGTGAACAGCATCAATCTTACCAATCATTTTCTGATCGCCATGCCCGGCATGGCAGACCCGTATTTTTCCAAATCACTGACCTTGGTTTGTGAACACAGCGAAAACGGTGTGATCGGCGTGGTCATCAATCGACCCATAGACGTGACCCTCGGCAGCCTGTTCGAGCAGGTCAACATCGAACTCAAGGACGAAACACTCCGAACCACGGCGGTGCATTTTGGCGGTCCGGTGATGGTTGACCGCGGCTTTGTATTGCACCAGCCGCTAGGCGCGTGGAACTCCACCCTCAAAATTGATGGCGACACCGGTTTGACCACGTCCAAAGACATTTTGGAAGCGATGGCAGAAAATCGCGGCCCGAACCGCGTGTTGGTGACATTGGGCTATGCGGGCTGGGCACCGGGCCAGCTGGAAGACGAGATCAAGCGTAATGGCTGGCTGACCGTAGAGGCGAATGCGGCAACAATCTTTGATCTTCCGGCCGAAGCGCGGATTACCGCGGCGATGGCGATGCTGGGTCTTAATTACGGAAATTTATCGGACATCGCAGGTCATGCATAGCCCGAACGCTTCGACGCAGAACGCACAGACAATTCTCGGTTTCGACTTTGGCGAAAAACGTATCGGCGTTGCGGTTGGCAACACCATCACCGCGCAAGCGCAGGCATTGATGACTTTGCACGTCGAATCCAATGTGGAACGCCTCAAAGCGGTAGAAAAACTGGTGGCGGCGTGGCGGCCG
>JAYVKG010000213.1:0-3685 GCA_043768625.1 Betaproteobacteria bacterium
CCGGACGCGTCCAATTCGGCACAAGATCAGGCCGTACAAGCCGGCATGCACCACGACGGGATGGCTTTTTTTTCCTTGCCGCCAGGATCCAACAATACCGACCATGGCTTGCTGGTGGTGAATCACGAATACCTGGATCAGCAACTGTTGTTTGCTGACGCGATGAAAACATGGACTGCCGAAAAGCTCGAAAAAGCGCAAAACGCGGTCGGCGTATCGGTGATCGAAATCAAACGTGAAGGTTTGCAATGGCGCATCGTGCGGCCCTCGCAACATGCGCGCCGCATCACCTCGCGCACCGTCATGTCGATCAGCGGCCCCGCGCGCGGCTCAACGCTGATGCAGACCGCTGCCGACCCGCATGGCGATGAAGTGTCCGGCACCCACTCAAACTGCGCAAATGGGTTTACGCCGTGGGGAACCTACCTCACATGCGAAGAAAACATCCATAATCATTTCGCTAAGCCATCGGGCGCTTTCTCGTCGCAGCAAGCGCGCTACCGGCTGCCGGCCCGCTCCGGCTATCGCTGGCATGAATTCGACGAGCGTTTCAATGCGGACTTGCATCCCAACGAATTCAATCGTTTCGGCTGGGTGGTCGAGATCGATCCGTTTGACCCGCATTCGAAACCGGTAAAGCGTACTGCGCTCGGCCGCTTTGCCCATGAAAGTGCGTTTCACGCGGTGGCAAAGGACGGTCGGGTGATTATCTACACCGGCGACGACGCCCGTTTTGAATACATTTACAAATTTGTTTCACGCGACGCCTACAATCCCCAAAATCGCGCTGCGAACCGCGATCTCCTCGACCACGGCACGCTTTATGTGGGTAAATTCAATGCTGACGGGTCCGGCGTCTGGCTGCCACTGGTGCACGGACAAAACGGTTTGACGGCTGACAACGGCTTCGCCGACCAGGCCGATGTGCTGGTGCATGCCAGGCTCGCAGCAGATTACGTTGGTGCCACCCCGATGGATCGTCCGGAGTGGATTGTGGTTCATCCTGCAACGGGTGAGGTTTATGGGTCGCTGACCTACAATGCCGAGCGCGGTGCCGCAGGAAAGCCGGCCAGGGACGCGGCCAATCCGCGTGACAACAATCTGTTTGGCCAAATAATTCGCTGGCGCGAATCCGGTCGCAACGCAGCGTCGACTACGTTCAACTGGGACCTGTTTGTTATCGCCGGCGACCCTGGTCATGCCGAGCCAGCCATGCGCGGCAATATAAAAGGCGATACGTTCGCCTGCCCCGATACGCTGCGGTTTGCGCCCGATGGAACGCTATGGATCGGCACCGATATCGGCGCGCCGGGGCGTGGTGAATATGCAAATCTTGGCAACAATCAGTTGCTCGCGGTGGATAGTGCGAGTGGTGAAATACGCCGCTTCCTCACCGGGCCGCGCGGCTGCGAAATTACCGGCCTGACCTTTACACCGGATGGCACCGCCGCGTTTCTGAATATCCAGCATCCGGAAGACTTTTATGCGGCACGAGTCGACAGCTCGACTCAATTCTGGCCATTGGAACCTATCGTAACAAGGCCACGATCGGCGACGATCGTGATCACGAAAGATGATGGCGGGGTGATCGGCTCATGAATAGGCCCGCCGCAACTGGTGTATCCGGTCAACCGTAAAACACGCGCGACGCCGAAGCCGCGACCGTGCTCTCGCCCATCGCAACGAATAAAATCGGAATTCTCCCGCTCCCAGGAAATCATGGACACCCGCCACGCAAGGTCATTTTTCACGCGCTAAAAACCACTCTCAGGTTCCCAGATGGAACACGCGGCAGGACGCAGGCGACATCCATCCTCTCGGTGGCCGCACCGCTTTGGCGTTCGACACAATCACCCGCCTGGTGGACGCGTCGGCAGCATTGTTCAGCGCAAAAAAACTGAACACCATCATCCAAATCTTTTCGCTCGCCCAGGGTGCCGGGAATGCGCGGTTGACAGCGATTTCGATCGTGCGTAGTTGCCGGCTGAATGCCAATGGCTGGTTGCCAGCGGCCGGGGGACCGCGGCTGCATCGAAGGGGAATTGATGCTGATGTCGCTGGCGTAAAGTCTGTCTACTGCACGACAAAGCATCGGACAGGACGAAACTCTATATCTGGCGCGGCTTCCCAGTCACTTATTGCGTGAACGCCGCACCAGTGCTGGATTTTGGCCAATTTTTTCGTATATCTTGTCCAGTTCCAGGTCGCGCCGACTAGGTCGGAGCCACCTGCAAAAAGTGCTCCCGATAATACTTGAGCTCTTCAATGCTCTCGTAGATATCGGCTAGCGCCTCATGCTTGCCGTGTTTTTTCATTCCCGCCATGATTGACGGCTTCCAGCGTTTGGCGAGTTCTTTCAACGTGGAAACATCAAGGTTGCGGTAATGGAAGTAAGCCTCAAGTTTGGGCATGCTACGCGCCATGAAGCGGCGGTCCTGACAGATCGAATTGCCGCACATGGGCGAGGTGCTGGCAGGCACGTGCAGCTTCAAAAACTCGATCATCTGATTCTCGACGTAGGCGTCGGTGAGCGTGGATGCTTTCACCTTGTCGATGAGTCCGGATTTTTTGTGGGTGGATTTGTTCCACGAATCCATCGCGTCGAGAATGGCGTCGGGCTGATGCAGCACCAGCACCGGGCTTTCGGCGATGGTGTTGAGATTGGCGTCGGTGACGACGATGGCAACTTCGATGATGCGGTCGGTTTCCGGCACCAGACCGGTCATTTCCATGTCGATCCAGATAAGATTGTTTTGGTCTTGGGGCATGGCTGGTCTCGGTTGAATGTCGAATGCGCGTCAAATGCGCCGTAAAATAGGGCAGTATTTTATTTTCTCATGATTCACCACTGGTGCCCTGGATGACTGCTCCCGTCTTTACCCTGATTTTTCTGCTGTTCGTGCTATGCAGCTTCGCTTTCGGCAGCATGCTCACGTTGCGCCACATGGCCCACGTCCGCGCGCATCGGTCGGTGGTGCCCGCGGAGTTCACTGACGCCATCACGCCGGCAGCGCATCAGAAGGCGGCGGATTACACCATCGCTAAAAACCGGCTGGGCTTAATTGAAAGCGTTTTTGATGTGGCGCTGTTGCTGGCGATCACTCTGGGGGGCGGCATGTGGCTGATCCACAGCGTCGCCGCGACATGGTTCAGCGGACCTTACTTGTTGGGACTTGCCATTTTTGCCGGACTGATGGTGGTCTCGTCGCTGATTTCCACGCCATTCGATCTTTACCGTACTTTTGTGATCGAGCAGCAATTTGGCTTTAACAAATTAACCTGGCAGCTGTACCTCATCGACGCGATCAAGGGTCTGTTGCTGTCTGCCATGATCGGCGTTCCGTTGTTGCTGGTCACATTTTGGTTAATGGAAAAAATGGGCGGCCTGTGGTGGTTGTATGTGTGGCTGGTGTGGCTGGCATTTAGCCTGGCGATGATCGTAATTTATCCGAGTTTTATTGCGCCGCTGTTCAATAAATTTTCGCCGCTCGCCGATGTGTCACTGCAATCGCGTATCGAACGCCTGCTAACACGCTGTGGATTTACCGCGAGTGGCTTGTTCGTGATGGATGGTTCCAAGCGCTCTAGCCACGGCAATGCTTATTTCACGGGACTGGGAAAGACCAAACGTATCGTATTTTTCGATACGCTCATTGCGCGTCTTTCGCCGCCTGAAATTGAAGCG
>JAYVKG010000214.1:0-8204 GCA_043768625.1 Betaproteobacteria bacterium
TATCGATCAGCACGCCGTTGCGCTCGATGGTGAGCAGCACACGCGAGGTCGGCATCTCAATTCTTTCATAAACGAATTTGAGGTGTTGTTCTGCCAAAACCTGCGGATACATCGCCAGATGCAGTTGCAACGTGACATCCGAATCTTCCGCCGAATAATTGGTGGCAGTCTCGATAGACACTTGCTCAAAGCCGATTTGCGATGCGCCTTTGCCAGCGACTTCTTCGAACGAAATCGTTTTTGCATTGAGGTGGCGCATGGCCAGCGAATCCATGTCGTGGCGTTGGTGGCTTTCCAGTACGTAGGATTGCAACAGCGTGTCGTGTGCGTAACCTTTCACATCGACGCCGTGATTGGCAAATACATGCAAATCATATTTGATGTTCTGGCCGAGTTTTTTCTTGGTTTCGTCCTCCAGCCAAGGGCGCAGCTTGGCGATAGCGCGATCGAAATCGAGTTGGTCGGGTGCGCCAGGATAAATGTGCCGGAGGGGCAGGTAAGCGCCTTCACCTGCAACGCAGGCAAACGACAACCCTACGATTTGCGCCTGCATTTGATCGAGGCTGGTAGTTTCTGTGTCGAAGCAGGCCAAGTCAGCAGCATTGAGTTTTTCGATCCAGGAATCGAGTTGTTCTTCGGAGAGGATACATTCGTATTTTCTGGTATTGACGAACGCTGCCTGGTGCGCGGCCGGCTCGCCAGAGGACCAGCGGACGGCGCTTGAATCTTTGTCCGCCTGCTTGAAAACGGTAGAAGTGGCGTTGTCACCGGATGCATCGGCGTTTACGTTTACGTTAACGTTGTCTGGCTGACTGGCGTTTTTATGCAAAGCTGCGCGCAGCCCCTTGAAGCCAAACTGCTCATAAAGTTTGTCGAGTTTTTCAATGTCAGGTAGCTTGTGGTCGATCGTATCGAAGTCAAATGTCAGCGGTACATCACATTTCACCGTCACCAACACCCGGCCGGTCGGCAGCCAGTCGAGCGCCTTGCGCAGATTTTCACCGACCACGCCTTTTATGCTGGCTGCATTCTTGATCACTCCATCGAGCGAACCGAATTCGGCAATCCATTTCGCCGCCGTTTTAGGGCCGACCTTTTCGACCCCGGGCACGTTATCAACCGTGTCGCCCATCAGCGTCAAGTAATCGACGATTCTGTCCGGCGCAACGCCAAACTTATTTCTGACGCCGGCAATATCCAGCGTTTCATTGGACATCGTGTTCACCAGCACCACAGTTTCATTAACGAGTTGTGCCAGATCTTTGTCACCGGTACCAATTACGGTGTCGACACCACGTGCGGTCGCGTGTTTGGAAAGGGTACCAATAATGTCGTCGGCTTCCATGCCATCAATCACCACGCAGGGCCAGCCGAGCGCTGCAGCGAGTTCGCGAATGGGTCCAACCTGGCGCGCAAGATCTTCAGGCATTGCGGCGCGAGTGGCTTTGTAATCAGCATAAATATCGTCACGAAAGGTTTTGCCCTTGGGGTCAAACACGCAGGCGCTATAATCAGCGGGGTAATCAGCGCGAAGTTTGTTGAGCATATTGGCCACACCGAAGATCGCGCCGGTGGGCTCGCCGGCCGGCGAACGAAAATCAGGCATGGCGTGGAAAGCCCGATAGAAAAAGCTCGAGATATCGACGAGCAGCAAACGTGGGCGTGCTTGTTTTGTGGTGCTCATTACGGTAATTGGAGTGTGCGAAGTTGAATCAATCTCAAAGCAGCAAGAAACAAGTCGGGAAAATCCCCAAGCCGGCCGATCCAGACATGAAACACCAATCGCTGGTCGCGGCACGTGAATCGTGGTGGATGTTCAATATTATCGCCGAATTGGTTACCGCGTCCGAGCGACTGGCAGGGGTGTCACCGGCGGTTGCTATTTTCGGCAGTGCGCGACTCAAGGAAGACAACCGCTATTACGCCATCACCGAAACGATTGCGCGTAAATTGTCTGATGCCGGATTCAGTGTGCTCTCCGGCGGTGGCCCGGGCATTATGGAGGCGGCCAACAAGGGGGCGCTTGCCGGTAAAAGTCCCAGTGTCGGCCTTAATATTCTGCTACCGTTCGAGCAGGGCGGGAACGGCTATCAGGATGTATCGATGATGTTTCAGCATTTTTTTGCACGCAAAACGATGTTTGTGAAGCACGCAGCGGCTTACGTAGTGATGCCGGGAGGATTCGGTACGCTGGATGAACTCTCCGAGGCATTGACGCTCATACAAACTGGCAAGATTCGCCGCTTCCCGGTTATCCTGGTCGGCAGTGAATTTTGGGGCGGCCTGATTGAATGGATGAAGAACGCCATGGTGAAAGAAGGAGTGATCAGTGAGAGTGACGTCGATTTGTTCAAGGTGATCGACGATCCGGATCAGATAGTCGCCGCCATTTTTGATCATTATGCGAACCGCGGTTTTACGCCTTCGCCTGATGAGCGCGCACTGGAAATGACCCTTTAGCCAGGCGGTAACGGTAACCGTTCAACAATCGGAGTCTGCCATGCATTTGCCTTCCCGTTTAATCGTCATGTTAGTCGCCATAGTCCTGGTGCTTCCGGTATTAGCGCAAAGCCAGGCACGGCCGCGACCGAAGGATCTTCAACTGGTCGAAGATGTACCATTGCCCCCGGAGGTCAAGGCTTCCGATTGGTCCCAAGACGTCAAAGTGACGACGCGTCAATCGGGCACCGATAGGATTGAAGAATACCGTCTGGGCGGCAGGCTTTATAAGCAGCGTATCCAGCCAGCTTCCGGTCCGGCGTACTACCTGATCGATGAAAAGGGCGAAGGCAAATTCACGCGAGTGGACGGTCCGGATTTGAAAATTGCCATACCGATGTGGGTAATACTGACCTGGTAAGAAAACCGGCTATCCTGATTCTGTGAGCGTTTTCACCCCTATTACGATCGAAGAGGCCCGCGCATTCATCACGCCTTATCGGGTCGGCGACATTATCGATTTCCAGAACATCGCTGCAGGCGTGGAAAACTCCAATTTTTTCGTTACCACTACAGAGGGTTGCTACGTCCTCACCCTTTTCGAAAAAATTCCGCGCCATGATCTCCATTTCTACATGGGATTGATGGCGTATTTGTACGCGAAAGGGATACCCTGCGCGGCTCCCTTGCAGACTAAAGATGGCACAGTTATCAGGACGTTGCGGGGCAAACCCGCTGTTATGGTGACGCGCCTTTCAGGCAACGACATGGCACATCCGACTCCGCCGGACTGTCACGCCGTGGGCATGGCGTTAGCGCACCTGCACGAAGCGGCGGGTTCGTTTGACCTGCCGATGCCGAATTGGCGGGGACTTTCATGGTGGCGCAGTTACGCGATCAGTTTGAATAAACATCTTTCGGCCGGAGAAAACGCTGAAATCGCCGCTGAGATCGCGCATCAGCAAAATTTCGATCTGCTCAATCTGCCGCGCGGGGTGGTACACGGTGACTTGTTTCGCGACAATATTTTGTGGGACGACCACGGCACTCATCACACGCCACAAATCATCGACTTTTATTTTGCGTGCAACGAACAATTACTTTTTGATGTTGCCGTAGCCGTGAACGATTGGTGCCTGGATTATTCTGTGTACCCCGCCGCAAAACTGCATTTGATCAACGCACGCGCGCTGCTGGCCGGTTACGCCGACGTGCGGCCGTTTGTTGCCGTCGAACGTGCCGCATGGCCACAAATGCTGCGCGCCGCCGCATTGCGTACCTGGTTGGGGCGCTTGGGTTATCATCACTTGCCGCGCAATTCCGAACTTACGCATCCCAAAGATCACCCATTTTCTGCGCGATTGCTGCATTTTCACGCGACCCACGAATCCGAAAATCGTGCATTAATGCCGGTAGCCTCATAGAGACGCAAGCGCAACAATACTTTTACATATGCAAGTTATCGACGTACCCGCCAGTGCTGGTTTTGCCTGGATCAAACTATCTTTCGCGCTCTTTCGCGCCCAACCAGTTAGCTGGATTTCGCTCGTTTCTGTTTGGTTGTTAACGACGCTGGGATTATTTTATGTGCCGCTGATCGGGGCCGCCGTCGCCACCATCTTGCAACCCGGCTTTTTTGCCAGCTTTGTGCTCGCAGCACGCGATCAGGAGGCGGGCCAGCCGGTTGGCGTGCATCAGCTATTCGCGGCATTCCGCGCCAACGGACGACCGCTCGTGACCATCGGCTCGATCACCTTGGTTGCTGAAATCATTGTGATGCTGGTGCTTGGCCTGCTTGGTTTGCCGCGCAGTGTTTACGCAGATGTCAACGGCATGCCGGACATAAGGGCCTATGCACAATCACTTGACGGCCGCGAATGGATTGTGATCTTCGGTTTTGCCCTGATGGTTGCCATCAAAGGGGCGCTGTGGTTTACGGCCGCCATTCTTGCGCTGAATAAAATGCCGGCCACGCACGCGATCCGCTGGAGTTGCTATGCACTGATTGCCAATTTCTTGCCTATGCTGGTGTTCGGTGGATTGATGGCGTTGATGTTTTTTTTCGCGGTGTTACCGCCGTTTCTCGGTCTTGTGATCGCAATGCCGCTCTATGCGATTGCCCACTACGTAAGTTATCGCGATTTGTTCCGGGCATCGGCAGAAGCCTGACTTCTGACGGCCGGGCCAATTGTTTGGTCGCAATACGGCTACAATTGTAGGGTAATTTTTGCCATCATCCTTGCATTCGCCAAAACCAAGCTCGACCTGTACGCTTAGAAGAGAGTGCGAGTCCTCCGTCGTTGCGCACAATGGAAATGGGAACCAAAATGAAGAGCTTGCGTTGCTGTCTTGTTTTATTCTTCGCGTTGGCAACCACGGCAAACGCCGCAGACATCACGATCGGCCAATCAACGCCGCTGACCGGTAGCAATGCCGATCTTGGCAACGATATCCGCAACGGCGCACTGGCTTATTTTGAAAGGATCAATGCGACCGGCGGCGTAAATGGCCACAAGATCAAATTAGTGACGCTGGATGACAAGAACGACACCCAGCTGGCCGCTGAAAATACCAAAAGACTGCTCGGCGAAAATAATGCGGTCGCATTGTTTGGTTATGCCTCATCTACCCTGAGCATTCCGGCGATGCCGATGGTGAAAGAAAGTCGCGTGCCGTTTTTCGCCCCGTTCACGGGTGCCGATACGATCCGCAAACAAAATGATTTCGTCTACACCGTTCGCGCCACCTATGCAGATGAAATTGAAAAAATAATCAATTTTTGGGGCAGCCTGGGTAGCACGCGGGTGACGGTGTTGCATTACGACGACGCCGTCGGCAAACAGAATTTCGAGACGGTGGCGAAGACGCTGCAGAAATTCAACAGGCAACCAACCAGCATACCCATCAAGCGCAATGCGGATTTGCCGGACGACATCGTCAAACGCATTGCAACTTCGGATCCACAGGTGATTGTGGTCACCACACTGTACGCTCCGGCCGCGCAAATGGTGATGCGGCTGCGTTCGGCTAACCTGCCCTATTTGGTGACGAGCCTCTCCTTCGTCGGTGCCAGCCAGCTGGCCAAGGCACTCGGGCCGGAAGCGGCAGGTATATCGGTCGCGTTGACGGTGCCGACGGCTAAATCATTAAGTGTGCCGGTGATCAAGGAGTGTGTAGAGGCGTGGACCGCGCTGGGCCAGAAGGAGACAATGAATGTGACGGCGATCGAATCCTGCATCGCCGCGAAAGTATTGGTGGAAGGCATTCGCAAGGCCGGCAAGGAAGTCACGCGCGAGAGCCTGCAAAAAGCACTGTCTGCAATGGGCCGCGTCGACGTGGGCGGGCATGTTGTTGAGTTCAAGCCAGGATTTCGGCACGGCGGCAAATTTGTCGACATTGGCGTTATTCTTGCCAACGGCGAACTGCGAAGCTAGGCAGTTGTAAAAACTCAGAACGAGTACCGGCGCGGCTTGCCGATGTAAAGTGTCTGCAAAGCCCCGCCGATGCTAGTGTCGAGTATTCCTTAACGTGCGTATTCAATAGAATGGCAGTGGCGCATCTCAACCTGCAGTGAGCTTGGCAAACTGCAGTGCCAGCCATTTCACACCATCGCTGCGGAATTTCACCTGCACGCGTGCGTCCAGTCCCCGGCCCTCGAAATTTAGGACCACGCCTTCGCCGAATTTGGCATGTCGCACGTTTTGCCCGACACCGAACGGATAGGCGTCCGGCCGCGCGGTTTCAAACCGCGCCCGGGTGGTATCTGGCGCGCCTTCGCGACCATAGGCCCCGTCGGTGCCGCTGTTGACACTTTGCTGGCGAGGGGAATACGGACGATCATTGCTGTCGCGGCCCTCGATCCACGCGCCACGAGTCGTGGCATCACTTTTATTGCCGCCCCAGGATTGCTGCGCGTTATGGCCTCCGCCGGAATGCGACGGCGGATATTTCGAAGCTCCGGACAAGTAGCCCGATTGCCTTTCCGGCACCACGATCCATTTGCAAAGGGGTGCGGGAATTTCATCGACAAACCGTGAGACGATGCCGTAACGAATCTGTCCGTGCAGCATGCGCTGAGACGCGTACGACAGATATAGCCGCTCGCGCGCGCGCGTCAAGGCGACATACATGAGGCGCCGCTCCTCCTCGATGCCATCGAGCGCATTGGCCGCGTTGTCATGGGGAAACAAGCCTTCTTCTAGCCCGCTCAGGAACACCGCCTTGAATTCCAGCCCCTTGGCGGCGTGTACCGTCATCAATTGCAAAGCGTCTTCATTCACACCAGCCTCGTGTTCGCCCGCTTCTAGACTGGCATGCGTGAGAAAGCCGATCAGCGAGGTATCTTCCCCCTCATATTCCTCCTGGAATTGAGCGGTCGCGTTCACAAGTTCAGCCAAATTTTCCAGCCGGTCAGCACCTTCACGCTCGGCCAAATAATGCGCACGCAAACCACTTTTCTCAAGGCATTCGTCAGCCAATTCCTGTAACGCAATAGCACCGGCCGACGCTTTCAGGTGGTCAATGATTTTCAGGAAAGCGCCGATCACCGATCCCGCACGACCGGCAATTTGACCATTGGCAATTCCTGCGGTGGCGGCGGCGTAAAAGGAAATACTGTGTCGCTGCGCCAGATCCTGCACTTGTTCGACCGAGCGAGCGCCGATGCCACGTGGCGGAAAGTTCACCACGCGCGAAAATGCGCCGTCGTCATCCGGGTTGCCGGCGAGCCGTAGATACGCTAGCGCGTGTTTGATTTCCTGCCGCTCGAAAAAGCGAAGGCCGCCATAAACGCGATAAGGGAGTCCGGCGCGAAACAACGCGTGCTCGAGTACCCGCGATTGGGCGTTGGAACGATACAGCAGCGCCATGTCGTTGAGCGAGATGCCGATATGGTCCAGCGTTTTCACTTCATCAACGATAAACTGCGCTTCATCATTGTCCGAGGCAGCAGCGTAAATGCGGATCGCCTCTCCTTTACCGGCATCGGTCCACAGGTTCTTGCCGAGCCGGTCTTTATTGTGCTGGATGACCGCATTGGCGGCATCGAGAATATTGCCCTGCGAACGATAGTTCTGTTCGAGTTTGATGATATTGCCGCCGGCAAAGTCGCGCTGGAATTCGCGCATGTTGGCCGCTTCCGCTCCACGAAAGCCGTAAATTGACTGGTCGTCATCGCCGACCGCAAACACCGCGTTGTCGCGCCCCGCCAGTAGTTTTATCCACTGGTACTGCAAGCGGTTGGTGTCCTGAAATTCGTCGACCAGAATAAACTTGAAGCGCTCGCGGTAGTGTTCCTGCAGCGGCATATTTTTGGCCAGCAATTCAAAGCAGCGCAACAGCAATTCGGCAAAATCGACCACGCCTTCGCGCTGGCATTGCGCCTCATATGCGGCATAAAATTCGACCTGACGGCGGGTGAATTCGTCACCCGCTTCCACTGCGTTGGGGCGCTGTCCTTGATCCTTCGCGCTGTTTATAAACCAGCCCAATTCGCGCGGCTTGAATCTCTCATCGTCAACATTCAACACCTTTAACAAACGCTTAATGGCCGATTGCTGGTCAGCCGAATCGAGGATCTGGAAGGTTTGTGGCAGATTGGCATCGCGATAGTGCGTACGCAGCAGACGATTGCACAGACCGTGAAACGTGCCGATCCACATGCCTCGGGGGTTGATCGGCATCATCGCGGATAGCCTCGCCAACATTTCCTTGGCCGCTTTATTGGTAAACGTGACTGCCAATAATCCAGCGGGGCTGACCTGCCC
>JAYVKG010000215.1:0-7760 GCA_043768625.1 Betaproteobacteria bacterium
GCGTTGCACGGCCCCATTCTGCATTCGCCGTTCAAAAGCAGCACCAATATGCGCAATCATCGCAAGATGGTGGTGGCCGATGGTAAACGGCTGTGGTGCGGCGGCCGCAATTTCGCGGCGGAATACTTTGAAGGTGTGCCTAAGCATAAGGCCTGGAAGGACTTGACGTTTGATTTGGAGGGTGCGCTCGCGGCCCAGAGTCGCGCGCTGTTCGATCAAGATTGGGCAACGTCGACCGGCACGCCACCGCCGGAAGCAATGAAGCCCGAGCCGTCTGCATCCGCAGCATTTGCGCAGGTCATTGCTTCGGGCCCCGATCAGGCCGATGACACCGTCCACGACATACTGGTCACCGCATGCTTCAAAGCGAGCAATCGCATCATGGCGGTGACCCCCTATTTTGTGCCGGGGGATGCTTTGCTGATGGCGTTGTCGCTCGCGGCGAGGCGGGGCGTGATGGTAGACTTAGTGCTGCCCAAACGCTCGAATCATCATATGGCCGACTTTGCGCGTCATCGGGCGCTGAGGCATCTGGCGGCTTCCGGTGGACGCGTTTGGCTGGTTCCCTACATGCTGCATGCGAAGGCCGTTGTGATTGATGATTGCCTGGCTTTGGCGGGCTCGGCCAATCTTGATTCGCGCAGCCTGTTTCTCAATTACGAACTGATGGTGGCGTTCTATGCGTGCGCCGATGTGCAGCGGTTCGCCGACTTTGTCGAACAGCACCGCAAGCCGGCCGATCGCTACCACGGCAAAAAGCCCGGACTATGGCGCGATTTGGCTGAAGGAATTGTTCTCTGGCTGGCGTTCCAGCTTTAAGTAAATGAAATAAAACATCGATGCAGGTCCAAGGCACATTGTCCTGTTGGTACCCGAATGGAGCCGCTACATGATCAAGCGTAATTTATTCATTGCACCGAAATCTGCCGCGCTAATCAGCATCAGTGCCGCGGTTTTCTGCACTGTTACGGGTTGCGCAGTCGTTGCAGTTGCCGATGCGGCGGTGACCATAGTGGCGACGGGGGCGAAAGTCACCGCCAAAACAATCGGCGCCGCCGCAGATTTAGTGCTGCCCTCGACCGACAAAAAAACGGAGAAAGACAAGGCGCGAGACGAGGCAAAGAAATAAATTCCCGGCGGAATTTTTTTGCGCAATAAAGTCGCCGCAAGCGGTGGCCGTCGGGCTGGAAATTTTTCGTAGCTTTTCGCGGAACCAACAAAACGCCGCAGGGCTCCGCTTTTCGGCGGCGAAAAAAACCGCCGAAGTGTTTTTTTAATTGGTGCCCGAAAGCTGATTAGTTTGCCGCGCGCGCCTGTGCGGCTGACTCGGTAACGCCAGCGCGACCCCGACTTGCCCTGCATGGCAAGTCTTTGGAGTCCTCACGCGATGCCGCAGGGCATCGCTTTTCGAGCATCAATAAGAAAACCCGCCGAAGCGGGTTTTTCTTTTTGGTGCCCGAAAGAGGACTCGAACCTCCACACCGTTGCCGGCGCTAGGACCTGAACCTAGTGCGTCTACCAATTCCGCCATCCGGGCTTACAGGTTGCGAAAGCGTGTTCAAAAGCGGCGCTTCGCGTAAAATGAGGCCGAATCATAGCCAATACCGCTGATTCTGTCTACCTTTACAGCAACATTGCCCACTACCCAACTGCGATAGCCATCTTGACCAAGAAAAACAATAAATCCCATCCATCGCCGCGCGCTGCCGATCCCCACAGGGCCCGCGAACAGGCCAAGTATGAGAATCCCCTGCCCAGTCGTGAATTAATCCTTGAACTGCTGGCGAAAGCGGGCGTACCGATCAATGCCACGCAGCTCGCCACCATGCTCGACATTGGCAGCGAGGAAATTGACGGCTTCACGCGCCGTCTGGCCGCGATGGAACGCGAGGCGCAGGTGATGCGCAATCGCCACGGCGATGTGTGCCTCGTTGAAAAACTCGATTTGATTCCCGGCCGCGTGCAGGGTCATCCCGACGGCTTCGGCTTTTTTGTGCCGGATAACGGTTCCGACGATTTGTTTCTGGGGCCGAAACAAATGCACAAGGTGCTCGATGGTGATCGCGCGATGGTGCGCGAAGTGGGCGTTGATCGCCGGGGTCGTCGTGAGGGCTCGATCGTCGAAGTACTGGAGCGTAAAAATACCAAGCTGGTCGGCCGCTTATTTTCCGAGCGCGGGGTGCTGTTTGTGGTTGCCGAAAATAAACGCATCAGCCAGGACATTCTGGTCGAGCCTGGGTTCGATGGCGGCGCCAAATCGGGGCAGGTGGTGATGGTAGAGCTGGTCGCGCAGCCCGCAAAAAATTCCGAACCGGTGGCACGCGTCACCGAAGTGCTGGGCAATTACGCCGACCCCGGGATGGAAATAGAAATCGCGTTGCGCAAGCACGATTTGCCGCATATCTGGCCGGAGGATGTTGAGGCGCTGGAAAAAAAGGTGCCGAAAAAAGTCACGGCGACCGACCGGCAGGGCCGCGTCGATTTGCGCGACTTGCCATTTGTCACCATTGACGGCGAAACCGCGCGAGACTTTGACGATGCAGTTTTTTGCGAACCTCAGGGCAAGGGATTTCGGCTGCTGGTGGCGATTGCCGACGTTTCGCACTACGTGAAAACCGGTGACGCGCTGGATCGTGAAGCACGGCTGCGGGGTAATTCGGTTTACTTTCCGCGGCGGGTGATCCCGATGTTGCCAGAAGTGCTGTCGAACGAAATGTGTTCACTGAAGCCCAACGTCGACCGTCTGGCACTGGTGTGCGAAATGTCCATTTCTGCGACCGGAGAAATCAAGCGTTACGAATTCATGGAGGCGGTGTTTCATTCCGCGGCGCGGCTCACTTATACCAGTGTCGCGAAACTGTTGTACGCCGGCGAGCCCGATCACGGTATTGATAAAACGTTGTGGCCGCACATGCACCATCTGGACCAGGTATTTCAGGTGTTACTCGCGGCACGCAACAAACGCGGCGCGATCGATTTCGACAGCGCAGAGACGGTCATGATGTTCACCGAGGGTGGCAAGATCGAAAATATTGTGCCCTCGACGCGTAACGATGCGCACCGCCTCATCGAAGAATGCATGCTTGCGGCCAACGTGAGCACTGCCAATTTTCTCATCGAGCGCGCGCATCCGGCGTTGTATCGCATTCACGCCGGCCCGAGCGAAGAAAAACTGGACGGCCTGCGCATAATGTTGAAAGACTTTGCGCTGGTGCTGCCGGGTGGCAAGACACCCCGTCCGCGTGACTATGCGGAGCTGTTGAAAAAAATCAAGGATCGGCCCGATGCACCGCTATTGCAAACGGTGTTGCTGCGCTCGATGAAGCAGGCGGTCTACAGCCCGGACAATATCGGCCATTTCGGTTTGTCGTATGACGCCTATACCCACTTCACTTCACCGATCCGCCGCTACCCGGATCTGCTCACGCATCGCGCCATCAAGGCGATTTTGCACGGCACCACCTACGACCCGAAGGTGCCGTGGGAGCAGCTGGGGATGCAGTGTTCTGCCACCGAGCGGCGCGCCGACGAGGCGACGCGCGATGTGACCGCGTGGCTCAAATGCTATTACATGAAAGATCGTCTGGGCGAGACCTTTGCCGGCACCATCACCGGCGTCACCGGCTTTGGCATTTTTGTCACGCTCGATGAAGTCTACGTCGAAGGGCTGGTACATATCTCCGAATTCGGTCAGGATTATTTTCACTTTGACCAAGCCAAGCACGCCATCATTGGCGAACGAACCAAGAAAAAATTTCAACTGTCTGACCGCGTCAACATCAAGGTCGCGCGGGTGGACATTGAAACCAGCAAGATCGATTTTTCATTGGCGGGCGAGCTGCCGAAAAAATCCGTCACTGTCGGCACTTCGGTTGCGGACGACAAGGGGAAATCATCACCCTGGGGCACCGGTAAGAAAGGCGTCAGCAAAGCGGCGTTAGAAAAAGGCGCGAAAGCGCCGTCGCTCCCGCCGCAGGTGAGTCCGCGTGCAGCGCAAGCAAAGTCGCGGTCACCACAACCAGCGCCGCTGCCACCCAAAGTCACGCCGCGGCCGCCGCGTGAAAGCCGCGAATCACGTGAAGCCAAAGCCGATAAAACGGTGATTAATGTCAGTAGTGCCAATCCGCCAACCACGCCGATGGCAGGCTTTGGGGCAGCTACGGCGAAAGCCAAAGTCGTCGCCAAACCGAAGGCCGGACCGAAGGCCGCCGTTGCACCAAAATCCAAATCGTCCGGTGCGCTGCTGGCCAAAAAGAAAAAATGAAGCCGCAAATTATTTTTGGTTTCCACGCGGTCGGCGCCCGCATGCGCAACCGCGCGGAAAGCGTGCTCGACATTTATGTCGACGCCAAGCGTGACGACAAACGCATGCAGTCACTGATCGAAACCGCCAAGGCCAAAAACCTGCGGGTGATGACGGTCGACGGCAAGCGCCTCGATGGCATGACCGGCAACGCGCGTCATCAGGGTGTGGTTGCCAACGTCGAGGCGACGGCGCTGCCACAATTCGTGGACGACGTGCTGGATATCCTGACGGTACCGCCGTTGTTGCTGCTGCTGGATGGAGTCACCGACCCGCATAACCTCGGTGCTTGCCTGCGGGTCGCCGATGCTGCAGGCGCGCATGCGGTAATTGCGCCCAAGGATCGAAGCGTGGGCCTCACGGCGGTGGCCATGAAGGTCGCTTCCGGGGCGGCCGAATCGATTCCCTACATCACCGTGACCAATCTCGCCCGCACCCTGCGTGAGCTGAAGGACCGCGACATCTGGACCGTCGGTGCCGACGAAGACGGTCAGTCCTCGCTTTTTGGTGCGAAACTGATAGGCCCGCTTGCCTGGGTGTTGGGCGCGGAAGGCGAGGGCTTGCGTCGACTGACGCGCGAAAACTGCGATCAAATCATCAGCATTCCGATGTTTGGCGCGGTCGAGAGCCTGAATGTTTCGGTGGCGTCTGGCGTGTGCCTGTTCGAGTCACGCCGGCAACGCGAAAGTGCCGCCGGACACTGACCCGTATTCCCGCGGTGCTGATTACCCGGGACGCGCAGCATGAGTATCGTTTTAAACAAACAAAAACCGGTTCATCGGGATCAGCGAAAAGTACAACAATTCAGCAGTAGCAGATGCCGAGAATATTCGGCATGAAGCCGAAAGTTTTTTGCGGGCTTGCCGTTTACACAAACCAAAATAGGCTCAGGATTTTATTTTCTTACCCATCCTGTCTGAAACAATTGAACTCGTCTCACCAGTAAATGGTTATTAAAAGCCGCGCACCGGTCATTTGAGGTTTGTGATCGAAGACCAAGTTCCCATCGCTTACAGTCAACAGAACCACTGCCTGAAGCAGTCAGCCGAGGCGAAGTACCAATCGCCGCGTGGCATAAACGCATGCAACGAGGGTAGTCACTTCGGCAACAGTGTCGATTTTCTTTATACCCACGTCCGCCAGCGAAGCCGCACTAGTGTCAAAGCCTTGATTTCCATTGTGACTTTCGTGGTGGTTGCGAGAGGCCCAAATATTGCGCGATTCCATGAGGCACTTCCAATTTTTGCGGTCACGGCGGTTGACGGAAATTTGTTCGAGACGCGGCCTTGTAGACTTTTGCAAAGTTTCCCTTGTTGCCTTGGTAGGCTGACTGTCATGTCACTTGTATTCCGCCTGGGCAAATTTCACCACCGTGCCTTGCCGCGCTGCGCGCCACGTCAATCACCTTGAAAGCGTGAGCCCTGTTCTCGAGCGATTAGCTGAAAATAGTTTTGTTTCAAAACCGAAATAGTCAGAAATGCTGCGTACCTGTCAATGCACGCAGTGGGGTAATGCGGCTTGCGCAGAAGTTATACCGCTTTGCTTGTGCTGAATGCGCATGCGATCACTCAGGTGCCTTTTGGGTCGCCTGGCCGCTCTCCATTGATCTTCCGTGACCTAAGCGCATTGCGAATCTGCTCTGCAGCCTGGGCCTAGGTACGTGAATATAGGACAGACTTATCGCCGTTCCAGCGCAGGCGTTCCATCGTAACTTGCGCTCGCAACATGCGTTTCTTCAGCAGTATCTGCTCTTGTCTGCTGTTGGGCAGCAATATGTTGTCTGGTTGTCTGGTTGTCTGGTTGTCTGCAAATTCGCATGAGACGCCAAAGGGCGAGTCCAATGGCAAACACAACAACCAGAATCACCAGCGAAACCGTCGCCGCCAACGGCATCGCACAGTTGTCAAACTCAAACCAGTACCGTCCACAGAACTTGGTCGCTGCAACAAAATCCAGCATGCTCCGCCATGGTTGTTCAATTGAAAAAAGTCTAGGAGGGATTTAATTCTGGATGTAACGCATGCGGCTGCGCGGCGGTATAAGTGTTGTTCGCCGGATTCGTTGAGCGATTACATCTAATTTACCGGTGCCTAGGGCAATACCAACCCGACACGCGCCTTCACTACCGACACGTCCGACGGACTAATCGTGCCATCGACATTCAAGTCAAACAGATAGGTGTGGTTGCTGAGCGGCTTATTTAAATTGGCCTTAACCGCCGCAAAATCGGCAGCGGTTACCGCATGCGGGTTGGTGACGTCGTCTCTCAAAAATCCCATCGGCGCCATCGACATTGCCAATCGGCTGAGTACATTCAGCACATGGATATGGCGTTTATTTTGAAATTCAATTTGCAACGTATCGACGAACACACGCGACCGCTTCCCACCGCCATTTCGTGGCATAGGGACAATCAAACGGGCGCAGCTGAAACTGCAGTGTGCACGCGATTCCCGTCGGCGAAACAATGTCCGCCTCGCAGGACCAGGGTATCGATGAGGCGGGATCCGGCAGCAGCGCTGCGGCAAGGACAATGGTTTCCTGCGGGATGACATTCAAGGGCAAATCGTTCATACTGTAAAAATATACAGCCTATAAAAAGTGTAGTCAAGATGAATGCTTGTCTGTCCCGTGTCCCCGCTGTTACCGCGCCCTATGCAGCCACTCGCCTTCGTTGACCTGGAAACGACGGGGATGACCTCGACCCACGATCGCATCACCGAAATCGGCGTGATTGAGGTCGATGACAGCGGCGTACGTGAGTGGAGCACCTTGGTCAACCCGGAGACTGCGATCCCCGGGTTTATCCAGCTCATGACGGGCATTACCGATGACATGGTGCGGGATGCACCGACTTTCGAAGAAGTGGCAAAGGAAACGCTGGGGCATCTGCAAGACCGGTTATTCATTGCCCACAATGCGCGTTTCGACTACGGTTTCCTGAAGGCCTCGTTTCGCCGCGCCGGGTATGAGTTTCGACCAACCGTGTTATGCACTGTCAAACTCTCCCGTAAACTCTTTCCTGAACATCGTAAGCACAATCTTGATTCATTGATCGATCGGCACGGCCTGAAAACAAACGGGCGGCACCGGGCGCTGGCCGATGCGCAGCTAATTCACCAGTTTTGGCAACAGGTGGAGGCCGCGCATAGCTCCGCCCATTTCGCGCTGATCCTCAAAGAGCTCACTGCGCGTCCCAGCCTGCCGTCGCATCTTGATCCCGGCATCATCGATGTACTGCCCGACACACCCGGCGTATATCTTTTTTACGGCGACAATGCATTGCCACTCTATGTGGGCAAAGCCAAAGACATTCGCAAACGCGTGCTGTCACACTTCGCGGCCGACCACAGTTCGGCCAAGGAAATGCGCCTTTCGCAGCAAGTGCGGCGCATAGAATGGATCAACACGGGCGGCGAAATTGGCGCGTTGCTGAAGGAAGCCGCTCTCATCAAAG